>NZ_CP019343.1:1597171-1916605 GCF_002117105.1 Oceanicoccus sagamiensis | reverse complement strand
CTGCGCACCGCGATATGAAGCGATGGTAGAGATACCCATCTTCGACATGATTTTTAGCAGACCTTTGTTGAGGCCTTTGCGGTAGTTGATATGGGCTTGTACCGGGTCACCTAATAATTCGCCAACGCGAATCATATCGTCCAGTACGCTATAGGCCACATAGGGGTAGACCGCTGTCGCACCAAAACCAAATAGACAGGCAAACTGGTGAGAGTCTCGGGCCGAACCACTTTCAATAATCAGGTTGGTATCACAACGCAAGCCTTCGGCGATTAATCGGTGATGCACAGCGCCAGTAGCTAGTAGGCTATGTACCGGTAGCGAGCCTTTTTCAATAGTGCGATCAGATAGGACTAATAACACCGTACCTGCGCGCACAGCGGCTACCGCTTGCTCAGCAATGCTTTCAACGGCTTGCTGTAAATTGTTCTTTTCAGGGTCAAAGCTGAGCTCGATAATTTGGCTATCGTAACCGGCTTTATCCAGCGACATTAAACGCTGGAATTTATCCGGCGACAGTACTGGAGTGGTCAGAATAATACGATCCGCATGGTCAGCGGTTTCTTCAAAAATATTTTTCTCAACACCGAGGCAAGTTTCCAAACTCATCACGATAGATTCCCGCAAAGGATCAATCGGGGGATTGGTTACCTGGGCAAATTTCTGACGGAAATAATCGTAAACGGAACGCTGCTGACGCGACAGTACCGCCATCGGGGTATCATCACCCATGGAGCCTACCGCTTCGTTGCCACCTTCGGCTAAAGGACGTAAGACTTGCTCACGCTCTTCAAAGCTAACCTGAAACATTTTCTGGTAAACAGGAATATCTTCGGCGCTAATAAGATCAGGCTTTTGTACGGGCTCAAACGTCGACTCTATACGCGTGGCATTTTCTTTCATCCACTGTTTATACGGGAAGCGCGTCTTTAGTTGCTGATCAATATCTTTGGTATGCAGCAGCTCACCGGTCTTGGTATCAACTGCAAGAATTTGACCTGGGCCAACACGGCCTTTGGCAACCACATCTTCCGGCTTGTAATCATAGGTACCGATTTCTGACGCCAACGTGATAAAGCCATTTTTGGTAATGACATAACGAGCTGGACGCAGACCGTTTCTATCCAACATACAAACTGCGTGACGACCGTCGGTCATTACAATACCGGCTGGGCCATCCCAAGGCTCCATATGCATGGAGTTATATTCATAGAAAGCTCTTAGATCCGCATCCATATGTTCCATATTTTGCCAGGCAGGTGGCACTAACATACGCACAGCGCGGAATAGATCCATACCACCGGCTAGTAGCACTTCTAACATATTGTCCATGCTGGAAGAGTCAGAACCGGTGCGGTTAACTAATGGGCTAATACCTTCAATATCTGGCAACAGCTCAGTTTCAAATTTGCTGGCGCGGGCGTCGGCCCAGTTACGGTTGCCTTCAATCGTATTGATCTCACCATTGTGGGCCAACATACGGAATGGCTGGGCCAAAGGCCAGCGAGGTAATGTGTTGGTTGAGAAACGCTGGTGGAAAACACAGATGGCCGTTTCTAAACGCTCATCGCCCAGGTCCGGATAGAACTTGGGCAAATCTACTGGCATTACCAGGCCTTTATAGGAAATAACCGACGCTGAAAAACTGGAGATATAAAAATCGTCATCGTCAGCCAACGCTAACTCGATTTTACGACGTGCAATATACAGCTGGGTGGCCAGCGCCTGTTCGTCAGTTTCTTCAGTGTTAATAAATAGTTGTTCGATGCTGGGCAGGCTACTTAATGCAATCTCACCACAGTAAGCCGGGTCCGTTGGCACCACACGCCAACCAGCAGAACTTAAACCCTGCTCTGCCAAAATACCATCTACGGTTTTGCGCGCAGCGGCGGCTACGGTTTCATTTTTGCTTAAGAAAATTTGTGCCACACCATACTGGGCAGACAGCTCGGCGCCACAGCACTCTTTCGCCACTGTGCGAAGGAAGCTATCGGGCTTCTTGATTAATAAACCACAACCGTCACCGGTTTTGCCGTCCGCAGCAATACCGCCTCGGTGAGTCATACAAGTTAATGACTCAATCGCGGTGCGTAATAGTTCATAACTGGGCTTGCCCGCCATATCGGCGATAAGGCCAAAGCCACAGTTGTCACGAACGTCTTCAGGTCTGTAAAGGCCTGTACTCATATAACGAATCTCGCTAAAAAATCTTTTGTAAAATCAAAAAGATACAACGACCACAGCACAAAATTCTGCCATGCGCAGGAAAAAAGGGAGGACATTCTACACGTATGACCCTAAGGGGACAAATTTGAAAGGAAAACGGTCATTTTTTAACCAGATCGGCCCGGGGTTATTTCTTGCCGATATCCTTATGGACGCTAGCCACACTGCGGGCCCAGGGGCGTTGCTTTTGTAGCTCAGGGGGAAGGACTTTAACACCGGCGAGAGCTGCCGGCTTGTCATTATAGGGGCCGGTGACCACCACAAACCAGGGTTTACCCTTTAAGCGGGTTTCAAAGTAGGTGACAGGCATACGGTTGATATAGCGTTTAACAAACTCTCTGGCGCGGGCCTCTTCGACTGAGCCAATCAGCTGGAGCATATACTGGGTTTCAGGGTAGGCCAATAAACGCTGCTCCCTTACGGGTAAGGCAGGCTTAGCAGCCACAGGGGCTGGCTCTGCAAGTTTGGCTTTGCTGGCTGGTGCAGGTGCAGGTGCAGGTGTGGGCGTGGGAGTGAGTGCAGGGGTTACAGCGGGAGCTGCAGCCACCGGCTTGCTTTCGACAGGGGCTGCAACCACAGCTTCAGGCTTGGCCTTTATAACAGGCTTTTCTTCAACCACGGGGCTGACGGCAGGGGCAGCAGCCTTTTGCAGAGGCTCAGCGACGGCCACTGCGGCGACAGGCTCAACCGGGATAACCGTCGAGCGCTCAATCGCCCCGGCGGTATCTTCAGCCACCCCAGGCTCATTAACTGCTGCTATTGCCTCTGTAGGCCGGAGCGGCAGTTGCTCTTCCTTTACTAAGGCAATGGATGCAGGTTCAACTTGTTCGGCACTAACCGGTGCCGGACTGAGTGCTGCCTCCGCCGGCTGTTGATCGCTACCTTGATACAGCCATGAGCCTATTAGCGCCACAGCAAGAATACTAATAGCCGCCACATGGGCAATAGGGATACCAAAACGGAACGTTGATGGGCTAGCCGTGGCTTTAGCATTTAATAAGGACGGCACTAGTTGATTGATCTCAAGCAAATTGCCGCCGCTGCGCTCATGCAATACCGCTAGTTGGTCATTGCTTAAGGGCAACTCGCCAGCATAACCCACAGAGCGAAGCAGCCCCAGAATATAGTCGCCGCTTTCCGTAGCGGTTAGAGGTTCCAGCTCCACTAATTTTATTTGCCCGTCATCAAAAGACGCCAGCTTGGCCATCTGCTCAACCTGGTATTCACCGGCAATTAACAGGCAGATATTACCGTCACCTAATGCCACAATCTCACGCAGCAGCTGGTAAGCCTCAAGTGAAAGATAATGGGACTGGTCAACCGCCAACATAATAGGCTCTGGCTCACCATCGATGATTAAGCCGGACTGTAAGGCGGCTAAAAAATCCGGCGACGCAATGGGAGAAGGCAGTTGGAAATTGAGTTGTTCGTTCAGCGATTCTATTAACTGTTCCGGTAAAGTAGACTCTTCGGCATTGATAAAGCAGCAGTCCATGGCATCTTCGATCTGCTCATAGGCTTGGTCAAGCAAGGCGGAAGTACCGCAACCGGTGGCACCTACTAGCAACACGGTTTGATGACCAAAACGGCTAAAGTGAACCAGCTGGTCTAGCAGCTGGCGGCGCATACCACCGGTATAGAAATAATCAGATTCAAAATCAACAGCAAAGGGATCTTCCCCTAGATCGAGGCGCTGCACATAATGCTCAGCGTCGTAACTGGCTGTTTCAGTCATTAGGCAATCCTATTGCTGCTCTTTGATAGGGGTAGTCACTTAAGCTGAGACTCCGGCATCGGTTAGGGTATCGCGCACATCCTGCTCCGCAATATCACTGGTAATAATAGCCTCGCCCATTTTCTTTAACAATACTAAACGTAAGCGCCCGTCTAACACTTTTTTATCTACGGCCATTAATGATAAGAATTGGTCGCAGGTCATGGCCGGTGGTGTAACGGGTAACTTCGCCCGCAATAAAAGATGACGCACACTGTCAACATCATCAGCGCTGATCCACTGCATTTTTTCTGATAGCTGGGCGGCTAGCTGCATGCCCGCGGCTACGGCCTCTCCATGTAGCCAATTACCATAACCTTGTGCTGTTTCGATGGCATGACCAAAGGTGTGACCTAAATTAAGGATAGCTCGTATACCCGCTTCACGCTCATCACTGGCCACGACTTTGGCTTTATTGTCACAGGAGCGATAAATCGCTTCGGCCAGGGCGGTTTGATCGCAGGCTAACAGTTCTTCTACATGTTGCTCTAACCATGCATAAAAATCAGCGTCACAGATCAAACCATACTTAATCACTTCGGCGATACCCGCGGATAATTCGCGCTGGGGCAAGGTCGTTAAGGTATGAGTATCGGCAATAACACATTGTGGCTGATGGAAAGCCCCAATCATATTTTTACCCAGCGGATGATTAACCCCGGTTTTACCACCGACTGAAGAATCGACCTGGGATAATAAGGTGGTAGGAATTTGAATAAAGTTAACGCCACGCTGGTAGCTGGCCGCGGCATAGCCGGTCATATCACCTACCACTCCTCCGCCTAAGGCCACCAATGTGGTCGTGCGATTATGCTTATCTTCCAGCAGTTTATCGTAAATGGCACTGAGCACGTCCAGCGTTTTATGCTGTTCACCATCGGGCAAAATCACTTCTGAATAATGCAGGCCGGACAACGCTTGCCGGATTGTAGCCAGATAGATAGGGGCGACGGTTTCATTACTGACCACCAGCACCTGACGGCCCTGGATATGATTAAGGAGTAATTCTGGCTGGTTCAACAGGCCTTCGCCGATATAAATCGGGTAGCTTCTATCACCTAGATCGACACTGAGCGTTTGCATGATATGGTTTAACTTGAGCGTATAGAGTGGATGCGATATTTAAACACAATCGCTCTTATAAGATAAACCGCTGTGGCGCGTTTTACGAAGAAAGCATCCGCGTTAATTCCTGGGCCACGGATTTGGGGCTGCGACCGTCAGTATCGATCACATAGTCGGCGATTTCTTCATATAAGGGATGGCGCAGATTCATCAGGTCGGTTAGTACCTGTCGAGGCTCTTCGGTATTGAGCAAGGGACGCTTTTTATCCCTGGCGGTTCTTCGGACCTGTTCGTCGATTGAGGTCATTAAATACACAACCCGGCCCCGACTAGCCAGCGCTTTGCGGTTTTCAGGTTTCAGCACAATGCCGCCACCGGTTGCCAGCAGGGTTTTATCCAATTGGGTTAACTCATCGAGCATGGCCGCTTCACGGTCACGAAAACCGTCTTCCCCTTCCATATCAAAAATCCAGGGGATATCCACACCGCTACGGTCTTCAATTTCTTTATCGGTATCTTTAAAGTCTAAACGAAGATCGGCGGCTAATAGCCGCCCGATGGTAGATTTGCCGGCCCCCATAGGGCCGACAAGAAAAACGTTGGAAGAAGATTTCATGCTGTTTTCAGGTGTGTTGTAGTCAATCTTTTTTAGTCAATCTTAATCGATAAGGGTATCAGCCAAAATTCTTGGCGTGATAAAGATTAAAGTCTCTGTCTTCTCCTGAGTCACCGAGGTATTCGTGAACAGGCGGCCAAGGTAAGGAATATCACCTAACACAGGAACTTTAGATTCTGACTCTACATCGACGGTGCGGAAAACACCACCCAATACAACCGTTTCACCATTACCGACCAGTACCTGGGTGGTCAGCTCAGTGGTGTCAATTGTTGGTACAACACCGCCATTACCGGAAGGTACCAGGTCACCAATAGAGTCCTGGTTAATCTCCAGAGTCATAATGATACGGTCATCCGGTGTAATGCTCGGGGTTACCTGTAATTTCAGTACCGCCTCTTTAAACGAGACGGTAGTTTCACCGTTGGCAGAAGATTCCTGGAAAGGCACCTCAGAACCCGACTTGATAACCGCTTCCTGTTTATCACCGGTAATCACCTTAGGCTGCGAAACAATTTCACCACGACCCTGTGATTCAAGCGCATTCAACTCCATCTGTAAAATAACATCGTCGTTAACAAAACCTACCGCAACGCTACCTGTAGGGTTAGCTACACCTAAGTCAACGTTTAATGCATCAGGGGCAAGAATAGGTTCTGATAAGTCATTACCCTGAGCAATATCGAGGGCTGCCTGAGCCACCGAGCTACGACTGTCGATAATCGAATCAGTATTACCACCGAAGAACAATAAGTCTTCACCACTATTCACAGCATTGATACCCGAAGCACCCCACTGCACACCTAACTCTTCATCAAAACTGGAGTTGGCAATAACAATGCGCGCTTCAACCAATACCTGCCTAACAGGTACATCCAGCAAGCGAACAACGCGGCGGAATTCTTGTAATTTCTGTGCAGTCTCAGTCACTAATAAAGAGTTTGTCCGCTCATCAACTATCACGCTACCACGGGGTGATAATAGGCTGGTGGTTGATACTTCTTCAGGGCCACCACTTTCATTGCCAAATAAGCGATACATTTCACGCGCGTCGGCATAACGAATACGGATGTACTCGGTCTGCAGTGGCGCCAACTCTTCAATCTGTTTGTTATTTTCAATTTCCTGGCGCTCTCTCTCAGCAATCTCAGCCGCTGGAGCCACCATTAAGACGTTACCGTTCTGACGCTTATCCAAGCCCTTGGTTTTTAAAACCAAATCCAACGCCTGGTCCCAGGGCACATTCTGTAACCTTAAGGTAATGCGACCAGAAACCGTATCCGACGCTACCAGGTTGAGGCTGGTAAAATCCGCAATTAACTGCAATACGGCGCGCACTTCAATATCCTGGAAGTTCAATGAAAGCTTGTCACCCACATAGGCAAACTCTTTCTTTTTAAGCTCAAGCTCTTCGGCGGTCAGTGGCTTAACACTCACAACATATTCATTGTCAGTTTGGTATGCCAGATAATCAAAATCACCGCTGGCTTTCAAAGAGAAGAGTGCACCACCCTCGCTAGGCTGGGCTTCAACCGATTGCACCGGTGTCGCAAAATCACTGACATCATAGCGACGCTGCAGGCGCTCAGGCAGATTAACATCATCAAAATCAACTTTGATAAAACCACCTTCAACAAACACATTGATACCGGCTTTAGGGTTGGCCAGGTTAATCACCAAACGACCTTCACCCTGGTCACCACGTTTAAAATCAACATCGACAATGTCATTGCTCGCCGCATTCGTTTGTTTAGACGAAGCTGCACTCAAGACAGGGTTTTCTTTGGTAGGTTTTAAATATTCGCGAACACCGGAATCACCGACTTCAACAAACAGGCTATTGCCTTCAATACGGGTTTGGTAAGGCGCCAATTCGACTAAGTTCAAAATCATCCGGGTACGACCGCCGGATTCTAAAATAACGGCACTACTGGCATTACCATAAGACAGCGGAAATTTTTTCTGTTCCAGCTTGCTGGAAACACCAGCCATATCCAGTGCGATTCTGGCAGGCTTTTCAATATTGTAACCTTTGGGCTCAGGCGGAGTACCATCAAAATCCAGACGCACTTCAAAGCGACCGCCAGGCTGGGAACTAAACTCTACATCCGTCAGATTTACATCGGCTGCAAAAGCCATACTCGCAAACAATGCGCACAGCACTAGCGACAGAGTCCTCAATAGGCGATGCGGCATCAAACCACGGCCTCCTTTTATTGAACTCAAATGTCTGTATGCAATATCCATGGAACTCTCCACTCTCACTATTCTTCTATTGTCTTTAACTTAATAGTTCTTGGTCTTTCGACCCAACCATCAACACCATTGGGCACAATTTCAATCACAGAAACATAGGTTTCTGTCGACTCTACAATACGCCCATGGTTACGCCCCATAAAGTTGCCTAGTCGAGTTCTGTGAACTCCACCCTCTTCATCCTGCATCAAAGCCCATAACACATCCCCTTGCTGCAAAGTGCCCACCATGGTCAAAGAATCCAGACTGAACTGCTCCAGATATTCTTTAGTACGATTAGGGTCTGGCTTAACATTGCTTGCCATGCGCAAGCGTGTTATCTCAGTAACTTCAACAGGTTTTTCAAAGGGACTACGCAGTGCAGAAGCACTATAGGTAAAGGCTTTATAAGCCTTAAAAACAGGAATCGGTTTAATCATTCCGGCTGGGCGGGATTTTTTATCCGCCATAAAGTCGTCCAGATCCTGGTAATCACCACCGCCACAGGCTGTCAGTGTAACGACTGAACCGGCCAATAATAGTTTTGAAAAAAGATTAAGCATCATCTCCCTCCAAATCTTTATAACGATAGGTCTTGGCGGTAATCTTCATCGTTAACGCAGAGGACTTGTCTTGTTGGGAAATTTCAAAATCATGCAAGGTTACAATTCGAGGCAAACCGGCAATGCCGCTAACAAAAGAGCCTAAATCGTGGTAGTTGCCACTGACTTCAATTTGAATCGGTAATTCAATATAAAATTCTTCAGCACGTTCATTGCCCAAGGTAATACTGCTGATTTCCAAACCGCTGGCCAAACCTTTATTGGTAATATCTTCCAGCAGCCCGGGAACTTCAGTATCGCTCGGCAGCTGACTGATCAGCGCACCAAATGATTCTTCCATTTCTTCCATCTGCTTGCGGTAAGCATTAAGGTTAGCCGCCTGAAAAGCCTTACGCTCAAATTGAGATTTAAGGTCTTGTTCTTTCTTTTCGGACTTGGCTAATTGATCTTGTAGCTCGGACACATCATAGAAATAACCCGCCGCCAACACCGCAATAAATACGCCAGCCCACGCTATGGCTTTGATCATCATCGGCCATGAGCCGATATTTTCTACATCCAGATCATTAACATCAAAGTCTTTCAGTTCTTGTAGTGCGTCGTTAAATGACATCAGTTATTCCTCCCCTTCATCAATAACGGAGGGAGTGCTAATGTTAAATGACATTGTAAATTCACTCGCCTGCTCTCCAAAGATTGGATTAGCAGTAACCGCCGTCAGGTTAGGGTCATCAAACCATTCAGACTTGTCGACTCTTCTCATCAGACTTGAGATTCTGTTATTGGATTCTGCGATACCCTGTAATTTGATGGCATCATTGCTACGGGACAAGGACTGATAGAAAACACCATCGGGCAAGCTTCTTACCATCTCATCAAAAATTCTAACAATAATCGGTCTATTACCCTGTAGCTCCTGGATAACTTTCATCCGGTCTAACAGTTCCTGCTTTTTCTTTTCCAGTTCACGAATCTCTTTAACTTGCAGCTCTAATTCGCCAATTTGTTTTTCCAAATATTGGTTTCTCGCGTTCTGGCCATCTATGGCACTATTGACCGCCATATCAGCCAACACAACCAGAGCAAAACCAATCGCCGCCACAATACCCAGCACCACCAAAAAGGCTTGCTTGAGTTCCTGGCGGCGCTCTTCGCGCCAGGGGAGTAAATTAATATTAGCCATTAATCAAAACTCCTTAGCGCCAAACCGCAGGCGATCATTAGTGAAGGAGCATCGTTACTTAATGACATGGTATCGACCCGGGAAGCCACCGACATATTGGTAAACGGATTCGCCAGGGTGGTGGGTGTGCCCAGCTTGTCTTGAACAACTTCTGCCAGGCCGGTCATTGAAGCGACACCGCCAGCCAGTACGATATGGTCGACATCATTGTATTGACTGGAAGAAAAGAAGAATTGTAGTGAGCGAGTTACTTGCTGAACCACGGCGTCTTTAAATGGCTCAAGGACTTCAGGCTCATAATCGTCGGGCAAACCGCCCTGTTTCTTGGCAAGGCCAGCCTCATCCAAAGAGAGGCCATAGCGGCGCTGAATTTCTTCGGTGAGCTGGCGTCCGCCAAAGAGCTGCTCACGGGTATAAACGGTTTGGCCATCGACCAGAACACTTAAGGTGGTCATGGTAGAGCCTATATCAATAATAGCGATAGCACTGTCTTCATCGCAGTCCAGATGAGGACGGATCAGCTCAAAGGTGCGCTCGATGGCATAGGCCTCAACATCAACGACCTTCGCGGTAATATCCGCCATCTCCAAAGCATCAACGCGCAGCTCGACGTTTTCACGGCGGCAGGCGGCCAGTAAGACTTCCACCTGCTCGGGACTATTATCTGACTCACCCTGAACCTCAAAGTCGATCGCGACTTCATCCAGGGGGTAGGGAATATACTGGTCAGCTTCAAGGGTTATCTGGGTTTCCATATTATCGTCGTTGAGGCCCTCGGGCATATCAATCAACTTGGTGATAACCGCAGAACCGGCAACGGCGACCGCCGCAGTCTTCATTTTCGACTTGGAACGCTCATAGGCCTTGGTGACAGATTCAGCGACGCCTTCCAGCTCTGCGATGTTTTTCTCCACCACAGCATTGGGCGGCAAGGAGGCCACAGCGTAGCTCTCGACCTTGTATTGGTCGCCACTTTTACTAATCTCCAGTAGCTTGACCGAGGTAGAACTGATGTCTACCCCCAGCACTGGGATCGATTTCTTTTTTCCGAATAGACTGCCTAACACAGTAATTTTCCTATTTGCATCCGTAACTTACAGCTAACTTTTATAAGTTACATTAAATATCACGTATGGGGATTACGCAAATTAATCATTATAAAAAAGTGCTTATAATTTCACACTTTGGCACACTGACTTAAAGTAAAGTATCGAACCGCGACCAACGCAACTGGAAAAGTATGGCTCATATCACAAATTTCACCAGAATCATTTTATGGTTATTACTATCGGCATCGACTGGCGCATTATTAATATTAGTCAGCGCCTACCTGTACCTAAGCCCTAAATTGCCCCCTGTCGATGTACTGAAAGACGTGCAATTGCAGACTCCTTTGCGTATTTACTCCACCGACAACCAACTCATTGGCGAATTCGGCGAAAAACGCAGAAGCCCAGTCACCTTTAATCAAATCCCCACTCAATTCGTGCAAGCCATATTAGCTGCCGAAGACGACCGTTTCTTCGACCATCATGGCGTAGATATCAAAGGCCTGCTGCGCGCTGCCTCACAATTATTGGTAAGCGGCTCAATAAAAACCGGCGGCAGCACTATCACTATGCAGGTAGCCAAAAACTATTTTCTGAGTTTTGAAAAGACTTTTTCCAGGAAATTCAACGAGATACTGCTTGCCCTGCAAATTGAGCGGGAGCTGCCAAAGCAAGAAATCCTGGAGCTATACGTCAATAAGATATTTTTGGGAAATCGCGCTTACGGTATCGAAGCGGCGGCCCAGGTCTATTATGGCAAGTCAATTAGCGAGCTGGATTTGGCCCAACTGGCCATGATTGCAGGCCTGCCTAAAGCACCCTCCGCCTATAACCCACTGGTCAACCCCTCCCGGGCCATTATCCGCCGTAACTGGATATTAAACCGGATGCTGGATTTAAAATATATTGATGATAACCAGCATATTGAAGCCATTAGCAGCCCCATTACCGCCACCTATCATGGTTCTAAAGTGGAGCTATATGCGCCGTATATCGCCGAAATGGTCAGAAAAGATATGCTTAAACGCTATGGCCGGGCCACCTATACCGATGGCTTCAGAGTTTATACGACGATCAATAGCGAACTGCAAGCCAGCGCCACCAAAGCTGTGATCAGCGGCTTACTGGCCTATGATCAGCGGCACGGCTATCGGGGACCAGAGCAAAATCTGGCAGTTAACGACGACAGCAAAGCCAGCGCCGAACAAGATAACAGTGAAACCACCGGCGAGCCCGACTATACCGGCTGGCTAAACCAACTCCGCAAGGCCTCGAGACCCGGTGATCTGGTTCCCGCCGTGGTGATTGACGTTCAGGAACAATCTGCCTCGGCACTATTAGCCAGTGGCGATGCTATTGAGATTGCATGGGAGAACGGCCTAAAAGGCAAGCGCCCCTATGTCACCGTTGATCGCTTGGGACCGAACCCCAAAACCGCCAGTGATGTGGTGGCCATTGGGGATGTGATTAGAGTGCAGCGGCAAGCGGATGGCCAGTGGCTATTAACGCAATTACCCGCAGCACAGGCGGCTCTGGTTTCGCTGGATGCCGACAATGGCGCCATCCTTAGCCTTGTCGGCGGCTTTAACTATAGCCAGAGCAAATTTAACCGTATCACCCAGGCCACACGACAGCCCGGTTCCAACTTTAAGCCCTTTGTCTATACCGCAGCCCTGGCTAACGGCTTTACGCCCGCCAGCACCATTAACGATGCTCCTATCGTGTTTGAAGATGCCAGCCTTGAGAGCACCTGGCGGCCCACCAATGATGGTGGCAAATTCTATGGCCCAACCCGCCTGCGCTATGCCCTGTTTAAGTCCCGCAATTTAGTGTCGATTCGATTACTCAGAAGCCTCGGTATTTCCAAAGCGATCAACTATGTTGAGAAATTTGGCTTTGATACCAGCCAACTACCCCGAGACCTTTCCCTGGCTTTGGGCAGCCACTCATTAACCCCTATGGAGATAGTAAGTGGTTACTCCGTACTGGCTAATGGCGGCTATAGCGTCCAGCCCTATTTAATTCAACAGATCGACGATATCAATGGCGAAGCGCTCTATAAAGCGATGCCCAATACCGTCTGCCGTAGCTGTGATGACCCCGCTGTGAAACCTGTGGCTGAAGCTACCGAAGAGCTGGCAACCCTCGAAGATATTCTGCAACAGGCTGACTCTGATCCAGAGCCTGCACTGCCAGAAGCTGAGCGGGTGATCGAAGCCAGAGTCGCTTATATTATCGATAGCATGATGCGCGACGTGGTGAAAAAGGGCACCGGCCGCAAAGCCAGAAAGCTGGGCCGCAATGATCTGGCGGGTAAAACCGGCACCACCAATGGCCCAACCGATGCCTGGTTCTCTGGCTATGGTGGCGGCATTGTCACCACCGCCTGGTTTGGCTTTGATAAAAATGGCGTGCTGGGTAATCGGGAATATGGCGGCTCTGCGGCCTTGCCGATCTGGATTGACTATATGGCTGTCGCCCTAAAAGGCCGCCCCGAAATAGCCCCCAAGCAACCGGAAGGCATTGTGACCGTAAAAATTGACCCAACCACCGGCCTGTTGGCTAAACCGGGGCAATCCAATGCGATCTTTGAAATCTTCCGGGAAGAACTAGCGCCGACCAAGGAAGCGGATAGCGATGATATCTCCGGAGATACCAGCCAAATTGAAGAGGTAATGGAAGAGGATATTTTTTAACACAGCCCCGTAGGGTGGATTACAATCCACCACCTCCTAAAATAATGATTGGGCTGATGGTGGAATATATTCCACCCTACGGGATGCTCGTGATTAAATCGCCTCAAGCGCTTCCACTAATTTACTAACCCCTACAATTTCCATCCCCGGCACCCCACCTTTAGGGACATTCGCCTGTGGCACTACCGCCCTTTTAAAACCGTGTTTGGCCGCCTCGTAAATCCGTTCCTGGCCGCTGGGTACAGGGCGAATCTCACCGGATAAACCCACCTCACCAAATACCACCAAATCCTGTGGTAAAGGGCGATTGCGAAAACTGGAGACAATAGCTAACAACAGTGATAAATCAGCACTGGTTTCCAACACTTTGACACCACCGACCACATTCACAAAAACATCCTGATCACCGACCTGCAAACCACCATGGCGATGCAATACCGCTAATAGCATGGCCAAGCGATTCTGCTCCAAACCGACAGCCACTCTTCTGGGGTTGCCCAAAGGCGAATCATCCACCAGCGCTTGAATCTCAACCAGCAAAGGCCGGGTGCCTTCCCACACTACCATCACCACGCTACCGGAAGCGGGCTCTTCGGTGCGGGATAGAAAAATAGCCGAGGGGTTTTTCACTTCCTTTAAACCCTGCTCGGTCATAGCAAACACACCCAACTCGTTGACCGCTCCAAAGCGATTTTTCTGGCCGCGCAGGGTTCTAAAGCGGCTATCTTCCGAGCCTTCCAACAAAATCGAGCAATCAATCATATGCTCCAATACTTTAGGTCCGGCCAGGCTGCCATCTTTGGTGACATGCCCCACCAGAAATAACACAGTGCCGGTCTGTTTGGCATAGCGGGTAAGATAAGCGGCACATTCCCTAACCTGGGAAACGCTACCCGGCGCGGAGGTCACATCTTCGCTATGCACTACCTGAATAGAATCCACCACCAATACCTTGGGTTTAAGTACCTCCGCCTGCGCACAGATGGCCTCCACATTGGTTTCGGAGAGCATATTGAGCTTATCGGTAGGCAGGCCCAAGCGCTGGGCGCGCATCGCTACCTGCTGCAGTGACTCCTCACCAGTCACATAGAGTGCATCCATAGATTGCGCTAAATGACACATGGTCTGTAATAACAACGTACTCTTACCGGCGCCGGGGTGACCACCCACCAATACCGCCGAGCCGTGCACCAAGCCACCCCCCAGCACACGGTCAAACTCTCCTGCACCACTACTAAAGCGGGGTAATTGTTCCAGATTAATTTGATCGAGTGTTTGTACGGCCTGGCCATTGGCGGCACCGGCATAGCCTTGAAAGCGGGCTTCTTTAGCCGCGGCAGGGGTGGAGGCCAGCTTCACTTCCGACAGCGTATTCCAGGCGCCGCAATCCTTACACTGGCCCTGCCAATTGGCATAGTCGGAGCCACAGTCATTGCAGACATAAGCAGTTTTGCGTTTAGCCATAAGGGCATACCTGTCGATAAAAAGCCGATCTTAACCAATAACTGTATATATTAACAGTATCTATTTAAGCAGCTTAACTGGTGCCCCGCCAGTGCGAGCCGTACAATAGCCGACGGATTGAAACACTCAATAACAAAAACCTAGCCAGCAGATGTTGAACACTTTACTGTAAGCCTTATGTCATCCCTGATTCCCGAACGACCGCTAATGATCTCTCCTTCTCTGGCCACCACCATTGGCCTGGAAGAAGCGGTGCTATTGCAGGTGCTAAACGACTGCATAGAATATGGTCAGGGCCAGCCCCAGCGTGGTTACCAATGGTTTACCCTGAACCGCAATGACCTGCAAAGGCATTTACCCTTTTGGGACCTGAATGCGTTGCAGCGCATTGGCCAAAGTCTAAAAGACAAAGGGATTATTCTGATTGAATCGGCTCCCCTAACCCAAAGCGAACAGTTTTGCTTTGCGATGAATGAGCAGACCCAAACCACTGAGCCCGCACCGCAACAAACCACTGCCGCACCAACCCGGAAAAGCGCCAGCCTGTTAGCCGATAACTGGCAACCGGATGAGGACTTACTGCAACTGATGACAATGAACCACAATATCCCCCGCGACTTTGCTTTGCAGCAGCGGGAAGATTTTGTGCTGTACTGGCGCGACCGCCAGCAGGTGTCCCACTCATGGTCCAGTAAGTTTCGCCAGCATGTGTTAAAGCAATGGCGCTTCCATCAAAGCCGGCAAAGCACCGCCAGCCACCAGCAGGCCTTATCCAACGATATTAACCAGCAGTGGCAGCCCAGCCCGGACGCCCTGGAAATTTTATACCGCACCGGGATTACCGCTGAATTTATTGAAGACTCCATTCCGGAATTTGTCCTGTACTGGCGTGAGCGAGGTGAAGCCCACAGTACCTGGAACTCAAAATTTATTGCCCATATCAGAAGGCAGTGGGCCCAGTTTAATAAAACCATGGAACTGGATTATGAGCCGCGGGAGATCGCCGCCAACTGGCAGCCCAATGAAGATGTTTATGATATTTTAAAGCTGGCAAATATTGATATGGACTTTGCCCGGCAACTGGTGCCAGAATTTGTTTTATTCTGGCGCGACACCAAGCAGATTCAGCGATCCTGGAATACTAAATTTTTACAGCACGCCAAATACCAATGGGCGACGCGTCATCAAATGGGGCAACACTATGCAGGACAGCAACTCGCTGCTCGATCAGGTCAAGCGGAACGTAGCAGCACCTTCGACCTCCTCACCGACAGAAGCTGGGCCAAAGACCTTATCGAAGGGGATGTTGAAGGAGAATAAGATGACCACACCGCCCCTGCAAACTGCAACGCCGACGGAAGATCATATTACCGCCATCAACCAGATGTTTACGGAATTTCAGCTCGCCTACCATAATCAATTTCATAAAGCGTTTTCTGATGACCAGAAAATTGTCATGGCAAAGCAGTTATGGGTAAAAACCTTATGCGACCTTAGCCCTGAAAGAATTATCTATGGCACGCGCAAAGCGATTAAAGAATCAGAATATTTACCCACCCTGCATACCATCCGAAAATTTTGCGACCCCAACCCGGAAGAGTTTGGCCTGCCCGATGCTCATAATGCTTATTTGGAAGCTTGCCGCGCTGCCACACCTAAAATCGAACAAAACTGGTCACACCCGATTGTGTATTTAGCAGGCACAGCATCCGACTGGTTTTTTCTTGGCAGCAATAGCGAAGCCAAAGCCTTTCCGGTTTTTAAACGCAATTATGAGATTTTAGTAGGCCGCCTAATGAATGGTGAGCAACTGGATATGCCTATCCATAAAGCGATTCCGGAAACGATTAACCAGCCATTAAGCAATGAGGAGAGAAAAGAACGCCTACAGGCTATGCGGGAAGAGCTGGATATTTAAACCAGACCTTCCGCCGAAGCTTCAATTTTTTCAACGTTACCCTGAAAGTCATGCAGTACTTTTTTAACGGTGTCAGTATCAAGCCCGGTTGCTGCACAAATTTTTTCATGTGCCTGATGCAACAACTCGCCACCTTCCGATAGCACTCTAACAGTATATTCCGTCGCGGCAATTAGCTGCACTAATTCTTTGGATTCACCCTTATAATCAGCATCGGTTAATACACGAATAGAGACGGATAAATAACGGGGCAAATTCCAAAACGCTGCCAACATAGCCCCGGATGAACAGGCATCAACACCCATCACCTGTTTTTCTGCGGCGCAAATTTCCGCAAGACTGGCCAGTTCCAAATCGGTTTGTTGCAACACCTCAGCCATATCTTGCGGCCTACGCTGGACTAATAACAGTGTGCCAATATTGTGCAGCAAACCTAACAAGTAGGCATCTGAAGGATTGGCACAGTCGCTAGCCTTAGCCAGCTCTGAGGCTAACTGTCCGGTTGCCAACGCATTAATCCAATATTTTTTTAATGAAAAAGCTTGGCAGCGGCTGGTATCAAAACACTCATTGGCTAACATCGCCAGAGCCAGATTACGCAAGGTATCGGCACCAAACACTCTAACGATCGCTTCTTTAATGCTGCCAATTTTTATCACGCCATACATGGCACTATTGGCCAGCGCTAATAACTTTGCCGTTAGAGCCGGATCTTTTTCAACCACCAGACCCAACTCTTCCATTTCAAAATTATTTTCATTGATTAATTTTAAAATTTGGTTGGCTGCCATTGGCAAAATAGGCAGTTGCTCATTATCCAGAATATCAATTTCCTGAACGCCACTTTGCTGATAGTCATCCTGAAAACGCGAAGCGGTAACACCCTGCCATTTTTTAAAGGCGCGATCAAAAGCGGCGCGTTCGGAAAAGCCCAGATAGTAAGAGACCTGTTCAACGGTTTTACCTTCGGCCAATAAACGGATAGCGCGGGTGCTTTTATAATTGGCTAATAAATCCCGAAAGGAAATGTCATATTCCGCTAACTGCCTGGCCAGAGTGCGCTCACCTAAATGCAAGGCCTCGGCAATACTGCCCAAACTTACCTTGCCCAAATTTTCTGACTTGGCCAGCATTAATTGAATCTGGTCAATAATCGTTTGCTCGGCATTGAGCGCGCGTAAAACAATATCCAGCTCTTTACGAAACACTTTACATAACGAAGAGTTGGCACTGGGTAAAGGGCGGTCCAGCAATTCTACCGCACCGTAGATGCGCACGGTCTTACTATTAAATTCAATATTGGGGGTATGCGCACTGTCGATATAGCGCTCGGCATAATCACCGCCGTCGCCATAAACAGCAACCCTTGTTGGCTCAAAAAGGCCCTGGGTACTGTGGCGAATTAAATTGATCGCACCGGCCAGTAAAATATCGGCCCGCACCACCGGAATACTCTCATCATCAGAAGGAGGATAAAGCTCCAGAAAAAATTCATTGCCCGCCTGAGACCAACGGGGCTGGTGTAAACCTTGCGAAATAACCGGATAGTAGTAACAAAAGCTATCCAGCATATCCCTGACGGTGGCGGAAGAAATCATCAAAAAGGAGAGCGATCCATAGCAGCCCACGGGGAGGTTGGCACCAATACTTAAACCGATATCGGCATAGCCCCGTTCCTGAGATAAATCCTTAAGCAGTGACACCATTTGGCCCACAGCCAGCCGCTCGCTCTCCTCAGCAATTCGTTCGCTGGGAGGCAAGTGATGTTTTTCCTGTAACTGTGCAATCAGATCCGGCTGGTCAGCAAACAGTTCGTAAACCGGGCGCAGTATTTGAGCGCTGCGGTTACTGGCTATATCGGCTGAGGACATTCAGGTTCCTAAGTAGTATTGAGCCAAATGGGTACAAGCCAAAGTAGGCGGCAAGCAGTCTACCGAATTAGGCCCCGGATTGCTCCCTGATTCTTTAAGGGTACTCTATCCATAGCTTTTATGCTGATAATCGCTACAATAAGCGGCCTATTCCTAGCATAGACAGATATATAGCAATCACCATGTCCGATTCAGATTCCAACAGTACCCATTTTGGCTTTAAGACTGTAGAAAGCACCCAAAAGGCCGGAATGGTAGCCGGTGTATTCCACTCTGTAGCCGCCAAATATGATGTGATGAACGACCTGATGTCGGCGGGTATCCACCGTATCTGGAAGCGATTTACCCTTGAAATCTCCGGCGTGCGCCCAGGACATCAGGTTTTGGATATTGCCGGAGGAACGGGGGATTTAGCAGCAAAGTTCAGTAAGATCGTAGGAGCTGAGGGCCGCGTGGTACTGGCGGATATCAATGATTCCATGCTTAAAGTCGGCCGCGATAAGCTGACCGATCTGGGACTGGTGAGCAATATTGAATATGCTCAGGCCAATGCCGAAGCCCTGCCCTTTCCGGATAATACCTTTGACTGTATTACCATCGCCTTTGGCCTGCGCAATGTCACCGATAAAGATAAGGCTCTGCGCTCCATGCTGCGGGTGCTTAAACCCGGTGGCCGGCTATTAGTACTGGAGTTCTCCAAGCCGGAAAATGAGCTGCTAAGCAAAGTCTACGATAACTATTCCTTTAATCTGCTGCCCAAAATCGGCAAGCTGGTGGCGGATGATGAAGAGAGCTACCGCTATCTGGCGGAAAGTATCCGTATGCACCCCGATCAGGACACCCTGAAAGCCATGATGGAAGATGCCGGCTTTGCCCGCTGTGAATACCATAATATGACCGGAGGGATTGTCGCCGTGCATAAAGGCTTAAAAGCATGAGTGCACAAGCCAAGGTAGTTAGCACAACCCTGCATACCGCGGCTATTGGCGCGCTGGAAGCGGCGATAAATGCCGCCCTGAAACTCGACCCCTCCACCCTGAATAAATTGGCTGAGCTGCAAGACCATGTGTTTTTACTGCATTGCAGTTCGCCGGAGCTAAGCCTTTATCTGATTCCCGGCAATGGCGACATTCGTCTCTGCGGTTTTTATGATGGCACCGCCGATACCGCCTTAACCGGTAGCTTTAACGAATTTACCAAGTTGGCAACGTCAGCCGATCCCGCCAGCGCCTTAATTAATGGTGAACTGGAACTTCACGGTGATAGCCAGGCACTCATCAGCCTGCAAAAAATTCTTAAGCAACTCGATATAGATTGGGAAGCCCCTTTAGCCTCTATTTTTGGCGATGTGATTGGCCATCAACTGGGCCGAAATATTCGTCAGGGTTTTCGCTTTGGCTTACAGGCCTTACAAGGCATTAAGCGACAAGTGGACGAATATATTGTTGAAGAGAGCGACCTGGTACCGCCGCGCTGGCAGGTGGATCATTTTCTAAACGATATTGACCAGCTTGCTATGCGTACCGACCGACTTAACGCGCAAATTCAAAAACTTAAACAGCGTTTAAACCCTCAAGGATAATCGTGTCTCGTACCCAACGACTTAGTAAAATTGCCAGTGTTGCCCTCCGTTATCGGCTGGACACCTTTGTCGATGCCGATCAATTACCTTCCGGGCTAAGCACGCTATTTGCTATCGCCCCCTGGCGTTTATTGCCTGCCCCGAAACAATCTCGCGGCGAGCGTTTACGTTTATCGCTGGAAGCCCTGGGCCCGGTCTTTGTTAAATTTGGGCAAATGCTCTCTACCCGTCGCGATTTATTGGCGGATGATCTGATTGATGAGCTGGCAAAGCTACAGGACCAAGTACCACCATTCCCGTCGCAAGATGCCATAGATATTATCGAAACCGCACTGGAAAAACCGGTGAATGAACTGTTTGCCGAATTTGAACCAGAGCCCATGGCCTCAGCCTCCGTCGCTCAAGTGCATGCAGCCACTTTGCATAGCGGCGAAGACGTCGTTGTTAAAGTGATTCGTCCCGGCATTGATAAAACCATTCGCCAGGATATTAAGCTGCTTTTTAGTATCGCGAAATTCATTGAAAAGTATTTGCCCGATGGCCGCCGCTTACGTCCCACCGAAGTGGTAGAGGATTACCAGCACACCATTCTCGACGAATTAGACCTACAACATGAAGGGGCCAATACCGCCCAACTGCGCCGCAACTTTGAACACTCGGATATGCTCTATGTGCCGGAAGTGCACTGGGACTATACCAACCATAAAGTGCTGACCATGGAGCGCATTCACGGTATTCCGGTTACCGACGTAAAAGCACTGGAAGCCCAAAACACCAATATGAAATTATTGGCCGAGCGCGGCGTTGAAATCTTTTTTACCCAGGTACTGCGCGATAGCTTCTTTCATGCGGATATGCACCCAGGCAATATTTTTGTTTCACGAAAGCATCCTGAGACACCGCAGTATATCGGTATCGACTGCGCCATTATTGGCTCACTGAGCGACTCCGACCAGTACTATATCGCCAGAAATTTATTAGCGATGTTCCAGCGGGATTACCGCTTAGTGGCTGAGCTGCATGTGGAGTGTGGCTGGGTTCCGCCCCATACCAAAGTCAATGAATTTGAATCAGCCATCCGCAGCGCCTGTGAGCCCATCTTTGAAAAGCCCATTGCAGAAATCTCCTTTGGCCAATTATTAATCTATCTGTTTCAAACCGCCCGCCGCTTTGAAATGGAAGTGCAGCCCTCTTTAATTCTGCTGCAAAAAACCATGCTCAATATCGAAGGTCTGGGCCGTGAACTCTACCCCCAACTTAACCTCTGGGATACTGCCCAACCCTTTTTGGAGCAATGGCTGAAAGACCGCTATGCCCCCAGCGGTATCTATAAACGGCTGAGCAAACATGTGCCCGGCTGGCTGGAGCAATTACCTCAGCTGCCTCAGGCGGTGCTGGATAGCTTGCAGCAAGCCAAACAATTGCAGGCCAGCAACGAGCAACAGCAGCTACAAATCCAGCAATTAGAACAACAGCTGCAAAGCGACCGCCGCCGAAGCAATACGCTGGCTGTGGTTGTGCTGCTGGCGCTGGCCGCCGTTAGCCCTTTGTTCTCCGGTGGCGGGATCTCCGATGCCTTATTCGACCTCAATGATGTATCGACCTCAGCCTGGGCGCTAGCCGCGATTGCCGCTGTACTATGGCTGCGACGCTAAACCTTCTATGGCATAATGCCCCCACTCAAGCACGCTAAGGCGATAGCCACCCATGACCGAAAGCACCACAACCGATATGACCCGGCAATTTCTAGAGCAAGTCCGCTGGACCAGTGACGGTCTGGTGCCGGCTATCGCCCAGGATGCCGAAACCAATGATATCCTGATGTTTGCCTGGATGAACCGGGAATCACTGGCCTTAACGGTACAGGAACAGCGGGCCATCTACTGGTCACGGTCACGGCAAAAGCTCTGGCGCAAAGGCGAAGAGTCGGGACATGTGCAGTCCATCAAGGAAATCCGTATTGATTGCGACGAAGATGTGATTATTCTAAAGGTGGAGCAAATTGGCGGCATTGCCTGCCATACCGGCCGGCGCAGCTGCTTTTATCGACGTCTGGAGAACAATGTCTGGCAGACAGTCGAAAAGGTTATTAAAGACCCTAGCGATATTTATTCAAAGTAAGTACCGTAAACCCAACATAAGAAGCAATTATGAGCGACGTACTAAAAACATTGGCAGACCTGCTGGAACAGCGCAAACAAAACGCTGATCCCGAATCCTCCTATGTGGCCAGTCTGCACCATAAAGGCTTAAATAAGATTTTAGAAAAAGTGGGCGAAGAGGCGAACGAAGCCATTATCGCCGCCAAAGATGCCGAGCATAGCGGCGACAATAAAGATGTGATCTATGAAACCGCCGACCTGTGGTTTCACTCACTGGTGATGTTGTCACACCTCGGCGAAGACAGTGATGCGGTTTTAGACGAACTGGCCCGCCGTTTTGGTCTATCCGGCATCGACGAAAAAGCATCAAGAAACAAATAACTTTATTACAGAATACTCGGAGAACAGTTATGGGAATCGGTGGAATCAGCATTTGGCAATTATTGATTATTTTGGCCATTGTCGTGATGCTATTTGGCACCAAACGCCTGCGCAATATGGGCGGTGATTTAGGTGAAGCTATTAAAGGTTTTAAAAACAGCATGAGCGATGACAAAAAAGACGAGTCTGATGAAAGCCTCGACAATATCGACGCCAAAGCTGAAAAAGCCGACGAAGAAAAGTCATAGCCCACCTCTGCTAATTAGTTATTAATCTATGTTCGATATTGGTTTTCTGGAACTACTGCTAATCGGTATTCTGTCCCTGCTTATTATGGGGCCGGAACGCCTGCCCGGCGCTGTGCGTAGTGCGACTTTGTTTATCTCTCGCATACGCCGTAGCTTTAACCAGATTAAATCTGAAATTGAACGGGAAGTGGGTGCAGACGAAATCAAACAGCAAATCCATAATGAAACCATTATGGAAAGCCTGGCCAAAACCAAAAGCGACCTGCAAGACAGCTTTCAAGAAACCGCCGCAGAACTCAAACCCGATCTCGATAAACTGCAATATGATGTAGAAGATATTATCAGTGCAGACGAGAACAAATCGACTGACGATAAGCCTCAAACATGAGCGACAGCCAAAACCCTCAAGAAGACGATCAGGCCCAACCGCTGGTCACCCACCTGACCGAACTGCGTGACCGCCTACTGCGCAGTGTGTTAACGATATTGTTTGTTTTCTTATGCCTATTCTACTTCGCCAACGATATTTACTATTTTGTCTCTGAGCCGCTGCGCTCCCTGCTGCCGGAAGGCACCAGTATGATTGCGACTGAAGTCGCATCTCCGTTTTTAACACCCTTTAAATTAACCCTGGTCGCTTCAATTGTTGTGGCGATGCCAATGATTCTCTATCAAGTGTGGGGCTTTATCGCACCGGGCATGTATCAATCAGAAAAACGCGTTGCGATTCCCCTCTTAATCTCCAGCATTTTACTTTTCTATGCCGGCCTGGCCTTTGCCTATTATGTGGTTTTCCCTCTGGTATTCGGTTTCTTTAGTGGCGTTGGCCCAGAAGGGGTTAGCTATACACCGGATATCGCGCGCTTTCTGGATATTACTTTAAAACTGTTCTTTGCCTTTGGTATCGCCTTTGAAATTCCGATTGCTACGCTGTTATTAATTTGGGCCGGCATTACTACGCCGCAAGCACTGGCAGAGAAGCGCCCCTATATCGTGGTGGGGTGTTTTATATTTGGCATGTTGTTAACGCCACCGGATATTATTTCCCAAGCACTATTAGCCATTCCTATGTGGATGTTATTTGAGGTTGGTGTTTTCTTTGGGCGCTTTATTGGCACCAAAAAAATGGGGCCGGTGGAGGGGTAGATAAGCCTCCACCTTTTACAAAATCTCTTACAAATTCTCCTCGGCAAACTCCGCAAGCCTCGACCGCTCAATCCCGCTCACATGCATAATCCCGGCATGCTCAAAATCCTTACTCTTCTCAACCAGATAAGTTAACCCTGAAGTTACCGGCGTAATATATTTATTATCAATCTGCGCCAAATTACCCAGCACCACAATTTTAGAATTAACCCCTACCCGAGTAATAATCGACTTTAGCTGAAACTGGGTTAAGCCCTGGCATTCATCAATAATAATATACGCATTATTAAAGGAACGGCCCCGCATAAAGTTCAGCGACTTAAACTGAATATTGGCTCGCTCTTTAATATAATCAATACTGCCATAGGGTGATTCATCATGGCCATGCAACACTTCCAGATTGTCTTCAAAGGCCGCCAGCCATGGCGCCATTTTTTCTTCTTCTGTGCCCGGTAAAAATCCAATATCCTCTGCAATCGGCGGCGTATTACGCGCCACAATTAATTTGTCATAACGCTTCTCTTCCATAATCGCATGCAGGCCATAAGCCAAAGCAATCAGCGTCTTGCCTGAACCCGCAGGCCCCGTTAATGCGGTCATATCAATATCGTCACACTGCACTAGAAAAAAAGCCATGGCCTGCTCAATATTACGCGGAGTCAACCCCCATAACTGTTGTGACATTAACCGGTCGCGGCTAAGTTGCTGAATATGGATAGAGTCGTTGTCCACCTCACGTACCAGCCCCACAAAATCGCCGTCGTCGCAGACGAACATCTGCGGATAGGCTTCTGGTAAAATAGCGCGGTCAATCACATGCATGGTGGCCTTGCCCTTCTGCACCGATTTCACCGTCTCCACCCTATCCCAAAAATCCCCCTCCAACGTTTCATAGCCTTTGGACATCAGTTCGATATCTTCTATCACTCGATCTTTGCGATAGTCTTCTACATTTTCTAAGCCGGAACCCTTGGCCTTGAGACGCATATTGATATCTTTGGTGACCAGGCAGACATATTTACCGTCATTATGAGTTTGCAGATGCAGGGCTACATTGATAATCCGGTTGTCATTGGCCTGCTGGGGGGAGCCATCGAGATAGGGAGCTTCATTATCATGACTGATCAGTTGATCAGGAAAGATGGCCAGACAACCGGTGACACTACCGCCTTTGGCGTCGACAATATCCACACCCTCTTGTATCGCCTTGGGGGAGGCGTCGCTTAATACAGCATCGATGGCATTAATGGCTATTCTGGCTTCGCGGCTAACATCCTTATCTTTTCTGTCTTTGATGGTATCCAGTTCCTCCAATACGGTCATGGGGATAACGATTTTATGCTCTTTAAAGGCATAGAGCGCCATGGGGTCATGCAGTAGCACATTGGTATCAAGGACAAATATTTTTTCCATCGATAAAGCTCCGGTCTTTGTTATTAAAGGTATTAATAAGAGGAGTACAGCAGGTTAACAGCCGCTGACAGAGCGGCCGAACAAGGCATAGATAAGCAAGGTGTAAGAAGTAGTGACTCGGGTGAGTCAAAAGAGTGCATTGTGTTGTGAGGTATGGTTGGTGACCCCTCACAAGCACCCTGCGAAATTGCAGTAATCGCAAAAGAAGCAATGGCAGAACCCATAGCCGGTGCATGTGCCTCGATTATTAAAAGATGCCAGGATATTGTCAACCTATTACTGGCCCAGCGCGGCCAATTAGCCACAAATGTTCAGTAATTAAACGATTCAGCCGGCGATTAAGCGGCCGACAGCTAGATCAACCATCCGAATAACAAGCCCCCTTAAACTATTGGCCTAATAAGGCTATTGAATGGCCATATCGACTGACTTTTATGCAAATATCAGCTAGTCTATGCCTCCCAAACAAAGAGGTGGTGTTATAGCGCCCCTCACTATTAGAAAAGCTCGTGGTACACATTAGTATGTTAGACAAGGACACCCTCTCCCAGCTTAAACAGCTCAAACAAAATATTGAAGACAGCAAAGAATACGCTGTAGGCATTGTTAAAGGCACACAAAGAAAATTTGGGTTTGTAATTTTAGATGACGGCCGGGAAATTTTTATTAACCCTGATGAAATGCAAAAAGTATTTCCCGGGGATACAGTCAAAATTCTGATTACCACCCAGCAAGAAAATAAAGATGCCAAAGCCAAAGTCAGCGGTACTTTAGAAAAATTAATTAACTCACCACTAAAAGAATTTACCGGCCGTTATATTGTTAAGGGCAAAGGGCATTTTGTTGAGCCGGATGTGCCCAATTTAAATCGCTGGATTTTTATCCCACCGCAAGCCCGCAAAGATGCCAAGCCCAACGATTTTATCCGTTGCAGAATTAACCGCCACCCCTACCCTCAAGCCAAGCCCCAGGCCAAAATTACTGAGGTGATAGGCGCTGCGGATAAAACCGGCATTGAAGGCGACTATGTTGTTAGCAAATTTCAACTGGAACCCGCCTGGCCCGATAAATGGCAAGAGTCATTATTAGAGGTTGACACCAACGGTCGTGAAGATTTAACCCTGCTACCCTTTGTGACTATTGATGCTGCCAGCACTATGGATATGGATGATGCCTTGTTTGTACAAAGCACTGAACAGGGTTGGCAACTACAGGTGGCTATTGCCGACCCCAGCGCAAGAATTGCTGTGGATTCCGAACTCGATAAGCTGGCGCGCCAGCGTGCAACCTCGACCTATATGCCGGGCCGTCCTGTGCCTATGTTGCCAGAAGAACTGGCTAATCATTTATGCTCCTTAACACCGAATACCGCCAGGCCAGCCTTAGTTTGCCAAATGGAGATTGACCAACAGGGCAAGCTATCCAGCTATAAGATTATTGAAGCGATGGTTAGCTCTAAAGCTAAACTAAGCTATCAGGATGTTTCTGCCTTTTTAGATCAGAATGGTGAAGATGACAGCCTGACTGATTGCCATAACAACAAAGCAACACTGCTTACCTTAAAAGCAGTGTCTGCCGCTCTATTAAGTCAAAGACAAGAACATAACCTGGTGATCCCTAATCGACAGGAATACCGTTTAGTGCTTAATTCACAGCGTAAAATTGATCATATAGAACCGGTTCAAAAATCCAGCGCCCATCAATTAATTGAAGAATGCATGATTGCCGCCAATTGTTGTGCTGCTGATATGCTAGATGGCCAGGGAATTTTTATTAGCCACCCTGGCTTTCGCAGTGAGCGTTTAGCGGATGTGAAAAAATTGGCAGAAGAACAATTATCATTAACAAATACTGATTTCTCAACACCTGCTGGCTATCAGCAATTAATGAAAAGTATTGATGATGACAAGCTGGCGTTTCCCTTGCGACAAGTATTAAGTCGCTTGCTGGAGCGCAGCCGCTTAAGCACTGATGTCTTACCCCATTACGGAATGGGTTTGGACAAATATACGACCTTTACTTCACCGATTAGAAAATACAGTGATTTAACGGTTCATCGTTTACTGAAAAGTAAAATCAAACCGCGTGAAACCGTTGCGGTAAAACCGCAAGATCTGGCTATTATTCAGCAGGGGCAAGATCATTCTCGTCAGGCTCGCTATCAAATGGAGCAATGGCTAAAATGCCAGTTTATGCAGCCCTTTATTGGTCAAACGTTTATGGGCACTATTTCCCAGATTAACAGCAATGGCTTTACAGTTAGATTGGATGAGCATTTAATTGAAGGGTTTGTTGAAACGCGGTTGCTGGAAGAGAAATACAGCTTTGACCCCATGCGTTTGCGTTTAACCAGCAAATCACAAACCATTGAATTAAATCAGCCTATTGAAGTAACCGTTAAAGAAGTCGATAACAACGCGCGCAGCATTCGTTATACCTTGCCTGCACCCGCTGCCAATCAAGATGATAAAAAAGCTGCCGCTGAAGCGGTTAATTAACCCGCTTGCTGACGACGGAAGGCGCGCATCTCTTCTTTGCGTTTAAGGCGCTGAAGGTGCAAGGTCAAATCCATTTTGCATGAGCTACAGGCTGTAGCAAAAGCTTGTTCATGACCACAGCGAGGGCAGGTAATTTCGGTGGGAGTTTGTACGCTGGTTTCAACGCTTGTCCCAGCACTTATCTCAATATTGCTACTAACGACAGGCGCTTCCACCGTCGCAGTTTCATCAACTGTCTGCACAGCTTGCTCTTCAACGGCTTTGCTACGGGCGACTTTTACCGCAGCAATAGCACCGGCTTTGGCCAGAGCCGCACGAAGCTTTAATGCCTGGCCTTTTTCTACACCACGACGAATAGCCACCGGCTTGCCAGCAAAGAGCTTCTCTACTTTGGCATCATCCAATTTAAATAATTTGCCAACATTCCCTTTCACCTGGCTTAGCTCAAATCCCTCAGCAATTTTTCCAGTCACAACAACGCTATAGGATTCAGATGGGGATGCTTCGGACATGGGATACCTCTTAATTAGCTGTTTCTAGATTCTGTATAACGGAAAGCGGCACATGATACCGAGGCAAGGGGAAATAACAATAGGTGAAAGTACGACTAATGTCGCAAGCTAAATGGTTAAATTAAGCAATATGGGGGAATAAAACGGCTAGTAAACAACAACTTAGCGATGTAGCGGGTAACGGCTGCCTGAGCGATTAGAGGCTATAACAGCCTGCTGCTGGTCTAAACCACGCTTAACCTGACCAACGGTTGCGATCATTTCATCGACACCCATAGCGCGAAGGAACTCACTGATATCACGGCGGGAAGCTTCGAATAATGAAGGCTCAATCTGGCCCAGAATCTCAACAATCAGCGATTCTGTCTCATCCAACATGGAATCAGCATCAAAAATAAGCTTGGTGAAAACGTCCACAATAGACATTTCATCAACCGCTCCAGTTTCTTTTTTATCCAGCGCCATAATCACTACCTCTACCTCTTACCTCTTTGCGGGCAAGTAAATCCATAAACCGTACCACTACCTTGCCACACCTTGAGTATGGACCACTATTGGAAAAATGCACAAAAATTGGTGTTAATGTGTCACATATAAGGTGATTTCACTCCATTTTCGGCCAAAAAACTAACAAACAGGGCTAGACTGGCCACCAAAACAAGTGTGATTTAAAGCTTGCAGCTTAGCAGGGCTGTTAGATGGAAAGCGGGGCTTAGTTATCAGTTTGGCGCTTTAATTTAGCCATAGAACCAGTAAGCGATAGCAATAGCGGAAACAATACCGGCCATATCCGCTGTTAAACCACAGGCCAACGCATGACGACCGTGGCGAATACCGACACTGCCAAAGTAGACCGCCAGTACATAGAAGGTGGTTTCGGTGGAGCCTTGAATGGTAGCTGATAATAACCCCTGAAAGGAATCGACTCCGTGGGTGTTCATAGTTTCAACCATCATTGCCCTTGCGCCGGAACCACTTAGAGGCTTCATCATAGCGGTTGGCAAGGCATCCACAAAGCGAGTATCCCAACCCGCCATCGCCACCATATCCCGCACACTATCCATCGCAATATCTAATGCGCCACTAGCCCGAAAGATCCCAATGGCCACCAACATCGCCAATAGAAAAGGAATAATATCGATAGCAACCTGAAACCCTTTTTTAGCGCCCTCAATAAAGGTGTCATACACATTCACTTTTTTATAATGGGCGACTAATAAGAACAGCATAATAATACTGAAAATCATTAGGTTGCTAACCAGACTAGAGCTTTCCTGTAGTTGTTCGGCACTTAATGTAGCAAAGTAAGCTATCACCGCAAATAACGACCCCATAATTAAAGCTAGATAACCCAGCACTACCGTATCCCACAATTTTATTTTTTGTACCCAGGCCGTCACTAATAAACCTGCCAGAGTCGAACAGCTAGTGGCTAATAAAATAGGAATAAAAACTGATGCCGGATCGGCTGCACCTAGTTGCGCACGATAAAGTAAAACCGTTATCGGAAATAATGTGACAGAAGATGTATTTAATACCAGAAAAAGAATTTGTGCATTACTGGCGGTATCAGGCTTTGGATTAAGCGACTGCAAATCTTGCATCGCTTTTAACCCTAAGGGAGTTGCTGCATTATCGAGACCCAATACATTGGCAGAAAGGTTTAAAGTCATAGAGCCAATCGCCGGGTGCCCTTTGGGTACTTCCGGCATTAAGCGGGTAAACAATGGGGATAACATTCTCGCCAGCTTAGCCATTAGGCCACTGGCTTCACCTAAAGCTGCAATACCCAGCCACAAACTCAAGACACCGACCAAACCAATTGAAAGCTCAACGGAGAGTGACGCCATATCAAACGTGGACTTTACAATGCGCTGAAAAACATCAGCGTCGCCCAAACCTAACCACTGATACAGCGCGGAAAGAAACCCTATAATAAAAAAACTTAGCCAAATTCTATGCAGCATTATTATTTTCTTTCACTGATAGTGCTGATTTTACCGGGATTTAAAAAGGTGCATTGCCCGGCGTTCTTGGGAACGGAATCACATCACGGATATTTTCCATACCAGTGACATAGCTAATTAAGCGCTCAAAACCCAGCCCAAAACCAGCATGGGGTACGGTGCCATAGCGACGAAGGTCTTTATACCACCATAGTTCATCACCGATACCCTGCTCGGCCATACGGGCATTTAATATATCCAAGCGCTCTTCCCGCTGACTGCCACCGATAATTTCCCCAATACCCGGTGCCAATACATCCATAGCGGCTACCGTTTTTTCATCGTCGTTCATCCGCATATAGAAGGCTTTAATATCTTTAGGGTAGTTCATCACCACTACGGGGGCGCCCACATGTTCTTCACATAAAAAGCGCTCATGCTCAGACTGTAAATCAATACCCCACTTCACCGGATATTCGAATGTCTTTTTGGTTTTTTCCAGAATACTTACCGCCTCGGTATAATCCATACGGACAAAGTTTTTATCGGCTACCGTTTGCAATCTTTCTAAACAGGTTTTATCGACAAACTGATTAAAGAAAGCTAAATCATCTTCGCATTTTTCCAGTACGGTATTGAATAAATAGCTTAAAAAGTCTTCTGCCAAGTCTGCATCGTCATTCAAATCGGCAAAGGCAATTTCCGGCTCTACCATCCAGAACTCCGCCAGGTGACGGCTGGTATTGGAGTTCTCCGCCCGAAAGGTTGGGCCAAAGGTATAGACCTTGGATAAAGCCATACAATAGGACTCAACATTAAGCTGACCGGAAACGGTAAGAAAGGACTCTTCACCAAAAAAATCCTGAGCAAAGTCGATAGCGTCATTCTCTGTGCGAGGTAGATGAGTTAAATCCAGCGTGCTAACTCTAAAAAGCTCACCAGCACCCTCGCAATCACTCGCAGTAATAAGCGGTGTATTAATCCACTGGAATTCACGCTCGAAAAAATAATTATGAATCGCATTGGCCAGCACGGTACGCACACGGGTAATCGCACCAAAGGTATTGGTTCTCGGGCGCAGATGGGCGACCGTTCTAAGATATTCAAAGCTATGGCGTTTTTTAGCGATGGGGTAGGATTCTGGATCATCGACCCAGCCGACCACGTCAACGGACTGCGCCTGAATTTCAAAGGCTTGACCCTTGCCCTGTGAAGCGACCAGCTCACCGGTGATTTTGACTGAACAACCAGCACCGGCTTGCAAAATTTCGTCTTGGTAATTATCCAGTTCTGCGGGGATCACCGCCTGAATAGCATCAAAGCTGCTGCCATCGTGGATGGCCATAAAGGAAAAACCGCCTTTGGAGTCCCTGCGACTTCGTACCCAACCTTGTACCCTAACGGTATTACCCGTTGCAATTGAGCCAGCAAGTAATTGTTTGATGGAAGTCGCGGCCATTAATAGAATCCTTGAAATGGTAATTAACTGGGATGGCAGACAGTTTACGCGGTTTTTTCAAACAGTAAATCCCAAACGCCATGACCTAAACGCTCACCGCGCTTTTCAAATTTTGTGATCGGACGATAGCCAGGCCGATCGGAGAAGCAATACTCATCCGCTTGATTGCTAAAACCTTCAGCGGCGGCCATCACTTCCATCATATGCTCCGCATAGTGTTCCCAATCGGTGGCCAGATGCAGTACACCACCAACGTTTAATTTGCTGCGTAGTGCCTGTACAAAGTGAGCCTGAATCAGGCGGCGCTTATGGTGCTTTTTCTTATGCCATGGGTCAGGAAAGTAGATTTGAATCCGGTCGAGGCTATTGTCGGCAATGCACTGTTTTAGGACTTCCACTGCATCATCACAATAAACCCGGATATTATCGACACCCTGCTCCTCCATACCGTGGAGTAACTTACCGACGCCCGGGACATGAACCTCGACACCAATAAAGTCTTGCTCCGGTGCCGCCTTGGCCATTTCAACCAGAGACGCGCCCATGCCAAAACCGATTTCCAAAACCACCGGCGCCTGACGGCCAAATACCTGAGCATAATCAATCATGCCATCGGCTAACAATAGACCTTTGCTGGGCCAATGGTTATCGTAAGCTTTTTGTTGGCCTGGGGTCATACGACCGGTACGCAGCACAAAGCTGCGGATACTGCGACGTTTTTTATCGTCGGATGGCGTGTTTTGATCTGACATCGTTACTTGCTTACCTATTTTACTCAATTCTATTCGCCAACATTTTTATAAACAGCTATGGCCAAGCTTAGCCAGCCAGCAATAAAGGCCACACCTCCGATAGGCGTGATAGCCCCCAACCATTTGATACCGGTTAATGCCATCACATAGAGGCTGCCGGAAAAAATAATCATACCGACAACAAACAGCCAACCACTCCAGCTTAACAGTGACTCCTGGGGGAATTGCAGCATTAAGATACCGACTAACAATAAAGCTAATGTGTGATAGAAATGGTATTGCACGCCGGTTTGGTAAACCGCCATTAAGTCTGTGGTGACTCGCCCCTTTAGTCCGTGAGCTCCAAAAGCGCCGATGGCAACGGCCAATAGGCCGCTAAGTGCTGCGATCATTAATAGTGTTTTGGCCATTACCTTTTACCGTAATTAAACGAGTTTACTTTGGGTGCGCGATGGTGGATTGTAATCCACCCTACAGTATTGTTCAGGCTTAACGTAGGGAGGATTGTAATCCACCGTTTACTCAGCCTATAAAAAAACCGCCTGACGGCGGTTTTTCTGGTTAGGGCTGAAATCCATTAGGCTTCCATGGTTGCCCTGACTTTTTTCATTGCATTTTTTTCCAGCTGACGAATACGCTCAGCGGAAACACCGTACTTATCAGCCATCTCATGCAGCGTTGGTTTTTCTTCACTTAACCAACGGGCCTGCAAAATATCACGGCTACGATCATCCAGCTGTTCCAACGCTACTTGCAAGTGCTGGTTGCTATTGCTTTCCCAATCAGCATCTTCCAACAGCACCGCAGGGTTGACCGTGTTATCTTCCAGATAATGCGCTGGGGCGACGACGCCATCATCTTCATCATCGGCACCGGCATCAAAACCCAGGTCAGAAGCGGTTAGGCGACTTTCCATGCGGCGGACTTCTTTCACATCAACGCCAAGGTCATCGGCAACGGCATTCGCTTCAGCATTATTTAACCAGGCCAACTTTTTCTTAGCGCCGCGCAGGTTAAAAAATAATTTACGTTGGGCTTTGGTGGTAGCCACTTTTACAATGCGCCAGTTGCGCAGAATAAACTCGTGCATTTCGGCTTTAACCCAATGCACCGCAAAAGAAACCAGGCGTACACCCTTCTCGGGATTAAAACGCTTAACGGCTTTCATCAGGCCAACATTGCCTTCCTGGATTAAATCCGCCAGTGGCAGGCCATAGCCTTTGTAAGATTTGGCGATATGCACCACAAAGCGCAGGTGAGACATAACCAGCTCACGGGCAGCTTCAAGGTTTTCGTGGTAATACAGCTCTTCACCCAACTCACGCTCACGCTCGGCGGTCAGGATCGGGAAGTTATTCACAGTCTGCATATACGCCGTGAGATTACTCCCGGGTACTAAGTTGACAGTCTGTAGTGCGGTACTCATAACGCTATCTCCAATTAATCGGCGGCAATTTTAGCACTCATTCCCTTAGAGTGCTAATAACTAAAAAGTTCACCGATAGACGCTTTTATTAGGGTCTGAACCACCCAATATGGTGTTTATTTGAGCGAGATCAAGGGGCGCTTAGCGAGGCTCTATGGAGCCCAAATGGCGACTAACCGCTAACCAGGCTCCCGCCAGGCCCAGCAGGCCGGAGGCCAGCCATAGCAGCAGGGTTTGGCCAAAGCCCAGACCCTGGAGGACAAATTGGCTCTGGTAGAGGCCCGATAGCTCCGCCACAGGGCCGCTTAACCAGAACAGGCTGACCGAGACCAGCAGCCAGGACACAATACCACCGCCCAGACCGTACCAAAGACCCGTATACAGGAAAGGCCGGCGAACAAAGGCATTGGTCGCACCAACCAATTTTACAATCACAATCTCATCCCGGCGGCTCTCTATGGCCAACCTGATGGTATTACCGATCACCAATAACACCCCCAACGCCAGTAATGCCGCCAGTGCCAGCGTCATACGCTTGCCCAGTTCCATCATACTGTAGAGGCGCTGAACCCACTCTAAATCGATAATGGCCTGCTCAATTTGAGGCAAGGCCTTTAATTCCTTATAAAGCGCTTCGGTAGCCTCGGCTGAAACCTCCTGCTCAACTGGCCTGACCACAATCACCGCAGGCAATGGGTTTTGGTCCAAATGCTCTAAAACATCCCCATAACCCGATAAAGCCTGGAATTCCTCCAGGGCCTGAGTGCGAGAAATGTAGTCAACTTCGGAGATATCATCCCTAAGTCGCAGCTTTCTCGCCAATTTTCGACTATCTTCTTCAGGCACGACTTTATTCACAAACAGGGATATCTGGGCCGCACCATCCCAACCTCGGCTAACCGACTCCACATTTTCCAGAGCGACAAATAAACCGGTAGGCAGAGCCAGAGCAATACCGATGACCAGCCAGGTCATCATACTGGGGACCAGAGTACCGATTAAACGTTGAAAGCTATCCCGGGCCACTTGTTGGTGGTGAGCCATATAGCTATTCATCTTATCGCCGGTACTGGTTCGGCTTTGGCTGGCGCCTTTGCTATCCCTACGGCCGCTGGTTTTGTCCGGACTATTCAAGCAACACCCCCGGGGGCAGTGACAATTTCACCCTGGCGCAGGGTCATCATCCGGTAGGGTAAGCGGGCAATCAGGCTAAGGTCGTGGCTGGCAATCAGGACCGTCACACCCACTTGGTTAAACTGTTCAAACAGATGCATAATTTCAGCGGACAATTCCGGGTCAAGGTTACCGGTTGGCTCATCCGCCAATAGAATTTTGGGCTTGTTGACGACCGCCCGGGCGATACCCACGCGCTGCTGTTCACCTCCAGACAAGGTCACTGGCATTTGTTTCTCTTTACTCAGCAAACCCACTTTATCGAGAGCAGCACGAACTCTGCGCCCCACTTCTCTGGGCTGGTAGCCGGCAATCACTAAGGGCAGCGCAATATTATCGAACACGGTGCGATCAAATAATAATTGATGGTTCTGGAATACAACACCGATATCACGGCGCAGTGCGGGAATTTTTCTTGCGGGCAGGCCGCGCAGGTTTTGCCCGTCGACTAATACCTGCCCCTGAGTTGGCCGCTCCATTACCATCATTAATTTGAGCAAGGTACTTTTACCGGCGCCACTATGGCCGGTTAAAAAAACCATTTCATTAGGCTCAATAGTAAAACTTACAGACTTGAGCGCCTCATGACCGCCGGGGTAACGCTTGCTGACTTGGTCGAACTGTATCATTCAGGCTTCGCAACCATTAATTAAGTTTTTTATTCTTCGTCGTCGAATAAAGCTTCAACAAACTCTTCAGCGATAAAGGGCCTAAGGTCATCGACCTGTTCACCCACGCCAATAAATCGTATCGGTAAACCCAGCTGTTTGCTGATGGCAAAAATAATCCCGCCTTTGGCAGTGCCATCAAGCTTGGTCAGAGTTAAACCGGTAACCCCCACAACCTCTTGGAAGCTTTTCGCCTGCGACAGGGCATTTTGTCCTGTACCGGCATCCAATACCAGCATCACTTCATGGGGAGCGGTATCATCCAGTTTACCCATTACTCGAACAACTTTCTTTAGCTCTTCCATTAGGTTGTCTTTATTGTGCAGGCGACCAGCGGTATCGGCAATCAATATATCAACATTGCGCGATTGCGCGGCCTGTACCGCATCAAAGATCACAGAAGCACTATCGGCACCGGTATGCTGGGCAACAACGGGAACATCATTGCGCTCACCCCACACTTGCAATTGTTCAACCGCCGCCGCACGAAAGGTATCACCAGCGGCTAACATAACGCTTTTGCCTTCGGCCTGGAAACGTTTGGTGAGTTTACCGATGGTGGTGGTTTTACCCACGCCGTTTACACCCACCATTAAAATCACATAGGGCTTTTTGCCGGTATCGATAGTCAGCGGTTTTACCGAAGGCTTTAGCAATGCCGCTAATTCTTTTTGCAGCGATTGGTAAAGCGCTTCGGCATCAAAGAGTTCTTTACGGGAAACCTGTTGCGCGAGATTGTCCATAATAGACTGTGTGGCTTCGATACCCACATCGGCGACCAGCAATTGCGTTTCAAGATCTTCCAGCAGCTCATCGTCAATTTCTTTTTTACCCAGAAACAAGGTACCCATGCCGCTGGAAAAACTGCTGCTGGTTCGCTTAAGGCCTTTTTTAAGACGAGAGAAAAATCCAGCAGAAACCTGCTCGGCTGGCGCTTCGGGTTCGGCAATAACCACAGAGGACTCATCGGTCTCTGCTACTGCGACCACCTCGCTCTCTGGCCCGGTATTGTCAACGACGGGGCTCTCTTCACTCTCGCTATCAGCTTCAGACTTGGATTTAAAACGATCAAAAAACTTCATGGATTTTATAATTACTCATTACTCTTTTCACAAGGGTGCTATCCTACCATCCTTGCGGCTTGAAACGGAGCCTCAATTACTGAATCAATAAGGCCTCAAAACCACAAGAAAGCAATGAGTAAAGCAAAGACCAGGCGATCAGCTAACGCCCCCTCGAATCAACTGCGGATAATCGGTGGCCAGTGGCGTGGCCGCAAACTCAGCTTTCCCTCAGTTGATGGCCTACGCCCGACCACTGACCGGGTCCGTGAAACGGTTTTTAATTGGCTGAGCGCAGATATCCATGGCGCCCAATGCCTCGATCTTTTTGCTGGCAGCGGTGCACTGGGGCTGGAAGCCCTGTCACGGGGTGCCAGTCTGGTGGACCTGGTGGATAACGCCCAATCGGCGACCCGTCAGTTGCGGGATAATCTACAGCTGCTCGACGCCAACCATGGGCATGTATCACAGGCTAATGCCGCTGACTGGTTACAACAGAACGCTGGCAACCGCTATGACGTTATTTTCCTCGACCCACCATTCCGACAAGACCTCGCCCAGCGCTGTATTCAACTGATTGATCAACAAGCCATGCTTAAGCCTGATGGCTGGCTGTATCTGGAAATGGGCAAGGACGAAGCCCTGCCTGAGCTACCGCCCCAATGGCTGCTGCATAGAGAGAAAACCGCCGGCCAGGTCTGCTACCGCTTATATAAATTGCCAAGACAGGTATAATCGCCCGACATTAGGCGATTATTGCCAATCCGAAATGAATGAGAGTTAGCCATGACTACCGTGATTTATCCCGGCACCTTTAACCCAATTACCAACGGCCATATTGATTTGGTGGAAAGAGCCGCCAAGCTATTCGATAAGGTGGTACTGGGGATTGCCTATAGCCAGAAGAAGCAGCCGATGTTTGATCTGGAGCAGCGGATTGGGCTATGCCAACAGGCACTGGCCCATTTGGATAATATCGAAGTCTGTGGTTTTAGTGAGCTGCTGGTCAATTTCGCCGCCAACAAAGGCAGTACCACGGTGCTGCGGGGTGTCCGCTCAATGAAGGACTTTGAGTATGAAATGCAGATGGCGGATATGAACCGCGCCATGCAAACTAATTTTGAGACTATTTTCCTGCCCCCTTCACCGGGGCTGGCCTGTATCTCTTCTTCGCTGGTCCGCGAGATAGCCGCTATGGGCGGCGATGTTAGCCAATTTGTTCCCGCGGTGGTCAACACGGCACTGAATGACCGCTTCAGCGCCTAAGCCCCTGCTATGGCCCTGTTAATTACCGATGAATGTATTAATTGCGATGTCTGCGAGCCGGTCTGCCCCAATGAGGCCATCTATCAGGGCGATGAGATCTATGAGATTGAGCCATCGCGATGTACCGAGTGTGTCGGCCACTTTGATGAACCCCAGTGCCAAACCGTCTGCCCGGTGGACTGTATCCCGCTAGATCCGGACCACCTTGAAACCCAGGACGAATTGCATACCAAATATAAAAACCTGATTGCCGCCAGCTAGCTTTGAACAGGCAATAAAAAACGGCCTATTGGTTTCCCAATAGGCCGTTTTTTTGTATCGGGTCTTAGTCTTCGTATTTGGCGACGTCTTTCTTATAGCCTGAGCGAGTACAGCCTAAACAGCGAACAAAGGTCGATTTGGCAGGGCCTACCACCAGAGTTTCGCCAGCTTCAGCCGCGTTGCCACCAGCCAGTGAAAAAGGCAAGCTCACCACATAGAACACGGTGCCAACAACGGTGGCTACTAGTAGCAGCGGCCTGGCTATCACCAAATCACCCGCCATAGCCAGTGCGGTAGGGTCTTCGTCTACGGCCTGTGTATAGCCCATCTGGGGCAGCATCAATAACATGGCCATGCTCAGCACCAAGCCAGCGCGGCTTAGTTTATCCGCTAATGTTTGCATTATTTTCCGCATGTTAATTCTCTCCGTAAAACGCTTTCAAGCCTTGCTTGTTCACTAAGTTGATATAACAAAAATCTATTGGGGGATAACCAGTTACGTCCCATATTTGAAGTAATCATAGACTTAAATCCGGGATTCGTCGTCTAGAGAATCGAAAAAACTGCCCAATCTGTGAATTTGCACACGATGAGGCCACTAACGCTGGCAACGACGACAGTAAACCGTGCTGCGCTGACCAAGGCGGATTTCGGTTAACTCCCCCTTGCAGTTCAGGCAGAGCTCATCGCCCCGGCCATAGACCTTTAACTGCTGTTTAAAGTAGCCCGGCTTGCCATCACCTCCCACAAAATCCCTCAGGGTGGTACCCCCTGCTCTATCGCTCTGGCTAATACCTGCTTAATTTCATCAGCCAACAGCAGATAGCGCTGGCGGGATATTCTGCCCGCGGCACGGTCAGGCCTGATACCTGCGGCAAACAGGGCCTCATTGGCATAGATATTCCCTACCCCGACAACATTTTTATTGTCCATAATAAAGGTCTTAACCGCAGACTTGCGCCCGCGAGAGAGCTGGAATAGGCGCTCGCCATCAAAGTCCTCTGATAAGGGCTCAGGGCCTAAAGAGGCCAGTAATTTGTGGGTATCTTCTTTGGCACCCTGCCACAGCAAGCAACCAAAGCGACGCGGGTCGGTAAAACGCAGGGCCTGGCCGCTATCGAGAACCATATCGACATGATCGTGGGCCATAGGAGGCTCATCGGCCTCGATAATACGCAGGCTGCCTGACATCCCCAGATGGAGGATGGCTGTGCCATTGGACAGCCTCAGTAAGATATATTTTGCCCGGCGCTCAACCGACTGAATCACCTTGCCCTTCATCAGTCGGGGCAGATTATCGGGTACGGGCCAGCGCAGGCTGGGCTGACGCACAACCAGCTTGTTGATAGTATGGCCGTCAATATGGGGCGCTATACCGCGGCGGGTGGTTTCTACTTCTGGTAATTCGGGCATAGGTCTTTCCGTCACTCCTGCGAAGGGGGAATCCAGTGTCACGGGGTTCCCGCCTTAGCGTATCCCTATCCGGGACAAATACTTTAGCCCGTAGGGTGGATTATAATCCACCGCTTATGGCGGCGACTGACTGAGCTTGGTGGATTATAATCCACCCTACAATGTCCAGGCTCTCAGTAGCTTCAAACGCCGACGCTACAATACGCTGGGCCTTAATTAAGGTATTTGCCTCAGATAGCAAGTATCGATCACTATCTATTAGGCACAAAAAAGCCCGAGCGAAGTCGGGCTTTTTAGAATCAGCGATCAATTACTTGATTTTAGATTCTTTATATTCAACGTGCTTACGAACAACAGGGTCGTATTTCTTAAATACCATCTTGTCAGGCGTGTTGCGTTTGTTCTTATCTGTGGTGTAGAAGTGACCTGTACCAGCAGTAGAAACCAATTTGATCTTATCGCGTGCGCTTTTAGCCATGATCTACTCCTTATACCTTCTCGCCACGGGCGCGACAATCAGCTAGTACTGTATCGATACCCTTTTTATCAATGATACGCATACCTTTTGCAGATACACGCAGTGAAACAAAGCGGTTCTCGCTCTCTACCCAAAAACGATGACGGTGCAAGTTGGGCAAAAAACGACGACGCGTACGATTTTTTGCGTGGGAAACGTTGTTTCCTGTTACTGGGCGCTTGCCGGTAACCTGACATACTCTGGACATGATTCGTCACTTCCAATAATAAAATAAATAAACGGTTTCTCGGGACTTAAAAACCATCATTGCCATCATCCAACAAGGTAAAAGCCGGATGGAGATGCTAACTTAAAAGCTCACAGTAAAGCTCACCTGAGAACACCTGCCCGAACGGAGCGCGACTTTATACCAGAACACCTAATCGATCGCAACTTAAACTTGGAAAAAGCCCAAAAAGTTGGCTCAAATAAGCCCTCTTTCCGCAAAAGAGACTAATTCACCATCGCCGACCACAAAATGGTCCAGCACTCGGATATCCACCAAGTTTAAAGCATCAACCAGAGTACGGGTAATTCTGATATCGGCCTGGCTGGGCTCAGCGAAGCCACTCGGGTGGTTGTGCGCGAGGATTACCGCCGCGGCATGATGATCTAAACAGCGCCTAAGCACCTCTCTGGGATAAACACTGGCCCCGTCGATCGTGCCATAGAATAGCGTTTCAAAGGCGATAACCCGATGCTGACTATCCATAAACAGGCAGCAGAACTGCTCCTGGGGCTTACCGCTAAGGCGGTTCGACAGGTATTGACGAGTGAGGCTCGGGCTAGTTAAACCATCCCCCCGGCTCATTTGCTCGTACATATGTCGACGGGACATTTCCAGCACCGCCTGCAACTGGGTATATTTGGCTTCGCCCAGACCTCGGCCCTGACAGAACCGGTCATAATCAGCAGCCAGCAGCCCCCTGAGGCTGCCATATTGATTAATTAACAGCCGTGCTAAATCTACCGCGGTGAGCCCCGGTGCTCCCGTGCGCAGGAATATAGCCAGTAACTCAGGGTCGGATAAAGCCGCGGGGCCTTGCTTAATCAGTTTTTCACGGGGTCGTTCAGTGGGGTGCCAATCGGTAATTGCCATAATGTCATCCTTGATTACAGAGGTTAATAACGCTCTCACTATCCTGAAGAGTGCACATATCTTACAATCTCCGTCCTGATTTGCCGAGAGTCCACAGACAAAAATATGCAACAGCTTAACAACAAACAGATTTTGCTAGGTGTTACCGGGGGCATTGCTGCCTATAAAGCCGCTGAATTGATCCGCCGCCTACAGGATTTTGGTGCTGAAGTCCGGGTCGTAATGACGAAGGCTGCCCAGGAATTTATTACCCCACTGACCTTACAGGCCCTGTCTGGCAACCCGGTACACTGTGATTTATTGGATACTGAGGCCGAAGCCGCTATGGGCCATATCGAATTGGCTCGCTGGGCCGATTTGGTATTAGTCGCCCCCGCCAGCGCTGACTTTATGGCCAGACTGGCAACCGGTCAGGCCGATGACCTACTCACCACCGTCTGTTTGGCCACCGATGCCGGTATTGCCATTGCCCCAGCCATGAATCAGGCCATGTGGCGCGACGCTGCCACTCAGGCCAATCTGGCAACACTGATTAACAAGCCTGTCGCTATTTTTGGCCCCGGTGATGGCTCTCAGGCCTGTGGTGATATAGGTCCCGGGCGCATGCTGGAGGCCGACACTTTAGCCGAGATGACCGCCGAGCAGTTTCAGTCTAATGCGCTGGATGGCGTTAATGTGGTAATTACCGCAGGCCCCACCCGTGAAGCGATCGACCCAGTGCGCTATATCAGTAACCATAGCTCCGGCAAGATGGGCTTTGCCCTGGCTCAAGCCGCCGTTGAGGCAGGCGCCTCGGTCACCTTAATTGCTGGCCCCGTCGCTCTGGTAAGCCCGGAGAGAGTAAAACGTATTGATGTAGACAGTGCCGAACAAATGCACCAAGCTGCAATGGATAGTCTGGCCAATTGCGATATGTTTATCGGCGCAGCCGCTGTTGCCGATTATCGCCCCGCCCAGATTGTTGAGCAGAAAATTAAAAAGTCGGCGGACTCGATGTCGATTGAGCTGGTGCGCAACCCGGATATAATCGCCGCAGTCGCCAGCCACCCGCAGCGCCCCTTTACCATTGGCTTTGCCGCTGAAACCCAAGATGTGATTAGCTATGCCAAAGGCAAACTGGCTAAAAAGAAGCTGGACCTGATTATTGCCAATGATGTCTCTGATAGCGAGATTGGTTTTAATAGCGATAACAACGCCGTTACGGTGATCTGGAATGGAGGCGAAAAAGCCATGGCTCTGGCTTCAAAGCAGCAATTAAGTCGTTGTTTATTATCAGAAATCGCAGAAAAGTATAAAAATAGCCGAGCAACTTAACAAAACAACGCCATCGCTGGGGATTTTAGGCGGATTTTCCAGCAAATCGGCCAGAAAATACTAAACTAAGCTAATCGTTCAAGGGCTTGCTTATTCTCCCCATCTGTAACCCCACAGAACCTAACTTTATCGAGCATCCGCGTAAGTAATGGCTAAGAAGAAAAAAAGCAGTAACCAATCGGCAAGTGACGCTAGCAGCAAGCCACAGAATAAATTACTCAGCACGCTTATTAGCAGCGCGGTCCTCAGCGTTATAATGATCGCCGGGGGTTTAGCTATATCGCCCTGGTTGAACGCCCCATGATAAGCAATACCAGCATTGTGGCCCAAGCCCAAAGCCTGGCCGATAGTCAGGTCTCCCTGCTGGACCAGGCCCTGACTCAGCTTAGGCTACGGTTATCCAATATTGCCCTGTCGGAAAACCTGCTGGACGCACTGGAGCAACAGGATAAAAACAGCATCACTCGCTACCGTGAAGAACTGAGCAGAGCCTTTCCCGAGGCAGTCAGCGTCAAACTGATTGAGCTGGGACCACTGGGTATTGCCTCGCTCAATAAAGAGAGCCGTAAGCTGCGCAACAATATCGAACTGGATTTATTACGCCATGTCAGCAACGGCAATAACGTCGAACCTGAGGCCTACAAATTTGAAGGCAAATGGTTATTTTCTTTGGCTGAACCGGTTAAAGATACCGATAAGAAATATGCCAGCGCCGCTATTCTAATCACCCTGGATGAGCAGTACTTACGGACACTGTTTGGCCAACTGGATAATAGTCTGGGGCAGACCCAGTTAATTCAGCAATTTAAAAACAAGCGCCACCTGATTACCTCTACCGGGATCTCCGGCAATAATGATTTTCTGGTCACCGCAGAAGCTTCCGTTTCCCAATGGCAGCTTAACTTTACACCGTCCGCGGAGCTGGTTGCCAAAAGTGGCCACAGTGCCAATAGCCTCTGGCTGATTATGGGAGTGGCCTTACTCGCCACGCTGGTGGCCGCCGCCAATGCCGTCATCACCTTGCAGAAAGCGCTGGCAGAGAATTTAGAGCGATTGCTTAAAGCCAAAACTAAAACGCTGCCTGACTTTAATCTACCCGGGTTTAATCAAGCGGCAGAGCAACTCAAAGAAAAGCTCAGCCAGAGCCCAGAGCCCCCGCCGCCGCCCAGCCCAGAGCCCGCAAAGGCAGCGCCGCCGGAAGAAGAGTCCCTATTAGTGCTGGATGAAATCGAGGAGGACGAGGACGGTTTATCCCTTCCCGACCACCTGCCAGAGGCTATCTTTCGCGCCTATGATATTCGCGGTCTGGCCGATTCCGAGCTGACCGACGAAGTAGTTTATGCCATAGGCTTGGCGGTAGGTAGTGAAGCTCTGGATCAGGGCCAGCAAAGCGTGATTGTTGCCGCCGACGGCCGCCACAGCTCACCCAGAATTCGCGATGCTTTAGTGAAGGGCCTAACCGCCAGTGGCCGGGATGTTATCGATATCGGCACCCAGCCCACCCCGCTGATGTATTTTGCAACCCACCAACTGGGCACCCAGAGCGGGGTTATGATTACCGGCAGCCACAACCCTTCAGAATATAACGGCATCAAGATTGTTATTGGCGGCAAGGCCCTCTCTGGAGCTGCCATTAGCTCACTGAAAGAGCGCATTAACACTAACACCCTGGCCGGCGGCAGGGGCCAGTATCAGGCGCAGGATATTGAGCAAAGTTATATTGATTACATTATCAATGATGTCGCTATTGCCCAGCCCCTAAAAATCGTCCTGGATGCCGGTAACGGTGTGGCAGGTGCCATTGCACCGCAGCTGTTTGAAGAACTGGGCTGCGAGGTAATCCCTCTCTATTGCGAAGTCGATGGCGACTTCCCGAACCACCACCCGGACCCCACCGTTGAAGCCAACCTCGTGGATTTAAAAAAACACGTACACGAGCAACAAGCTGACCTGGGCATTGCCTTTGATGGCGATGGTGACCGCCTGGGCGTGGTGACCGCCTCAGGCAAGTCAGTACCAGCCGACCGCCTGTTGATGTTATTGGCCCAGGATGTGGTATCTCGTAACCCCGGTGCCGACGTCCTGTTTGATGTTAAATGCACACGCAACCTCAACACCCTAATTAGCAACTACGGTGGCCGCCCCATTATGTGGAAAACCGGCCACTCCTTTATGAAAGAAAAGATGGCTGAAACCGGCGCCCTATTGGGTGGCGAATTTAGCGGCCATATCTTCTTTAAAGAGCGCTGGTTCGGTTTTGATGACGGGATGTACGCCGCGGCCAGACTGATAGAAATTCTTAGCACCACCGACCCGGACCTGGACCTGCAACTGGAAGCCTTTCCGGAAAGCATCGGCTCTCCGGAGCTAAAAGTTGAAACCACCGAGTCGCAAAAGTTTGTGATTATTGAGCAGTTGGTCAGCACGGCTCAGTTTGAAGACGGCAAGATTTCCACACTGGATGGTTTGCGCGTAGACTTCCCCGATGGCTGGGGCCTGGTCAGGGCCTCAAACACCACGCCGATGTTGATTCTTCGCTTTGAAGCCGATACCGACGAGGCAATGGCCAGAATACAATCCCAATTTAAAGATCAACTGGCTGGCATTGATAATAGCCTTCAGTTTGGTTTCTAATACCACTTTTCGATCACATTTAAGGAACACACATGTCCCTAAGCCGCGATGCCGCTGGCAATGTCGCTAACGTACTCACTGAGGCGCTGCCTTATATACAACGTTTCACCAATAAAACCATTGTGGTGAAATTTGGCGGCAACGCCATGACCGATGACCACCTTAAAGAGCAGTTTGCGCGGGATATTGTGCTGATGAAACTGGTGGGTATGAACCCCATTGTGGTCCATGGTGGTGGGCCACAAATAGGCACCTTGTTGGAACAACTTAATATTGAGTCCCGCTTTGTCGACGGTATGCGAGTCACTGATAGCAAAACCATGGATGTGGTTGAAATGGTGCTGGGTGGCAGCGTCAACAAGGAGATTGTCAACCTGCTCAATCATAACGGCGGTAAAGCCGTCGGTATTACCGGCAAGGACGGCGATTTAATTCGCGCTAAAAAAATGCAGGTCAGCCAGCAAACCCCGGAAATGACTGCCCCTGAAATCATCGATATTGGCCATGTGGGCGAAGTCGAATCCATTGATACCAGCGTTCTCGATATGCTGGTCAACAGCAACTTTATCCCGGTTATTGCCCCGATTGGTGTGGGCAGTGATGGCAGCTCTTACAATATCAATGCCGATCTGGTCGCCGGGAAAATAGCCGAAGTCTTAATGGCTGAAAAGCTGATGCTATTAACCAATGTTGCCGGTCTGCTGGATAAGCAAGGTGAAGTGCTCACCGGCATGAGCACCCAACAGGTAGATGATTTAATTGCTGATGGCACTATCTATGGTGGCATGCTGCCCAAAATACGTTGCGCTCAGGATGCGGTCAAAGCCGGTGTAACCAGCTCTCATATTATCGATGGCCGAGTTCCCCATGCCGTTTTATTGGAAATCTTTACCGATGAAGGTGTGGGCACACTGATCACAAATCGCAGCCTATAGGCCTGAATAACGGAAAAAAATGCCCTGGAAAAAACGCAAAAAATATTCCAACCGTGAAATTTTTTGCGTTTTTGTTTGAAAAAAAATCGCCAGAAAAACCACTTCTTTTGTTGTTTTTGATTGCAGCTTTAGTCGGTAATCGATAGGATTGACGATCATTACAAAAACAACCAACAGGAAATGAGAAACCAACTCGGTACTCAGTTCCAAGCACAAGATACTCATGACGAAAAAAGTGTCCCGCCGACAGCAGATTCTCCAGGCACTGGCCCATATGTTGGAAGTCAGTCCAGGTGAACGAATCACCACCGCTCGTCTTGCTAAAGAGGTAGGCGTTTCAGAGGCAGCACTTTATCGGCACTTCCCCAGCAAGTCTAAAATGTTTGAAGGTTTGATCGAGTTTATTGAGGAAACTATCTTCACTCGGGTGAATATGATTCTCAAAGAAGAAGATCAAGCCATGGTTAAACTGGAAAAAATACTGGGCCTGTTGCTGGCCTTCACTGAGCGCAACCCTGGCATTACTCGAATACTTACGGGTGATGCATTAGCCGGTGAAACCGAACGCCTGCGAGCCAGAGTTGTTCAATTTTTTGACCGCTTTGAAACCCAGCTAAAACAAACCCTAAGGGAAGCAGAAATTCAGGAAGGTATTCGCCCAACCATGCCGATGAATATCGCAGCCAATTTACTCCTGGCAACCATAGAAGGGCGAATCTGCCAATTTGTGCGCAGTGAGTTTAAGCGCAAGCCTACCGAAAACTGGCAGGATCAATGGCCGGTATTAATGAATGGATTTTTTAAAGAAACAGCTGCTGGCTCTTCAACCCCCATGGCTCAAGCCAGTTACCAAAACGGCTAACGACTCGCAGCTCTCAGCCCTTTCCCTCTTTAGCTCTTAACCAACCTCATCCACACAGCCCTTACTAACTGACTAGTAATACGTTGGCCGATTGCTTTTGGCAGGCTGCGACTGTATACGGCGCATTTCAACACGCTCGATAAGCGTCTTAAAGCGATCCATATCACGCTGATAGGAGGCTTTTACTGACTCAATCTCGACATTACGCACCACAATAGACTGCTCGGTATCTTCAATTTCTAATCTCAAGGTGTTGATATTCTTACTTAAATCTTCAGGCACGGTGCCGCCGCGGCGCTCAATATCCGCCGCTTTCTGCTGCTCTCGTTCAATTTGGGATTTGATCGTCACCAGATTGCTTTTCAGAATACTGATCCGGATTTTCAGGTCACGCATAGTCCGGCTCTGAGCCGCTTCGATATCATCCAGATCACTGTAACGCAGCATCAATGACTCATCCCAGGCCCGCAAACGTGCGTCTTCCTCTTCCTGGAACCTTGCCCGGGACTCCTCAGTATTACGCAATTGCAATTCTTCCTCGCTCAACTGGCGGGGGACACTGCGTAGCAACGAGCCATCGGGCCGAATAATATCGTAACCACCGGCCACAAACTCCGGCGGGATATTATCATTGATAACTGGAACCCCTTTATCATTAATATATCGATAAAGCTGGTCAGCCCCCTGCACCAGGGAACTGGAAGATAGCAAGAAAACAGCCGCCACCGTAAAGACCGAAAAGTGGCGCAGCAAACGTTGGATTTGCGTCACTACAACCATTATTGCAACCATGTTTAATAACATGCGTAATTATTATCCCTGTTTTTATCGAGGTACACGTGTAATACCTCAAGTATAGAATGTTTACACGCCATATTGTTCGCGATAAGCCTGAATTTTGACCACATTCTCACTTTGGCCCGGCTGATCAGCCAAATAATCAATAATTTGACCTAAATCTACAATGTTAATAACGGGAATGCTGTAATCGCGTTCGACTTCCTGAATAGCTGAAAGTTCGCCTTTACCACGTTCCTGACGATTTAAACCAATCACCACGCCGGCGGGCTCTGCGCCATTATCGGCAATAATACCCATTACCTCGCGCACAGCAGTACCGGCGGTAATCACATCATCGATAATCAGGATTTTACCTTCCAAAGGTGCGCCCACAATGGTTCCGCCCTCACCGTGAGCTTTAGCTTCTTTGCGGTTATAGGCGTAAGGCACATCGCGATCAAAGTGGTCGGCCAGGGCAGTGGCGGTAGCCGCAGCCAGGGGAATACCCTTATAAGCGGGCCCAAACAACACATCAAACTCAACCCCTGACTCCACAATTGCATTGGCATAACAACGCCCCAACTGTGCCAGGGCAGCACCGCTGGAAAACAAGCCGGCATTAAAAAAATACGGGCTGACACGGCCGGATTTTAAGGTGAACTCACCAAAATTTAAGGCGCTTTTAGCAATCGCCAATTCAATAAACTGTTGTTGATAAGGGTACATTGTGGCTCTCTAATCGGTTAAACACATCAAATTATTAGCGGCTAAACAGTATGAAAAAGAAAAATTTGCTGGCTTTACTAGCAAGGAGTTTCTAAACTTGTTCTATTAGCGGCCATGCTGTTACAAAAATCATAGCAAAACAGCGTCTTGGCATCGATACCCCCCAGTAGCTAGTGAATAACACCAAACTCTGCTTTATCAGATATCAGAGCATCGTTATAGCTTTCAATAGGGCTTGCTTACTATTCGCTTTGTAAGCTCGGTATCATACGCTGTCCACAGTAATGAGGCGACCATGAGAATCATTAGTTTTTGCGCAGACGGTATTCGAGAAGCAGCCAAAGAGGGCTTCTATGAGTGGGTATTGGACCAGGATGCCGACTTTATCTGCATTCAAAACCTCAAAGCCCAGGAATATGACCTGCAGGCAGATACCTTCTGGCCACAGGGTTATAACCCGTATTTCTTTGATGCGGTGGAAAAAGACTCTAACGGTGTTGCTATTTACTGCAAGGAAATGCCCAAGGCCATTATGACCGGTTTAGGCTTTGTGGATTACGATATGGAAGGACGTTATATTCAGGCGGATTTCCAGGAAATCAGTATTGGTTGCCTGCTCGCACCCAGCGCCTATAAAGCTGACGATGCCGCTAAGGCGCATAAAAAGCAGTTCTTTGAATTATTTCAAAACCATTTAAACAAAGTACGCAATAAACGCCGTGAGTTTGTTATCTGTGGCAATTGGAATATGACCCACTCCCAAGCGGATATTCAGGATATTCAGCTAAACCGTGATATGTCCGGTGCTTTACCCGAAGAGCAGCAATGGATGGACCAGCTATTCCATGAACTGGGATATGCGGATGCCTTCCGCGAGATCAATACCGATAGTGATGAATTTACCTGGTGGCCTGATGGCGATCGCAGCAAAAACGGCTGGCGAACCGATCATCAAATTGTTTCTGAAGGGCTAAGGCCGGTGATTGAATACGGTGCGATTTATAAAAACCAAACCTTTTCCAGCCACGCTCCGCTGATTATGGATTACGACTACGAAATGCAGTCGTAGTCCCACCCACCACGCTAAACAGCCAGCGCCGCTTTTTGTAAATCAATTAACTCGTAAATCCCTTTCTCCGCCAAAGCCAGCATACTATCAAGCTCTGCACGGCTATAAGGCTCACCTTCTGCGGTGCCCTGAACCTCAATAAAACCACCGGCTTCAGTCATGATTACATTCATATCCGTCTCTGCATTCGAGTCTTCGGGATAATCCAGGTCCAATACTGCTTCACCCTCATAGACACCAACGGAAACCGCCGCTGTCATCTGTTTTAAGGGGTTGCCTTCAATCATGCCCTCGGCATTCATATAGCTAATGGCATCCGCCAAAGCAACACAGGCACCGGTAATGGAAGCCGTGCGAGTACCGCCGTCAGCCTGAATAACATCACAATCAATCGTGATAGAGTTTTCACCCAGCGCCGTTAAATCAACGGCGGCTCTTAAGGAGCGGCCAATAAGCCGCTGAATTTCTACCGTGCGGCCACCCTGCTTGCCTCTGGCAGCCTCTCGCCCCATACGACTACCCGTAGAGCGCGGTAACATACCGTATTCCGCCGTTATCCAGCCCTGCCCCTGCCCTCTTAAAAATCTCGGCACGCCAGCTTCAACGGAGGCGGTACAAATAACCTTGGTATTACCAAAGGTCACCAGCACGGAACCTTCGGCATGACAGGTAAAGTTTCGGGTGATGGTTACTTCACGAAGCTGATCATTACTGCGGCCACTGGGTCTGTTCATATTGAATCCTGACATACTAAAGGGTTAGCGATAAAAGAGCGGGCATTATACACATGAACGCTATGACGCGGGGCCGCAATCAAGCTAGAATAAACGCCTTTATTGGTTCGCAGGTATTACCCACTATGATTCGCAGCATGACCTCTTTTGCCCGCCAGGCCTCTCAACATGATTGGGGTTCTCTGGTCTGGGAAATTCGCTCAGTCAACCACCGCTATCTGGAACCCAGCTTTAAACTGCCTGAATCCATGCGCCGACTTGAGAATGAGCTGCGCGAGAAACTGCGCAAAAGCCTAAGCCGTGGCAAAGTCGAGTGTAGCCTGCGAGTTCAGTTCCAGGCCGGCGGCAGCTCTGGCCAACTCAGCGTCAATAAAGAACTGCTGGCGCAATTGATCAGTGCTGGTGAAACCGTGCAACAGCAACTCCGGGACCCCGCCGCCCTTAACCCACTGCAACTACTGCAATGGCCCGGCATTATGTCGGAGCCAGAAACCGACAGTGACCTACTCTGTGAACAAGCCTTGGCTTTATTCGTTGTTACTCTGGAGCAACTGGTGGAAAGCCGCGAACGTGAAGGGGCCGCCTTAAAGCAATTTATTGAGCAGCGACTGGATACCATTGGCCATATTAATGGCGCCGTTAAACAGCAGTTACCGGATATCCTGCAAGCCCAGCGACAAAAACTGCAAGAGCGTCTGGAAGAATTAAAAGCCGAACTTAATCCCGACCGGCTGGAGCAGGAAATGGTTATACTGGCCCAAAAAGCCGATGTCGATGAGGAACTGGATCGACTGGATGCCCACTTGATAGAAGTCAGGCGAGTACTGACCAAGGGTGGTGCCTGCGGCCGACGCCTCGATTTCCTGATGCAGGAATTAAATCGCGAGGCCAATACCCTGTCATCAAAATCCATTGTTACCGATACCACCCAAGCCGCTGTTGAACTCAAAGTACTGATTGAGCAAATGCGCGAACAGATACAGAATATTGAGTAAGCGGCACGATAACGATAAAACAACACCGCAGCATCGAGGAAAATCCAACTAATGTCAGCCACCCCTGAACATATCACCAGAGGCAAGCTCTACACCATCTCTGCACCTTCTGGCGCCGGTAAAACCAGCCTGGTCAGCGCCCTGATAGAATCTACCCAACAGGTCAGAGTATCGGTATCCCATACCACCAGAACCATGCGCCCCGGTGAACAGGATGGGGTGAACTACCACTTTGTAGCCCATACACAGTTTCAATCTATGTTGGCCGAGCAAGCCTTTCTCGAGCATGCCGAAGTGTTTGGCAATTACTACGGCACCTCACAGGCCTGGGTAGAGCAAACTCTGGACGCAGGGGATGATGTCATACTGGAAATTGACTGGCAGGGAGCCCTGCAAATCAAACACCAGATGCCCGAAACCATTGCTATTTTCATTATGCCTCCCTCCAAAGCAACCCTGAAGGAGCGCCTGACCAACCGTGGGCAAGACGATGAAACGGTGATCAACAAGCGTATGGCGGAGGCCGTGAGCGAGATGTCGCACTATGAACAGGGCGATTATCTGGTCATTAATGACGATTTTAATACAGCTCTGGACGACCTAAAAGCCATAATCCGTAGCGCCCGACTGGCCTTAGAGCCCCAGAAACAGCGGTATCAGGCCCTATTAGAGGACCTTTTACGCTGATCTCGCCCGCTGATTGTTTTTGCTACACTATGTTTGATACAATGCGCGGCCGTTTTGACCGGCTCAGCGCATTAGCCCTGAACCCGTAAAATACCTAAATGCACACTGCAAACGAGACACACCATGGCCCGTATTACTGTTGAAGATTGTCTGGATAAAGTTGATAACCGTTTTGAACTTGTTATGGTTGCCAGCAAGCGTGCCCGCGCCCTGGCTACTGGCGGCAAAGAACCTTTGGTTGCTGAAGAATCTGATAAGCCTACCGTTATCGCACTGCGTGAAATTGCTGACGAAGTAATCACCCCCGCTGAAATCATGAATCCGAAGGAAGAAGAACCTGAAGAGATCGTGCTGGATATGGATATGGCGGTCAATACTGAAGTACCCCCTTCGCTCTAACAGATCGACAACGTTGTACTCATCAGTATGCAAGAGGCTGGGTTAATAACACACCCGGCCTTTTTTATGCCTGCCGTTTGGCGCAAACCTTTGCGCTAGCTAAAAGTCGTGGTATAAAACCTTAACAAACCCAGCCATGACAACCCAGATAGCGAGCACACCACTACATGCAGCAATACAGCTTCTTTCAGCAACGCGACAGCCGCGAAGAAGTGAACAACATCGATGCTCTCGGTGGTACTTTGCACAGCTATTTATCCCCGGTACAAGTCAATCAGGTCAAGCGCGCCTACTACTATGCGGAACAGGCCCATGAAGGTCAGCGCCGCCGCAGTGGCGAACCCTATGTCACCCACCCATTGGCCGTAGCGGGTATTTTGGCCGATATGCATATGGACCACCAAAGCTTAATGGCGGCCATGCTGCACGATGTGATTGAAGATACCAGTATTAGCAAAGCCGCATTGGAAGAACAATTTGGTGACGCCGTTGCCGATCTGGTAGACGGTGTCAGCAAACTCACCAGGATGGAAGACCAGACACGGGCGGAGGCACAGGCAGAAAATTTCCAGAAAATGGCCCTGGCCATGGCCAAAGATATTCGCGTTATTCTGGTTAAGCTGGCTGACCGTTTACATAATATGCGTACCCTCGGCGTGCTGAAACCGGAAAAGCGCCGGCGCATTGCCAAAGAAACCCTCGATATGTATGCCCCTATCGCCCAGCGCTTAGGCATGCACAATATTCGTGTTGAATTTGAAGACCTGGGTTTTGCCACGTTAAACCCCATGCGTTCAACCCGCATTCAAGCTGCCGTCAAAGCGGCACGGGGTAACCGCACAGAAATTATTCAACAAATTGAAGAATCGATTGAGGCCTGTCTGGAGCGTGAAGGCCATGAAGCCGCGGTCGTTGGCCGAGAAAAACATCTGTACAGCATTTACCAAAAAATGCGCGGCAAGAAAAAGTCCTTTTCTGAAATTATGGATATTTATGCCTTCCGCATTGTAGTGGACAGCGTCGATACCTGTTACCGGGTGTTAGGGTGTATCCACAGTTTATATAAACCTGTGCCCGGTCAGTTTAAAGACTATATCGCCATTCCAAAGTCCAACGGCTATCAATCACTGCATACCGTTTTATTTGGCATGCACGGCGTGCCTATCGAAATCCAAATCCGCACCCAGGAAATGGAAGAGATGGCCAACCATGGTATCGCCGCCCACTGGTTATATAAAACCAACGAAGGCCAACCACTGAACGGTAGCCACACCCGCGCCAGACAGTGGTTGCAGGGTTTACTTGAAATGCAACAACGCGCCGGTGATTCACTGGAATTTATTGAAAGCGTTAAGATCGACCTGTTTCCCGATGAGGTGTACGTATTTTCTCCCAAGGGGAAAATTATGGAACTGCCCCAGGGTTCAACCGCCGTCGACTTTGCCTATGCGGTACATACCGACGTTGGTAATAGCTGTGTTGCCAGCCGAATTAATCGCCGCTTGGCACCACTGTCAGAAAAACTTCAAAGCGGGCAGACTATAGAAATTATTACCTCTTCCGGTGCGCAACCTAACCCCGCCTGGCTTAACTTTGTTGTTACCGGCAAGGCCCGTACCAATATCCGCCACTTTTTGAAAAACCAGTTGACCAATGAATCCGTTGCACTGGGGCGGCGCTTACTGGATAAAGCACTGGCAGAATTAAACTCCAGCATCGATCAACTTAGTGAACAACAAAAAGAATTATTATTAAGCGATACTGGCATGCAAACCTTTAACGAAGTGTTAGAAGATATTGGTTTAGGCAATCGCGTCTCGTTTTTGACCGCCCACCAATTGCTGGCAGAAACCGATGAAGACGGCAACACCAGTCACCCGGAACACTCCGGCCACTCGCCACTGGTTATTCGTGGTAGTGAAGGTTTCCAGGTTAATTTTGCCCGCTGCTGCTACCCCATACCCGGCGACCCTATTGTCGGCTTTATCAGTTCAGAGCGCGGCATTGTTGTTCATACGGATAACTGCCATAACAGCCAGGATTTTCGTAACAACCCGGAACGTTCGGTACCCTTACGCTGGGATGATACTTTAGAAGGTGAATTCTCGGTTGAACTCAAAGTTGAACTGGAAAAAAGCCGCGGTATCATCGCCGTATTGGCCACTAAAATAAATAGTCTGGATGCCAATATTGAAAAAATTGATGTCGAGGAAGAGGGCCCAAGACTTAACAGTGTTAATGTGGTCGTCGGTGTCCATTCACGCATTCATCTGGCGCGAATTATGAAACATCTTCGCCGGGTTAAAGAAGTGGTTAAAGTCACTCGCGCAAAACACTAATACTCCCGCTTACTCCCCGTTTTAATTAGAAGGATTATATTGTGAGCCAAAAAGAAATCATTGCTACCAACAAAGCACCACAAGCGATAGGCCCTTATTCACAAGCCGTTAAAGTCGGCGACACCGTTTATTTATCGGGGCAAATTCCATTAATCCCAGAGACCATGGAGTTGATCGCCGGCGATATCAAAGCTCAGGCCCAACAAGTCTTTAACAACCTGACGGAGGTGGCCGCAGCAGCGGGAGGCAGCCTGGATGATGCGGTTAAAGTGAATATTTCATTAACTGACCTCGGCGACTTTGCCGAAGTGAATGAAGTGATGGCCGGTGTTTTTAAACAGCCGTTTCCCGCAAGAGCTTGCGTTCAAGTGGCGGCATTGCCAAAAGGAGCGTCGATAGAAGTGGAAGTGATCTTATCGCTGTAATCCATCGTGTCATTCCCACGAAAGCATCATGGAGTCTGAGAACAATAATCTAGCATCGGCATTTTAAGCCAATAGCGCTTTCAAACCACAACATCGAACACAGTAGGGTGGATTGCAATCCACCCCCACAGGCTTAAGTATATTTCCCAAATAATACGCGCAGAGATAAATAACAGGACTAAAATTTCATTTTAAAGATTTGAAACTCCGGATTTTCACCAGTACGATCCCGAACACCTTGATAATTATCCCGCTCATCCTTGGTATATTCAGGAAACCATTCCATGCGTGACCGGGACGGTGGGTTCTCTGGTAATTTAAAACGGTCGGGGCGCCACTCTTCCTGCTTATCCATATTCTTACGCCATTCCGGCTCAGCACCTACCACCACCACTTCTTCCAAATCGCTACGGTATTCTTGTTGTTCCAGTAAATCTTCTTCACTCAGCTTTTCAGCATAGGCGCTGCTGATGGCCAATAGCACCACCAAAGCCCCACGCTGAAAACGGCAGAGTGAACAATTATTCCTTGTTAAGGGCTTCATTATTACTTCACCTGCTCCTGCCATTCAAGACTCTCGAGCCAGTAACGTCTGGTACTAGGGATCCATGCATCAGCAGTCCGGGCAACAACCCATGAATTAATAAAATTGAGAAAATCCGCATCGCCTTTATTGATGGCCATACCTTCTTTAAAAGCCAATAGCGGTTTCACCAAAGGCATATCCACTTTTTCAGGATGTTGTAATGCCACAAACCTGGGCAATGGGTTGGCAGCAATCATAGCGTGCAGCTCGCCTTTCAGTACCGCATCAACCAAACCTTCCTGGGTTGGGTAGGTTTTGATATTGGTTTTTGAAAACATACGCTGGGCCACCGATGCCGATACGCTATCCGTCTGAACACCAATATTGATACTGGAGCGTTTCATATCATCAATGCTTTTGAAATCTTTGGTCAACTCGGTATTGGCCGCAAGGCCAATACCCGCATCGCCATAGGGGCGACTAAAATTAACCCGCAGAGCACGGTTAGGCTTAATGCCCATGCCCGAAATAATAATATCAATCTCGCCTTTTTCCAGCGTGTCGATTAGGGCCGTCCACTCATACAAACCGATCTCGGGCTTAATCCCCATATCCGCCGCCAAACGTCGTGCCATATCAATCTCGGAGCCCACCAGCTGGCCATCTTTTGCCCGCATCACCCAGGGCGAAAAAAGCGCTACACCAATACGCAGCTCTCCGCTGTCGAGAATTTGTTGGAAATCACGTTGGGAGTTTTTAGGGTCCGCCGCAAAGGCAGTAAAGGAAAATAGCATTGCTGACAGCAATACCAATGTTTTGATCAAATGGTGCATAGTTGTTCCTTGATAGTAGACATTGTTGCATGGTTGTTACATTAGGAGAGATTATTGGCTTTTTTGCCCGCAGCAACAAGCAATTTATGATTCTTCGGCGAGTAATTCACCATAACCGCGCTGATAGCCGCTGTAGCGTAACCTATAACCTGTCGCTAATAAACGGGCATTGCTACAGCGTTTACTGCTGCGCCGGGTGACGCCGCTATTATCCAGCGAACCCGGGTCGATAGTCAGTTGTTCTGCCAGCCAGTTTTTAACATCCCACATCGTCACCGGTTCGTTATCGACACCGATATAGCAATTTTCCAGCGGCTGCCCAGCACGGTCCATCATTATCAGGTGGGCCAAAAAACCGACACAATCATCCCGGTGAATTCGATTGGTATATAACGGAGGGGATGCTGGACAACCCTGCCCCGCCTTCACCTGCTCAATCAAGCGCCGCCGGCCAGGGCCATAAATACCGGCAAAGCGAATAATACTGTAGTGGATGCCGCTGGCGGCTACGACTTGTTCAGCCTCTAACAGGCGCTTACCGGAAAAGGTGGTTGGCGCAGTTGCACTGCTCTCATCAACCCACTGGCTATCACCCTGGTGGTAAACACTGGTACTGGAGATAAAAAACAGCCGCTTAATCCCGGCGGGCGCTGTTAAAGCACCCATGATATTGGTCAGGCCTGTAACATAGACCGCCTGATAACGCTGGTCACTGAATTCACCCGGCGTTAATGTCACCACAATATAGTCAAAGTTTAGCGCCGCCAGACAGCTCAAAGAAGCCATATCGGTCACATCCGCATTAAGCGTAACCAGAGGCTGAGGTAATTGTCCGCTGCGGCGCAGCCCCCAAACCCTATGGCCTTCGGCGGCCAGCGCCTGCCCCAACGGAATACCAATATCACCACAGCCCACAATCAGGGTATTTGTCATCGACAATCTACACTCTCATCACTCAATAGCCGCCACTTTATCAATAAACTCCCTGATAGTAATAGCGTCTTTCGATAGAAAATATTAATCTACTGCCTATTGCTCTCACCTTAGGATAAGCGCCATGACATTAACTGAACTGCGCTATATTGTCGCCCTGCATCAAACCGCCCATTTCGGTAAAGCGGCAGAAAAGTGCTTTGTCAGCCAGCCCACCTTAAGTGTTGCCATCAAAAAGCTGGAAGAAGAACTCGATGTCGCCCTGTTTGAGCGCAGCCGCAGTCAGGTCCGCGCCACGCCTCTGGGCGAACAGATTATTGCCCAGGCACAGACCGTACTGGAGCAAGCCAATGTGATTAATGAAATGGCCAACCTTGGCAAAGACCCGCTGGGCAGCACTCTCTCCATTGGCGCTATCTTTACCATCGGCCCCTATTTATTCCCCCACTTTGTGCCTCAGCTGCAACAGTCAGCCGCCAAAATGCCGCTGTATATCGAGGAAAACTACACCGCGGTATTGCGGGAGAAACTGCGTCAGGGGGAACTGGACGCCATTATAATCGCCCTGCCTTTTAATGAGCCCGATGTGGTCACACAAAGCCTCTATGAAGAAAACTTTGTTGTCCTGTTAGCCAAAGACCACCCATTGGCGACACGTAAAACCATTACCGCCAAGCAGCTCGAAAAAGAACAGGTTTTGCTGCTAGGCGAAGGCCACTGTTTCCGTGATCAAGTGCTGGAAGCCTGCCCAGGCCTTCGTAAACACTTTGCCGCCGGCAACGACCCGCTGCAATCGGTGGTGGAAGGCAGCTCTCTGGAAACCCTCAAATATATGGTGGCCTCCGGTTTAGGCGTCACTATCCTGCCCGCCTCTGCTGCACCACTGCATCAAGATGGTGATGGCGCGCTGCTAACCCGGCCCTTTGCCACCAACAGCGCCAAACGCACGGTAGCCTTGGCCTGGCGGGCCAGCTTCCCTCGCCATCAAGCCATCGATGTCCTTAGCCAGGCCATTCGTCAGTGCCACTTAGGCAAAGCGGTTAGTGGGTAATGCTGTTTTGAGCCACCAAACCCTCGATGAAATACCCGTCCAGCAGCTTAAAGGCGTCGGCCCTAAAATGGCCGAAAAGCTGGCCGGCCTGAGCATTCGCAGCGTTCAGGATTTACTGTTTCATTTGCCCCTGCGCTATCAGGACAGAACCCGCATTACCCCTATTGGCGCATTGCAAGCGGGCGCCGATGCGGTGATTGAGGGCGAAGTTAAAGCCGCCGATATTGTGTTTGGCCGTCGTCGCAGTCTGGTCTGTCGCTTACAAGATGGCACCGGCACGGTGACCCTGCGCTTCTTCCACTTTTCTGCCGCGCAAAAGAATAACCTCAGTAATGGCACCCGCCTGCGCTGCTTTGGCGAAGCCCGCCGAGGGAGTAGTGGCCTTGAGCTCTACCACCCGGAGTACACGTTAGTCAGCGGTCAGCAAGCCCCGATGGAAGAAGCTTTGACCCCTATTTACCCCAGCAGCGAAGGCCTTAGCCAACAGGGCTGGCGCAAGTTAAGCCAGCAAGCACTGAATTTGGTAAAACCCAATACTCTGGTGGAATGGCTGCCACAACCGCCGCAACTTAATGGCAGTGCTGTGAGCCTGGAGCAGGCCCTGCTCTACCTGCACCGACCACCCACCGATGCACCGGTTGGGCTGCTGCGAGAAGGCGAACACCCTTACCAGCAGCGGCTGGCCTTTGAAGAATTATTAGCCCACAACCTGAGCCTGCTTAAACTGCGCAGCCAAACTCGCGCTCACGGTGCTCCACCCTTTATTGGTGAAGATCGATTAAGCGATGAGTTTTTGCAGGAACTGGGCTTTGCCCTGACCGGTGCACAACAGCGTGTTGTCACTGAGATTAATCACGATCTGAAGCAAAGCAAACCCATGCTGAGGCTGGTGCAGGGAGATGTGGGTTCCGGTAAAACCGTCGTCGCCGCACTGGCTGCCTTGAAGGCCGTGGCCTGCGGTTATCAAGTGGCGATTATGGCACCCACTGAAATACTCGCCGAGCAGCACTTCACTAATTTTGGCCACTGGATGCAGCCGCTGGGCCTATCCATTGGCTGGTTAACCGGCAAGGTTAAAGGCAAGCAGAGAAAACAACAGCTGGAGGCAATGCTGGAGCATCAGGTGGATATTGTGATTGGTACCCACGCCTTATTCCAGGACGAGGTACAGTTTGCCAAATTGGGACTGGCCATTATTGATGAGCAACATCGCTTTGGTGTTCACCAGCGACTGGCGCTCAAAGAAAAAGCTAGCGCCGACATCGGCCACCCGCATCAACTGATTATGACTGCCACCCCGATACCCCGAACTCTGGCCATGAGTGCCTACGCGGATTTGGATACCTCAGTGATTGACGAGCTGCCACCGGGCCGCACGCCGGTTACCACCGTAGTGATTGATAATGCCCGCCGTGCGCAAATTGTAGAACGCGTCCGCAATGCCTGTAGCGAAGGCCGCCAGACCTACTGGGTCTGTACCTTGATTGAAGAGTCCGAAGCACTGGAGGCTCAGGCCGCGGAGGATACCTGTGAAAATCTGCAAGCACTATTACCGGAATTGAATGTAGGCTTGATCCACGGCCGGATGAAGGCAGATGAAAAAGCCTCGGTGATGCAGGCCTTTAAAGAAAACGGGCTGGATTTACTGGTAGCTACCACGGTGATTGAAGTTGGCGTCGATGTCCCCAACGCCAGCCTGATGATTATTGAAAACGCTGAACGACTGGGACTGGCCCAACTGCATCAGCTGCGCGGCAGGGTGGGACGCGGCAGCACCGCCAGCCACTGTGTACTGATGTATCAATCCCCACTGGGGCAGCAGGGCAAGCAACGCTTACAAACTATGCGCCAAAGCAGCGATGGCTTTGTGATTGCCGAAAAAGATCTGGAACTGCGCGGCCCCGGCGAACTGTTAGGCACCCGCCAAACCGGGCTTATGCAGCTACGCATTGCCGATCTGGAACGTGACAGCCACTTACTGGAGCAGGTTAAAGTGGTGGCCGAGCAGCTTCTCCAGCAGCACCCCAATGCCGTCGATCCCTTGATCCAGCGCTGGCTGGCGGACGGCGAGCAATACGCCCAGGTCTAAAGAAGACCGATAGCCCCAGCCTCCCAGATACCACCTAACAAACGCCCAAAGGGCATTTATGCGACCAAACTCACACAACACAGGCCAACTCCCGCCCGCATTTCCAGCAAAAACTGAAGCTTGAGCTACAATTTCAGTTCAAATACATGATTCGCCAAATTTAACCGGACTGGCAATCAGTAACACAAAGAAAGTTGTATGAAGGAGCAAGCCATGTCAGTGCCAGCTGTCATTGAAGAAATCTTAAGCAAACACGATATTGAATTTGCCGTGGTGGAGGCACACCCTAGTGCCAACCTGATTGGCGAAGCCAGAACCACCCTCTTGCAAGATGGCAAAGGAAAATTGCAAGCGATCTACAGCACCGGCAGCATTCTTGATGTTGACGCCCTGTGCCGCCTGACCGAACGCGAATTAAAGGCCTGCAACCCCGAGGATGTAGAAGCCATTTGCAGCAAGGCTAAATTAGAGCGCCTGCCAACCGTACCCATGGCATTGGGCTACGATATTATTATCGATCAGGAGCTGCTTAATGGCAGTGAGTTAAAGCTGGACACCGGCAGCGAGCAAAGCCTGGTCAGCATATCGACAGAACACTTTAAGCAACTGACTAATGGTGCCCGTGCTGGCGCCATAACCGTAAATGAAGAGCTGCTTCACCAGGCATCGCTGGATGATATTGATGATATTGATGAAATCACCTCCGCCGTTGCCAACTTCACCCAGCTAAGAATGAAACAGCGACTGGAAGAGACGCTGGAGTTTCCACCGCTGCCGGAAACAGCACAGCGTATTATCAAACTGCGGGTTGACCCCAATGCCGATATTAAAGACCTGACTGATATTGTAGAAACCGATCCGGCCCTGGCGGCACAAGTGGTCAGCTGGGCAGCGTCACCCTATTACGCGGCACCGGGAAAAATAAAATCTGTGCACGATGCAATTGTTCGGGTATTGGGTTTTGATCTGGTATTGAATTTATCTCTGGGTCTGGCTTTGGGCAAAACGCTCAGCTTACCCAAAGATAACGCCAAAGGTTTTACCCCCTATTGGGAACAAGCTGTTTATGCGGCTACCGCCGTTGAGGCATTAGTGGGAGCTATTCCGCCTAAAGAGCGCCCTACCATGGGTATGGCCTATTTATCCGGGCTACTGCATAACTTTGGTTATTTAATTTTAGCGGAAGTATTTCCTCCGCATTTTTCAAATATTTGCCGCTATCAGGAAGCCAATCCTTTTTCCAATCACTGCCATATTGAGCGTCACTTACTCGGCGTGACCCGAGAGCAACTCGGCGCCTGGTTAATGCGTATGTGGAGCATGCCGGAAGAAGTTAATACGGCCATTCGTTTTCAAAACGAAGCCGACTTTGAAGGCGAAGACAGTGCTTATGCCAACCTGATGTTTATTGCCATGCGCTTATTACGCAAGCACGGTATTGGTGATGCCCCATCAACACCGATTCCAGATACGCTGTTTGAACGCTTGCATTTAGACCGTGAAAAAGCCGAAGAAGCCATCGCAACCATGATGGAATCATCGGCCGAACTCAATACCATGGCAGCCAATATGGCAGCTTAGTCATACTCTCATTACCGGATAATAAAGGGCCGCTAATGCGGCCCTTTTTTTGCGGGTACTATTCCAATAATAAAAACATTTTTTGCAGCGGCTGCTCTTCAATATGATCATAGACCGCAATCACTTTGATAAAACCCAGCTTTAAGTAGGTAGCCACTGACTGCACTTTTACATGCACCATTAAACCCTGAGCGCCCAGCGCTTTTGCCCGGTCAATTAAAGCGCTTAGCAAACTATGCAGCATCGGTTCCGAATAAAACCTGACCGCGACCAAACGAGAGATATGGTAGTAGCGCTTATTGCAGTCCGAAGGGATGGGGACCAGGCGACCACTGAGCACCACTGCGCCGCGCAGGATAAGCGCGGCAATATGTTCATGGCTCTCATTAACGGCATTGATCGGCAGACGGTATTGGTCCAGTGGAAAAAGGTGCAGGCAAATACCTTGTACCTGCCAATAGTGAAAACTGTCTGGGGTAAGCCATTGAATATGGGTAGAGACTGATGGGGTTTTCTTACAAGGTAAATTCATAATGTAGTCCTTTACAGTACTGTTAACAAAAAAGCCGAGCCCCTTCCCGAGGCGCCAAAGCATCATAAACTATTTGCCCACAGATAACACACATAAAATGGCTCTTGCATCATCGTGGAATATCGTTGATGATCTAAAAAATTCGCGAATAATAAACGATAATGATAAAAGCACTGAAGCTACTAACTGGATTATCTCTGGGCTGCCTGCTTATCTATCTCGCCATGATAAATAATCTATTCGGCGATTGGGCGCTTAAATTTCGGGCCCACCCCCAGGTTCAGTCCGCGCTGATTAGCGACCAGGCCATTCAGGTTAACAACGCGCCCTGGATTAGTTTTTACCCACACAGCACCACTGCCGATACTGCACTGGTTTTATATCCCGGCGCATTAACTGACCCCAAAGCCTATGCACCGATAATGCGGCAGATTTCCGAGCAGGGTTTTGTCACCATTATTGCACCTATGCCCAGTAATATGGCGATCCTTGCTCCAACAGAACTGCTCGATATTAAAGCCGCCCATCCGCAGATAAAAGTCTGGGCATTGGCCGGACATTCTATTGGTGGGGGTGCAGCCTTACTCTTATTAAAACAACACCCCGATGCGATTGATGGTTTAATGATGTGGGATTCATATACCTTCTCGGGCAGCCCGGCCACCCATCTCACCCTTCCCATCACCACACTGTATGGCACCAGCCACCACAACCCAAAGCGCCCACAAAAATTTGCCGACGCCAAAGTGTTTATGCCAGAACATGTGAATTATATCGCGATAGAAGGGGGCGACCATTTTCAGTTTGGCCATTTTAATCAAGAGGATATTAAAGCGGTGAATACTGCCACTATAAGCTATCAACAACAGCAGCAACAAATTATTGAACAGTCGGTTATTTTTTTGCGGAGTTTGCACACCCCCTAAGCGCTGTTTTTATCAGCGCTTATCAGGCATCGGCAGATCGACTAAGCCATCGGTGGCCAGTAATAAACCGCGATGAAAATACTCGCTACTTTGCTCATGCTCACCCAGATGCGCTAACAGGCGGCCCATCTCTGCGCACACTTCGCCGCTGTCTTCAAACTGCAAACTGCGCTCAAAATACTCACGGGCTTTGCCCCATAGCGAATTGCGCAGCGATAAGCGGCCCAAACATAAAAATAGCGCCGCATCATTATTACGCTCTTTTAACCAGTTTTCAGCGACGATTAATTGCCGGCCGGGATCATCGCTGGCAACTTTGCCATAGAGAGAGACCAGCGTTTTATTCCAGTCTTTTTTTAGCCGGTTGCGGATAAGCTTCTCGGCTTCCTGCATACCGCCCAGGGCCATAATATTTTCGGCATAACAGGCCACCAGGTCACTATTGCTTTTTGACGCATTGGAAAAACCTTGCCATAACTGATGCAGGCCCTCCAGGGCATCGCTGCGAGATTTAGCGGCGTCTACAATGCTTTCTTTGCAGGCGGTAATTTCCAGCTGGTCTAAGGCCTCTGGCGATAGCACTTTATATTTTTTTAGCTCTGGTAATAATACCAGCACTTCCTGCCAGTCATTTAAACCCTGATAGGCTTGGGCCAGTAGCGATAATACATGGGGGTGTTTACCCGCATTGCGACGAACCCGAGTTAAGGTTGCCAGACTTTGCTCCAGCCGCCCACTGCTTAATTGCAACTCCGCCTGGGTAAGGCCAACGGCAATACCGGCGCCACTGGTACTTTCTTCCGCTTTTTTTAAAAACTCTTTAACTTGCTGGCTATCATCCAGCGCATGACTGGCACGGGCAGCCACCAAATAGTTTAATAAGGGCGTTTCAGACTTAGCCGCCGCTCTGGCTAAAATTCTACGGGAGCTTTGCCAGTTACCTTCAATAAAGGCAATTAAGCCCTTGGTGGTTTGCTGCTGACTGCGGCGATAACCGCGGCCAGAAAACCAATCGCCCAAAGCACCGGTGCCGCTAATTAATCGGCGCAGCATACTAAAAAAGCCATAGACCACAGAAAATAACAACACAAATAATCCGATACCCACCCAGACACTCGTTTCCAAGGTATAGGTATGGTAACTAATTAAAATATAGCCGGGATCTAATTCTATAGCCGCCACCAGGGCCACCGATAAAATCAGTACGATTAAACTGGCAATAAAGAAGCGCTTCATTAAGCTGACTCCTCAGAAGGCTCTGCTGGCTGCACGGGTTTAACCTGATGAATGGTTTCTATATAGTTTTTAAGGGCACGTAGGGAACTGGATATATCCGGCAAGCGTATTTCTATCTGCTGTTGCTGTAAACTGTCCAGCTGCGCAATCACAGCATCCGTCGACACTTTGTCCAGCGTATAGTAAGTCGTTAACCAGTGGTGGGCTTTGGATAAGCTATCTTCATAGAGTTTTTGCTTGCCCGCTAAACTGGCCATTTGAGCTTGTTCAAACATCAGCCGAACATTCTGCCGCACCGCCGCTTCATATTCCGGCGCCAGGAGGGGTCTATAAACTTCATCGCGGCGGCTAATTTGAATATAGCTGCTGAGCTTATCCAATGCCGCCTGAAAACCTACCGCCAAACGTTGCTGCCAGGTTTCTACCTTGGGCTCTTGCGGTGCACTGATGGTCAGCTCGGGTAATTTAATTAATTGCAATTGCTCCGCCTGTTGCGCCAGCGCCGCCAGCTGTAAATAATGCCCTTCTATATCAATATTGACAGCGGCCCGCAGTCCCGCCATATCATTGGCCAAGGCCTGTCGCACGGGATAAAGCGCACTGTCGTCCAGTTCTTTAATAATGGCATCGGCAGATTGTAATAACGCCAACGCGCCATTAACTTCTTTGCCCATTAGTAAACGCTGGTTAGCCAGACGCATTAGATACTCGGCTTCGGCCAATAACCAATCATTGCGATCGGTTGTCGATAAGGACTGTAAACGTTTTTGCTGGCTGCTTAATTGTTGTTGCAAGTTATCAATGCGCTGCAATAACTGCTGTTGCTGCTGTCGACTGTCAGCTTGCTGCTGGTCGAATTGACGCTGGAGATTTCTGGCATTATCGGCATGGGTATCAACCCGCTGAATTGCGCCGGCAATATCCGCCTGACTTTGTTGCAAGCTTTGCTGTTGCGCTGTGTCACCCTGCCATAAGAAAGCACCCAGACCAACACCGGCTACCGCAATCACCAGAGTTAGTAGCCATAGGGCTAAACCCGGCCCGGTTTTTTGCGCCCCAGGCTTTGGTGATGTGTTAGCTGACTCGATGACCACGGGGGAGCCTTCTTGTTTATTGTCTGGCGGTTGATTATCCACGCGTTATTCCATTATTTATAAGTCCATATTTATTGGACTGGGTTTATCGGGCTAGATTTATTGGGCTATTTATAAGACTCAGTTTATAGAGCTAAAACTAAAGACGCTTTAAAGCCTCCAGCATTGACTCGTCACTGGCATTTTCCGCCGTTACTACTTGCGCAAAGCCAAGCTCACTGGCGATAGCGCTTACTCTATCACCGGGAACAACGATAGTTAGCTGGTCTAGCCATGGCGCCCTATCATCACCCAGTAGCTGGTAAAAGTTGTTGACGCTTTCACCGCTGTTTAAGCAAACCGTATTAACCGCGTTATGCGCTATCATCGCTGTTAGCTCGCCTTTAGGCAGCGCGGGCAATAACCGCTTATAACATTCAGCATAGCTAACTTTTGCACCGCGTTGACTTAATTGCTCCGCCAAATAATCACGGCCGCCGACCCCACGAACAATCAGCACTTTTTGCTGCGCCAGTTGTTGCAGGTTGTTATGCTGTAACAGAGCCTCGCTATTCATCGCCCCACTACTGCCACTATCGACACAGGGCACCCCCTGCTCGATTAATTGCGCCACCGTTTTCTTGCCAATACCATACCAGTTAATGCCTAGCGGTAGCTGTGGCCAATAGTGGTTAATCCACTCCATGCCAAAGTGAACCGCATTGCCACTGATAAAAATAATATGCTGGTATTCATCCAGTGCCATTATCGTTTGCTTGCACTGTTGGCGCTGCTCGTCAGTAGTTAATTCAGCAATGGCCATCACGGCATAATGCCAGACGTCACCACCAGCGTGTTCAATCGCAGCCATTAAAGGGGCTGCCTGCCCCTGTGGCCGCGTTACTAATACGGATAGCGGCTGCAATGACATTTATTGCTGGTAAACCGCTTGCAGAATTTCAGCGGCACCCTGGGCCAATAAATCTTCTGCCACGGCAATCCCCAAGGCTTCTGCCGAGTTGCGATCGGCGCGGCGATCGCTACGTAATAAGGTTTTGCCATCGGGGCTGCCCACTAAACCACGCAGCCATAGTTCTTTTTTGTTATCGGGGTTTTCAATCGCAAAGCAGGCAATGGGCACCTGGCAACCACCCTGTAACCTTAAATTTAACGCGCGCTCTGCATTAACTCGCTCGGCCGTGGCCTGATGATGCAGGGGGCTAATAATGTTTTAATCCGCTCGTCATTATTTCTGGCCTCAACACCGACAGCACCCTGGCCACCGGCGGGCAAACTGTCTTCAGGGCTAATACGGTCGGTAATTCTATCGGCCATATTCAGGCGCAATAGGCCGGCGCTGGCCAGAATAATGGCATCGTATTCACCCTCGTCCAATTTGCGTAAACGGGTATTAACGTTTCCGCGTAAATCGACAATATTAAGGTCTGGACGCTGGGCGCGAATCTGGCATTGACGGCGCAGGCTTGAAGTACCCACACGGGCACCTTCCGGTAACTCATTCAGGCTTTTATAGTGATTGGAGACAAAAGCATCACGGGGGTCTTCCCGTTCACAGATAATGGATAGCCCCAGGCCACGAGGGAATTCCATCGGGACATCTTTCATCGAGTGCACGGCAATATCGGCGCGCCCATCTAACAGGGCTGTTTCCAATTCTTTCACAAACAGGCCTTTGCCACCGATTTTGGCCAACGGGGAATCCAGAATTTGATCGCCTCGGGTAGTCATGCCCAGCAGCTCGACTTGCAGGCCGGGATGGGCAGCCTCCAGCTCGGCCTTGATAAACTCGGCCTGCCATAAGGCTAAGGGGCTTTCTCGGGTGGCAATACGGACCAGTTGCTCGGACATATAACAGGTGTCACTCAATAATAATGGTTAGAGGCCCCTATAATAATTGACTGGGGCTTAAGGACAAAGTGCCTAAGCGGATTTTTATAGCCTTTGCAGCAACTTACGCACCGCTGGCATATGCCGACGGCTGACTTGAGGCCCCTGCTCCACATCCGCAATTTTCAACAGGGCGCCCTGCTCGGTTTTCTCCAGTCCTCTGATATGGACGACCGCCACCAGTGCATTGCGGTGGATACGGACAAACTGCTCAGCTAATGTCTGCTCCAGCTCCTTAAGCGGGTCATCGATTAGCACCTCTTTTAATTCACCGTCCTGACAGTAAAAGACCGTGACATATTTGTGGTCTGCCAGAAAATAACGCACCTCGTTAATCGCAATCAGCTCGATACCGCGACTGGATTTGGCGGAGATATGGCTGCGTTCGGTGCTGAGCTCAGGGTTATCGGCCTGATTATCGCTAACCAATGCTGACAGCTGCACCCGATTAAGCTTTTGCGCCTTGGCCAGTGCCAGCGACAGTTTTTCTCTATTGACGGGTTTTAACAGGTAATCGACAGCATTGGCTTCAAAGGCTTCAAGGGCATAATCGTTATAGGCGGTGCAGAAAATAACGGCGGGGGGCTCATCGCTTTTTGTGAGATGGCGGGCGGCTTCAAGGCCATCCATAACCGGCATGCGGATATCCATCAGCACCACATCAGGGCCGTGTTGATTATAGGCCGCAATGGCCTGCTCTCCTGTTTCAGCCTCCGCGATCACCTCGCAGTCTGGCTGCTGCTCCAATAATCGGGCCAGACGCATACGGGCCAAAGGCTCATCATCAACGATTAATACCTTCATGCGCTATCCTTTTCCAACTCTACAACCCGGCCCACCACCGGGTAGACAATCACAGCATGGTGATCACCATCAACCATCTTTGTGGTCAAACTGGCTCTGGGGCCATAGAGCGCTTGTAACCGGCGGTGGATATTGTCCTGGGCTAATTGATTACCGTCCACGTCACTGGGCACATGCTCCATCACCGGATTTATGACCGATAGGGTTACTATATCTTCGCTTAAGGCGGCATTGATGGTGACAACACCGCCTTTGGGTAACTGTTGGATACCGTGATAAATCGCGTTTTCCAATAATGGCTGCAATGTCAGGCTGGGGATGGGCAGACTATGGGGCGCATCGTCCAACTGCCAATCCATGTTTAAACGATCACCCAGACGTAATTGTTCAATACGGGCATAGCGCCGGCACAATTCTAATTCGTCCGCCAGCGTTACCTCGGTTTGCGCCTCCGCCAAACTGGCGCGAAATAACCCGGCCAAGTCCTCAACCGCAGTCTCCGCCGCCTCTTGGTCTACGGCAATCAAGCTGGCGATAATATTCATACTATTAAACAGAAAATGCGGGCGTATCCGCGATTGCAGCGCTTGAATGCGGGCCTGTAACTCCGCCCGCTGATTAAGCCGCAACTGCTGGGTCAGGTAAAAATAGCGCAGGATAATCCCTGCCAGTACCCCACAGATCAAGATATCCGTGGTTAGCTGCCAACCATCGATTGACCAATCACCGGCCCCGGCCAGAGCGCCCTGCAACATCCACTGCCCCATAATACTGGTGGAGGCCACCACCGCTAATATCAATAAATAACAAGCACTGGCTGCTTTTGCCAATGGCCAGTCAGTCAGTCTGGGGCGGATTTGGCATAACAGGGCGGCACTGAGTAAAAACGACCACAGTACAAAGAGGGAGGTTAACGAAAACGACTGCCAGGAAAAACTTTGCAAACTGCCATCCGCCAGCTCCAGTACAAAGGCCAATAGCTCCGCCACCAGCACCAAAAACAGCACGGCCTGGACATTGCACAAATCAGGAATAAAGAATTCTTGATCGGCGGTGGTTTTATCGTTGTTATTCATAGCGTTAAAGAACTGGCTTGTGTGCTCAAACTATAGCAGAGGACGGCTAAAGCAACCCTCACAGGGGAAGACTAAAGTCATTATATTTGAAGCGCTTCCTTATTTTCTCACGATTGGCCACCGAAAAAGCCATAGCTAACCGGCTGCTGACTCTTCTGTTATAATCCGGCGCCATAGCCAACCACCAGATAGTGATTTTCTCCATGACCGATAAAGAACCAGCCATTAAGCCTTGGGGCGGACGTTTTTCAGAACCTACGGATGCCTTTGTTGAGCGTTTTACTGCCTCCGTTGAATTTGATCAGCGTATGTACCATCACGATATTAATGGCTCGCTGGCCCATGCCCAGATGCTGACCAAGGTGGGCGTACTCACCGAAGATGAATACCAGCAGATTCAAACCGGGCTGGAAGCTATCCGCAGCGAAGTGGAAGCCGGTGAATTTCAGTGGTCAGTGACACTGGAAGATGTGCATATGAATATTGAAGCCAGGTTAACCGATAAGATCGGTATTACCGGTAAGAAGCTGCATACTGGCCGCTCTCGTAATGACCAGGTGGCTACCGATATTCGCCTGTATTTACGTGATGAAATAGATAGCATTGCTAAAGAACTGACCCGCTTACAACAAGGCCTAACCACTCTAGCGGGTAACGAAGCCCATACTATTATGCCCGGCTTTACCCATCTGCAAACCGCCCAGCCAGTGACCTTTGGTCATCACCTATTGGCCTGGAATGAAATGCTGGAGCGCGATTACAGCCGTTTAATGGATTGCCGTGCCCGGATGAATCAAAGCCCGCTGGGTGCTGCGGCTCTGGCCGGTACCACCTACCCCATCGATAGAGCCATGACCGCTGAGCTATTAGGCTTTGATGCGCCGACTGAAAACTCGCTGGACTCAGTCAGTGACCGTGACTTTGCGATCGAATTTACCGCCTTTGCCAGCCTGGTAATGACTCACTTATCACGCTTTAGTGAAGAGCTGGTGCTTTGGACCTCTGCCCAATTTAACTTTATCGAGTTACCAGACCGCTTTTGTACTGGCTCCTCAATTATGCCGCAGAAGAAAAACCCGGATGTGCCCGAATTAGTTCGCGGCAAAGTTGGCCGTGTTAATGGTCACTTAATCTCCCTGCTGACCTTGATGAAGTCCCAGCCACTGGCCTACAACAAAGACAATCAGGAAGATAAAGAGCCGCTGTTCGATACGATCGACACACTGAAGGACTGCCTCAAAGCCTATGCCGATATGGTGCCTGCCATTAAACCTAAGAAAGATGTGATGGAAGAAGCGGCTCGCCGTGGTTTCTCCACCGCTACGGACCTGGCGGATTATCTGGTTCGCAAAGGGGTGGCTTTCCGTGATGCCCATGAAATTGTGGGTAAATCCGTGGCCTATGGTGTTGAACAGGAGAAAGACCTCTCCGAGATGACATTGGAAGAATTACAGCAGTTTAGCGATACGATTACTGCCGATGTATTTGATGTACTGACACTGGAAGGCTCTGTGTCTGCCCGTGATCATATTGGCGGAACAGCTCCTAAACAGGTTATCGAAGCCTCCAAACGCGCAGCTCAGCGCCTAAGTCAGCGCTAACTAACTCGCAGGATCGGTTATAATCCACCTCCCAGTCTCCTGACATTAACAACACTACATCTCGCTACTGCTGATGAAGGGCAGGGTTCACGGTGCCTTTTATCTGGTGGGGGATGGTGGATTATAATCCACCCTACGATGGTGTTGTGGCTTCGATTGGGCGATGCTTAAGGCGGAAATGTGAGAGTGCTCTCTATTTGTGCTTTAGCGAAGCTATTAGCGGCCGATAAACATCACAGAAACCCGCAATGCAGCCTATACTGTGACCCATGTCGTCCCTAGAAATAACCCACTCTTCGATTGACCAGGGTGTCGATCGCAAGACCTTAAAAACCATCAAGCAACGCTTTCTCCAGGTCAATAATGCCCGTTTGGCCCGGACCAAGTCTGCGCTGGGTGCTCGTCAGCAGATATTCCTGGAATTACTGCCGATGATGTTTCACGTCAATCACCCGATGCTGCCGGGCTATGTCTCTCACCAGACCCCCGCAGGGCTGGCAGGCTATAACCCCAGCAAGCGGGATGTGCAAAAAACACAGCGCCTTTGCCGCAGCTTTACCTACCGCCGCCAGCCCACCATGAAGCGGCAGATTAACGGTATATTCCTGATGGGCTCCTGCGGCACGGTGGCACAATCTGAAAGCTCTGATCTGGATATCTGGCTCTGCCACCCCCCGATCAACGATGAAGAAACCATGCTACTGCGGCAAAAGTGCGATGATATTAGCCGCTGGGCAATGACGATTGGTTTAGAAGCCCACTTCTTTTTAATGGAAGATGAAAAGTTTCGCCTGGGTGAGCGGGAGTCACTGTCCACCGAAGACTGCGGCAGCAGCCAACACTATTTATTATTGGATGAGTTTTACCGCACCGGCTTATTGATTGCCGGGCGCATACCGATTTGGTGGTTAATTCCACCGGAAGAAGAACAACACTACGACCACTACGCCAATACCCTGCGTAAAAAACGCTTTGTGCGTCAGGATGAAACCCTGGACTTTGGTGGTGTGGGCCATATCCCCGCCGGTGAATTTGTCGGCGCCGGTGTCTGGCAACTGTATAAAGCGATCGACTCACCCTATAAGTCGGTTTTAAAAATACTGCTGACTGAAGTCTATGCCGCCGAGTACCCGGATGTAGAACCCTTAAGCACCAGCTTTAAACGGGCGATCTATAACGATCAACTGGATATCGATGAGTTAGACCCTTATGTGGTCGTCTATCGAAAACTGGAACACTATTTACTCGAGCGCAATGAATTAAAAAGACTGGAGCTGGTGCGTCGCTGTTTTTATTTTAAGGTCGGCAAACCGCTGTCACGCCCCAGCCGTACCAGCTCTAAATCCTGGCAGCGGCAACTGATGGAAAAACTGGTGGCCCAATGGCGCTGGCCGAAAGAACAATTATTTAATTTGGATGCCCGCAACCAGTGGAAAGTCGCCCGGGTTATGGCAGAGCAAAAACAACTGGTGCGCGAGCTGACCAATAGCTACCGCTTTGTTTTGGAATTTGCCCGCCGCACCCGTGCTTCCGCGATGATTAACTCTCAGGAAATGACCGTACTGGGGCGAAAACTCTATGCCGCCTTTGAACGCAAGGCCGGAAAGATTGAATGGATTAACCCCGGCATTGCCAAAAGTTTAGTAGAAGACACCCTGACCTTCTATCAAACCACCACCGTTGAATACGGTGAAGAAAAAACCGCCTGGGCATTAAGCGCAGAAGAAATGATCCCTCGCGATATCGTCAGGGACAAACCCATTAAGCGCGCTGATGACTTAACCACACTGCTAGCATGGTGCCACTTTAACAGCCTGTTAGACCATTCAACCCGCGTCAATATTATTGAAGGTGAACATGGCGTCACCGAATATGAATTACACAGTATGATTCGCAGCCTGCGACAAAAACTACCGGTTGCCAAGCAATATGATGATGAGGGTGAAGAAAAACACGACCGCTTTGGCCAGGCGATGCGACCCACACAAATTAAACTCTTTATTAACGTCGGCGTAGACCCGTTAGGCCATTTTCGCACCCAGGGTATTGAGCGCTTAAGTTCACAAACCGATAGTCTGGGCTACAGTGCCCTGCGAGAAAATCTGGTACTGAATGTTGAGCAAATACTGGTGAATAGCTGGGGCGAAGTCAGCACCCGTCGTTATGATGGCGATCTGGCGTTAATCCGTTGCTTAAAAGATTATTTATTAATGCTGCCACCGGGCAATAACGGCACCTTGCCCAAACTGGATATTCGCTGTTTCTGCCCCACCCGCTCTAACGCAATTACTATGCGGGTAGAAGAACTGTTTCGTGATATTGCCGCCTGTTATTACAGTGGCACAAGACCCGCGAACACACGGTATATACTGGAAATTCAAAAAGAGTATTACGTCTTGCAGTTTATCGATAACCGCCCGGTTATTGAACGTGTTGGCGGTTATGCCAACCTGCTCAGCCATCTCGGCAAACTACAGGCGCAATATAGCCCTATTGTTCTTGACCGCTACTGTTTAAATCACTCGGTACTGGAAGCAATTATCCAGCAAGCACAGCCCGAACAAATCCAGGTGTTTTACCAACAGCGCGATACCGTTGCCGATATTTATGTGATGGATGAACGGGGCTCCCTGCACTGCTTTACCGCACCGTTTCGTGACGAGCACAGTTTGCTCTCACCACTGGACCAATTTATTCAGTCCACCTTATTCCGGCGCAGCAGCGAAAGCCAGGGCACGGGAAATGATGGCTTTAATTTTGCAAACTTTGACCTGAGCCATTTTGAGCTGGAGTATTATCAAATTATTGAAGCGGCTAACGCCGTACAGCTAACCCGCCGGCATTTAGTCAATGAAATATCCGGGGGGAATTTCTTTAACGTACAGGCAATTGGCGATAAAGATTTTAATGGCCGCTTATTATTTAATATTTACTGCGACCAACAGGAATTTACCGAACTGGAATTGGGCAAAGATTTATTTAATACCGCCGCCCGATTTATTCTGGGCCGCCGCAATTCCCACGAGCGCTACCCCTGCTATATCACCGATCTGGACCTTAGCCGCTGTGGCGATGAAGCGTCTGGCAAAAACCATCAAACCGTTTATTTTTTACAACACAAGCGCCGACTGGAACGAGAATTAAATAGCGCCTTGCAAAATCTTTAGAGCGTTACCATGCAACGGCTTTAATACCGATATGGAAAACCACATCCGGGGCAGTATCGACCGCAATATCTTCACTGACCGCTAAATCCAATACCCAGCTTTGGCCCAAACGAATAGCACCACCTAAAATTAATTGGGCAGAGTCATCACCCAACTCGGTTAGTGCGCTGTCGTAAAAAGCGGTATGGGCATCTAACTGTATTTTTAAACTGATCGATGATGTCGCCTGCCAACTCAATGTTGAAGAGCCATAAAGCACAAAATCTTCCTGTAACTCTTCCAATACTTCTCCGCCATCCATCCACATGGCGCCAGCACTGGCATGTAAAGCGATATTATAATTTTGCAGCAAGCCCTGATCACTGACATTGAAGCCCAGAGATAGATCGGTCGATTCCGAGCCATGCAAATCATCAGCATCGCCGGTGGGCAATTTAACCGCGCTGCGCAGGGCCCACTGCCGGGTGTCAGATTGAGATAACTGGTACGCCATACTGACACTGACATCACCGATACCATCATTCGAGCTGGTGACACTGCTTAGCACCTGGCCATCGCGGGCATAACTAAACTGAAGTTGATCACGGGGAAAGTCGGGACGGCCACCGTCGGGAAAACCAAAAAAATCATGCCAATCTTCAATCACACTATCCAGACTACCGCTATCATGGCTCAGATAAGGCACATCAATACCCAGCTCCAGGACTTCACTGAAACCATAGCGAAACTGGATATTGGCCCGGTGAGTTTCACCATCAATAAAAATGGCTTCGCGGCCTTTGTTGTCTTCAGTAAAGTTATTGCTGATATCCAACTGCAAACCAGCGCTGCTGGAGCCCGCTGCGGCTAGCTGCGCACTCTGTGCTGCTGGCAAACCATAAATCTGCACAAAAGGGCTGCGGTTGGTGATGACATAGGGGTCATCAATCGCCTCTGCCTGAGCACCGATGGCCGTGGCTGCAAGCATTAGCAGGCTTAAATAACGGGGGCTTTTACTCATCATTCCTTGGGGCTCCGAACATTTTTTATTGTGTAGCGCTATGGTTGACCGCTGTGTCTGCGAGTATAACAAATTAACGTTGGGGTTCAGCCTTTCTGCCGGTATAATCGCCGACATTAACGATTGGGAAACAGATCATGACCACGACAGAAGTTGCCGCTCTTATCCGGGCCGCACTTTCCATCACTGCCTTAGTCAGCAGCCTGCTTATTCTGACCGCCTGCGGCCAGAAGGGCCCGCTGTATCTTCCGCAAGACCCCAGTGCCACTTCTGGGGATGTCTCCAGTGAGACCGCCAGCGCACAGACCTCGGACGAAAAAGACAAACCCAAGGCCTCTGAGCCCACCGATAGCCTAGACTAACCCTCATTCAAGACTTTTTATACAGGTGAAAACAATGGATGCTTTTGAGTATCGCAACGGCGAACTATATGCCGAAAATGTTCCTTTAGCCCAAATTGCCGAACGCTTTGGTACACCCACCTATGTGTACTCCAGAGCCTATTTTGAGCAGCAGTTTCTGTCTTACCAGAGCGCACTGGCAGGTCGCGACCATCTGATCTGCTATGCGGTAAAAGCCAACTCCAATATTGCGGTATTAAATGTACTGGCCAAACTTGGTGCCGGCTTTGATATTGTCTCTCAAGGTGAATTAGAGCGCGTACTGGCTGCTGGCGGCGACCCCACCAAGGTGGTGTTCTCTGGCGTGGCTAAAACCCCCGCCGAAATGCGCCGTGCCTTAGAGGTGGGTATTCACTGCTTTAATCTTGAATCTTCAGCGGAGCTGGAGGTGTTGCAGACCGTTGCCGCCGAGATGGGAAAAACAGCCCGTATCTCACTGCGGGTTAACCCCGATGTCGATGCCAAAACCCACCCCTATATTTCCACCGGTTTAAAAGAGAATAAGTTCGGTGTGGATATTGAGCAGGCTCCTTCGGTTTACCAGCGCGCCGCAGAACTGCCCAATATCGACATTATCGGTGTAGATTGCCATATTGGCTCACAACTGACCGAGGTCACTCCGTTTCTGGATGCCCTTGACCGGGTACTGGCACTGGTCGACCAACTGGCCAGTGATGGTATTAGCATTAGCCATCTGGACCTGGGTGGCGGTCTGGGTGTGCGCTATAGAGACGAACAGCCCCCGCACCCTCTGAGTATGTAGCCAAAGTGTTAGAACGTTTGGGCGACCGAGAGATAACCCTGGCGTTTGAGCCCGGCCGTTCCATTAGCGCCAATGCCGGTGTTTTGCTAACCAAAGTAGAATACTTAAAGCCAAACCCGCATAAAAACTTCGCCATTATCGATGCCGCCATGAACGATATGATTCGCCCTGCCCTGTATAAGGCCTGGCTGAATATTGAGGCAGTAACACCCCGCACCGAAGGCGAGACCAAAAGCTGGGATTTAGTAGGCCCGGTCTGCGAAACCGGCGACTTTTTGGGTAAAGACCGGGAATTAATCCTTGAAGCGGGCGATTTATTATCGGTCGCGTCTTCAGGGGCCTATGGCTTTACCATGAGTTCCAACTACAATAGCCGTGGGCGCGCCGCAGAAATCATGGTGGATGGTGATCAGGCCTATCAAATACGGGCACGGGAAACGATCGCCAGCCTGATGCAAGGCGAAGCACTACTACCTGATAGCGAATAACCGGACACACTATGCTGTTACGTTTTACCAAAATGCACGGTCTAGGCAATGATTTTGTCGTGATCGACCTGATCTCCCAGCGGTTTAATCTGCAGGAGAAGCATGTGCGCCTGCTTGCCGACCGGCGTTTTGGTATCGGCTGTGACCAACTGTTAGTCGTTGAAACCCCACGCCAGCCCGATGTCGATTTCCGCTACCGCATTTATAATGGCGATGGCGGTGAAGTAGAACAATGTGGCAATGGTGCGCGTTGCTTTGCCAAATTTGTGCGGGATAAAAAACTCACTGGCAAGAACACCATTCGAGTAGAAACTGCTGGTGGAATTATAGAGCTCCGGGTCAAAGAAGACCGTCAGGTAGAGGTCAATATGGGCGAACCCGTCCTGACGGCTGCCGAAGTGCCTTTTACCACGGAAGAAGTGCAGGCTAACGTCTATACTATTGAGGTAAACGGCCAGCACTGTGAAATCGGGGCAGTCTCTATGGGCAACCCCCATGCGGTGATGCTGGTCGACAATGTAGAGACGGCGGATGTAGCAACACTGGGGCCTGCGATTGAGTCCCATAGCCAATTCCCCCAACGGGTTAACGCCGGATTTATGCAAATCGTTAGCCGCAACGAAATTAAGCTGCGCGTCTTTGAACGGGCGGCAGGAGAAACTCTGGCCTGCGGCAGCGGTGCCTGTGCAGCGGTGGTATCCGGTATACAGCGCGGTCTGCTGGACCAGCGAGTCACCGCCCATTTACGCGGCGGCGACCTGACAATTGAGTGGCATGGCGAAGGTCATCCCGTTATGATGACAGGGCCTGCTGCCAATGTGTTTGAAGGCCAAATACAGATTTAAAGCGCTTGCCGTTAGACAGCAGCACAAGGATCAACAAAAGATAGTGAGGACGATGTGGAACTAGCCGACAACAATAATAACGCCCCAGAAAAAGACATCACCGAAGAAGATGTTGCCCAATATTTAAAAAGCCATTCCGGATTTTTTCTAAAACGTGACGACTTACTATTAGAGCTCGAACTGGCCCACCCCAGCGGCAAGGCAGTGTCCTTATTAGAACGCCAGGTCACGCTACTGCGTGAACGCAATATGGATATGCGCAATCGCCTTGGCGGCTTAATGGAAAATGCCGAAGATAATGACCAGCTTTACGACAAAACCCAACAACTGGTACTGGCACTGATCGAGGCCCAGGGTCTGGACAGTCTCGTCAATACTTTTAACCGCAGCCTGCTCAGCGATTTTAACGTGGATTTTTCCAACCTGACGTTATTTGGCAACCCGGAGCAATACCGCAAAGTTATCTCACGTATGGTTGCCGTTGACGACGCGTTTGATAAAATCCCCAGCCTGTTAAAAAGTAACAACGCAACCTGCGGCGTGTTAAGACCAGAAGAACTGCAATTTTTATTTGCCGATCAGGCAGCACAGGTTGGCTCAGCGGCGATTATGCCCCTTAGCCACGATAACCCCCTTGGCGTTATCGCGATCGGCAGCAAAGACCCTCACCATTTTAGCTCTTCCATGGGCACTTTATTTTTATCCTATATCGCCGAAGTATTAAATCGATTAATACCGCGTTATCTATAAAGCCCATCGCCAGCGGAGCGATTAATGACTGAAAGCAAAGGTGATGACTGGCAACAAGGCATTAATGAATTTCTTCATTATTTGGAAGTTGCTCGTCAGTTATCGCCCCATACCCTCAGCAACTATCGCCGCGATTTGGAAAAATTTTCTGCTTACTGCCAACACAACACAATTGCTGATCCAGCCCTCGTCCATAGTGCCGATGTCAGGCAGTGGGTGGCGCAATTACACCGCGGCGGATTGGCGGGCCCCAGTTTACAAAGAGCGCTTTCTGCCCTGCGCAGTTTTTATAAATACCGCGCCAGAAATGGTGAAAAAAATAACCCCGCGCTGGGTATCCAGGCACCAAAGTCAGCCAAGAAATTACCCAAGGCACTCGATGCCGATAATATGCAGCAACTACTCGCCATCGACGGTGACGATTGGTTAAGCCTACGAGACCGCGCCATACTTGAGCTTTTTTATTCTTCGGGTTTACGTCTGTCGGAGCTGGTTAATTTGAACCAGCAGGATATCGACTTATCAAAAGCCTTAGTGACCGTCACCGGCAAGGGTAATAAAATGCGCGCACTGCCTATCGGTAGTTTTGCGATAAAAGCTCTGCGGGATTGGTTTAGTGTTCGCGCCGATGCCAAGCCGGTGGATAACGCAGTATTTTTATCCAAACAAGGACGCCGCCTTGGCCAGCGATCTATTCAGCAACGATTAAAAAAACATAGCGTACAACAAGGTGTTAACCAAAGCGTGCACCCACATATGTTACGCCACTCCTTTGCCAGTCATATTCTGGAATCCAGCAGTGATCTGCGGGCAGTACAGGAACTATTAGGGCATGCCAATATCTCCACCACCCAGGTTTATACCCATCTGGATTTTCAGCATTTAGCCAAGGTCTATGATAAGGCCCACCCAAGGGCAAATAGAAAAACCAGCAAAGTCGACAATTAATAAAACCAGCGGCTATGTGGATACTGACGGTGTAAACGTCGATCCAGACCCAACCAATGCCCCGATGAAAACGCCATAAATAGCAAAGACAATAAGAAAAAAGGAATTAGCGACGCATCGTAGTAACCGCCAATGGCAAAATTCAATAGAATAAAAAAACTTAGCCCCGCCGCCAGCCGTGTCGTCACCCCCAGCAACAAAGCTATTGCTACATAAATTTCACCAACGGTGACCAGCCATGCAATCGGTAGTGATAAGGGGATGGCAAACTGCTGCAAATAAAATACTGCAAAAGTATCCGGGGTAACTCCGTCAAACGCTGCAAAAACGCCTGCTGTAATATATCCGTCGTTAGCCAGTCTTTAGTGATTTTATTGATACCCGCCGCCAACCAAAAAATACCAAACAGGCTGCGCAGTACTATATGTAGGGCTCTACCTGACCATCTTAGCGGATGCTGTTTGATAAACGCCATGGACCAAAACCTTACGTCAGTCATGATTCACCTGTCTGGTTTCGATCAATGCCAGCGTTTCCCAGAGCGGTAGCCGCTGACAATAACCTTTAGCCGATAAGTTATCCGCCGCCAACCACTGACGCGTTTTTCTGTCGATGGCCGAGTCGCCAACGGTGATAAGGGCAGGCTCAACGGTAATGGTTAATGTTTCAACACGGCCCGGGCTCCACTGCCCCTGATCAATGGCATAAATAACAACAGGGCGCTGGTGACCATTAATGGTATCGAAGTTGGCTACAAACCATTCCCATATGGTGGCGATTTGTGACCAGAAGGAACGTGTTTTCAGATGATAGAGTGTCGCACTCTGATCGGCACCCTGATCGGGCATTGGAAAACCGGCAGGCTGTGGCAACAGTTGCTCACTCTCAGTACAGAGCAACATGGCTTCACACATAGTACAAAACTCACCAAACTCACTGTATAACAATAAGCTTTGCCATTGCTTGCTATTGGGCTGCGCCATCGTGCCGAGAGGCAGGCATAGCAACAGCAAAGAGACAGCGATAAGCCGCTGATAATATTTTATATTTATTGTCATGGCCGTAATTATTATATACTTCGGCCATGAACAACAGTCCTATTAAAGTGATTACCTTCGACCTCGACGATACCCTATGGGCCATCCAACCCGTATTGATCAAAGCAGAGCAACAGGTTTACAACTGGCTGAGTGAGCATGCGCCCAAGCTAACAGCACAATTTTCGCCGCAAGATTTTATGCACTGGCGAATAAAGATTTACCAACAACAACCTGAGCTGGCCCATCAAATTACCCGGCTGCGTTTGGTGGCGGTCAAGCAGGCCATGTTAAACGTGGGCTATGATGAAAAGCTGGCGCAAAGAATCGCTGAACAGGCCTTTGATATTTTTATTCAAGCGCGCCACGATATCACCTTCTTTGATACCGCTGAGCCGATGCTGGCAGCACTGCACCCGCACTATTCCCTTGGCGCACTTAGCAATGGCAATGCCGATATTTTTAAATTAGAGATGGGCCGTTTTTTTGATTTTGCCTTTAGCGCAGAGCAACTCAATGCCAGCAAACCAGCACCCGAGCAATTTCTTGCTGCCCAGTCCTATGGCAATACCCAGCCCCAGCAAATGATACATATTGGGGATAATCATGAGCATGATATTGCCGGGGCTATTGCCGCCGGTTGGCATAGCATCTGGTTTAATCCTTCCGGGGAACCCTATGCCGGGGACACAGCGTCACAGCAGGGGCCGACTCGTGAGGTCAGTTGCCTTTCTGACATCCCCGCCGCTATTAGCTCTATTGCCAAAGATTTGCGACAAGGCGTTTAAATCGGTCGCTGGCCATAATGGCTGACTGGTCGCTTGGGAGGGTCAGCCGTAACATGGGGGTCTATTTTACTGATCTGCCCACCGCGGGCCAGAAAGGCTTCTACATCATCACTCATCTGATCATGCAGGCGTTTTCTGGAGGCAATGGTACGGGTGTCCGCTCGCTCTTCACGGCTCCCCATATACCCAATATCCAGGGTTTGATCTTTAGGAGTTTGTTTTGTTTTTCCAGGCATCTTGCTATGACTACTCTTCGCTTTTGTGACCATCGATTTTATCCTTGAGTACAACGAACAAAAGGTGAAGATTATTTATAGACGATGGGGCACAGAGAGCAATAGAATTAGCCGTGTTTATTTAGGCTGTTTCGTTCTAATATAATTTGATCTATTCGCGATTTTTACTAAAACTTTTTTCTTATATTAGCGAACGTTCACATGCCAAAAAATGTAATAGATTTTTTATTTTTTAATCATAAAAAGCCAGCGGAAAAACCTCAAGTTGCCATCAGTGCCTGCCTCAATGGCGAAGCGGTGCGTTACGATGGCAGCAGCAAAGAGCTAGAAACCACTTCAAGTATTTTAGCTAAAGCATTAACTTTACTGCCGATCTGCCCGGAAGTCGGTGCGGGCATGTCAACGCCAAGGCCACCAATTCAATTACTTCAATCAGGTGACCAAATAAGCGCGATTGGCAGGGACGATAAAAGCCTGGACCCCACCGCGGCGCTCAAGCAATTTCGGCAACAGAGCATCGACCCGCTAAGCACATCCCTGTGTGGCTATATTTTTAAAAGCCGGTCACCCAGTTGCGGCGTAAACAGTACGCCACTGTTTCATGCTAACAATCAACAGATTGGGCTTGGCAGTGGCTTGCAAGCGGCCTATGTGCAGCAGACTATGCCCTGGCTACCGCTGCGGGAGGAGCAGCAATTGGCTACCGAGGAACAGTGCGAAGCATTTATCTTTCAGTGCCGTCTGCTGCAAGATTTGCGGCTGGGTTGCCAGCAACAGGGACTGACCAGCGTCAATAAACATTATGCGGCACTAATCCGTAGCCTGCCCAATCAGCAGCAAGCAGCCTTGGAAGCGTCGGTTCGGACCGGTGATCAGGAGAAATATTGGGGGATATTGCTAAGGGCTATACCAGCGCATAGCCCTTGAGGGGGCAGTCTATACGGCGTCTTCGTTAGTTTCGCCGGTGCGGATACGGACAATATGCTCTAAAGGCGCCACAAAGATTTTACCATCACCGATTTTGCCGGTATTGGCAGCGCCACTAATCGCTTCGATCACGGTTTCTACCTGATCATCATTAATAGCGATCTCGAGTTTTACTTTAGGCAGGAAGTCCACCACATACTCAGCGCCACGGTATAGCTCGGTATGGCCCTTCTGGCGACCAAAGCCCTTAACCTCTGTAGCGGTAATACCGGTAACACCCACTTCTGATAAGGCCTGGCGCACATCGTCCAGTTTAAAAGGCTTGATAACCGCGGTAATCAGTTTCATTACTTGCTCTCCTAGTCGTCTCCTGCCATCGCAGGTAGTTCTTTAGATTATTGTGGGTGCTAAGTTAGCTAGCAACCGCCTGAAAAGCAAGGACTTAGGCTGAAAATGAAGGTTTCTTTGATTTTGGCCCACCATCAAAATCCCTCCCTATGACCATAGACACCTTGTATAGTAAAAACCCACCACCCTTGGCAGACCAATATTTCGCAGGAGCCCCGATGAATTGCACGATGAACCCCAAACAGCGGGATGATTTTCTGCTAGATATCCATGTGGGCATACTAAGCCTTAACCAGCCCCACCGAGGCCCACTTAGCACCCCTGTCTGGTATTGGTATGAGCCCGGTGGCCATCTATGGTTTGAAACCCAACCGGATTCACGCAAGGGCCGACTACTGGATATCGGCACCCGTATCAGCCTTTGTGTGCAAGACGAAAAACCGCCCTATGCCTATGTCAGTATTGAAGGGCCGGTGATTGAAATTGCGGAAGATGATTTTGATCAGCACCAAGTGCCTATGGCCTGCCGCTACCTTGGTGAAAAAGCCGGGCGCGAGTATCTTGCCAGCCTGACTCCATCTGAGTGGAAACGCTATATTGTTAAGCCTGAACGGTGGTCGACGTTTAATGGTTCGGCGGATGTGGGTAAATAAGATTTTTGCCACAAAGTCTGTTGAAAATAACAGCAGGGTAATACCCGCCCTACTCCCTGTTATAAATCCTTATGCTCAATTTCCGACAAATATTAATCCTGAGGTAGGTTTTTTTGTCCTTTAAGTGTCTTATTAGAAATAATGCATATAAGACTATTTACCAACATTTTTATTAAACCCGAATGAATTTTATTTTTAACTCAATCGAACGCTAAACTATAACTGTTAAGCTTCCACCGTATAATGGATTAAAATTAAATCCCTTCATCTTCTTTGAAAATTCGGGCATGACCATCGCATGATAAAAACAGATAGATTACTACTCCGCCAGTGGACAAAAGAGGATTTTCTTCCTTTTTCCGAAATGTGCAGCGATAAGGATGTGATGGAGTTTTTCCCAAAGATACAGACACCAAAAGAAAGTATTGAACTGGGTAATAAGATTCTGTCACTTATCAATAAGCGTGGTTGGGGATTTTGGGCCGTTGAAGTACCCAAGCACCATAAATTCATTGGTTTTGTTGGTCTGCATATTCCAGCAGACAGTATGCCCTTTTCTCCCTGTGTGGAAATCGGCTGGCGCTTATCCAGGCAGCACTGGGGTAAAGGCTATGCAACAGAGGCTGCCAAAGAGTCTCTTAACTATGCGTTTAGCATATTAGAGCTAGATGAAGTTGTCTCATTTACGACTTTGGCCAATAATCGTTCAAAGGCCGTTATGCGAAAAATCGGGATGCACGATAGCCGACAAAATTTTATGCATCCAGATATTGAGGCTACACACCCTCAATGTGAACATGTGCTCTATAAAATCAGCAAAACAGAATGGCAAAATAACAAATTATAATCCGAGACTTCGCATAGCTGTAGGGTGGATTGTAATCCACCAGCTTGATATCCCTATAGGCTAATTGGTGGAATGTATTCCACCCTACCATACTGGCCCCACAAAAAAGGGCGCCCGAAGGCGCCCTGATCATTCACTATTAAATAGTCCACTTACTTAGTAGTAAACTCCGGATAGGCTTCCATACCACACTCTGAAAGATCCACACCTTCGTACTCTTCTTCTTCAGAGACTCTGATACCGATGACGGCTTTCAGAACACCCCAAACAATCAAGCTAGTGATAAAGACCCAGCCAAAGATGGTTAAAGCACCAATGATCTGGCCAGAGAAGCTTGAACCGTCGTTAGTTACAGGCACTAATAACAGACCTAATAGACCAACAACACCGTGAACAGAGATAGCACCTACAGGGTCATCAATTTTCAGTTTGTCTAAAGTCAGGATTGAGAATACAACCAGTACACCACCGACCGCACCGAACAGAGTTGCTTGCAGAGCTGTTGGCGTTGAAGGCTCAGCAGTGATAGCAACCAGACCTGCTAGTGCACCGTTAAGGGCCATGGTTAAATCCGCTTTGCCGAACAGGATGCGGGCAACTGCAAGAGCAGCAACCAAACCACCGGCAGCAGCAGCGTTAGTATTCATAAACACTACGGCAACACTGTTAGCACTTTCTACGCTGGCTGTAGCTAGTACAGAACCACCGTTGAAACCAAACCAACCCATCCACAGGATGAAGGTACCTAATGTAGCCAGAGGAAGGTTAGCACCAGGAATCGCGTTAACCTGACCGTTAGGACCATACTTGCCTTTACGAGCGCCTAGTAAAAGAACACCAGCCAAGGCCGCAGCGGCACCTGCCATATGAACAATACCGGAACCTGCAAAGTCAGAGAAACCCAAGTCGCCTAAAGTGTACATACCGAATACGGCGTTGCCACCCCAAGTCCAGGAACCTTCCATTGGGTAGATAAAACCCGTCATGACTACAGCAAAAGCCAGGAAGGCCCAAAGCTTCATACGCTCAGCAACCGCACCGGAAACAATCGACATGGCAGTAGCAACAAACACTACCTGGAAGAAAAAGTCAGCAGAAGGTGCGTAAGTAGCCGCTTCTTCAGCGCCGGTTACACCGTCGCCAGTAATGGTGGCAAGCATAATGTCGCCGCCGTACATAATCGCGTAACCGCAAACCATATACATAATGCAAGAGATCGCATAAAGCGCGACGTTCTTGGTTAAGATTTCAGTGGTATTTTTAGAGCGAACAAGACCCGCTTCTAACATGGCAAAACCTGCTGCCATCCACATAACCAGCGCGCCACAAATTAAGAAATAAAATGTGTCGAGCGCATACTGTAATTGAAAAATTTCGTTTTCCATTGTTCAGCCCTCCAAAAGGCTAAGCTCGTTTAGTTAAAAAGCCAGAGTAAAAACTCTTAACTTAAATAGCTTCTTCGCCAGTTTCGCCGGTGCGGATACGGATCACCTGCTCTAGGGTAGAAACAAAGATTTTGCCGTCACCAATTTTGCCGGTGTTGGCAGCACTAGTGATTGCTTCGATAACTTGATCTAACGATGCTTCAGCAATCGCTACTTCAATTTTCACTTTGGGTAAAAAGTCGACAACGTATTCTGCGCCACGGTATAACTCAGTGTGGCCCTTCTGGCGTCCGAAACCTTTCACTTCTGTAACAGTAATACCCTGTACACCGATTTCAGACAGCGCTTCGCGCACGTCGTCCAATTTGAATGGTTTGACTACAGCCGTAACCAGTTTCATTGGCCTTCTCCTGGAATAATTAAAAGTTTTAAAAAGTCAGCCGCGCCGCAACGCGGCTGACAACTTAGTGCTGTTACAAAGTCGGGGGAGACAAATAAGCACTAAAACGGGATCTGGATTTAATTACAGATCAAAAGTTTTGCTAAGAGTGAATACAATCGCTTCACTTTCAGTTGGCTCGCCTTTGCTATCTTCCTGGTCAGACAACTCGTCGCTGCTGAAGATACCGGCAACACCCAGGTCAAAACCGCCAACTTCAGCGCCGTAACCAACTTCAATGTAATCACCATCAAAGTCATCACCAAACTCACCGTAAGTGGCGTAGAAACCGTTGTGCTCAACAGTCACTTCGATAAAGTCATAATCTTCTGACTCACCAAAACCGTCCCACTCACCGACGCTGTAACCAACGCTGATAAATTTCCAACCCGCAGACAGGTTAACTTCTTCATAAGTGTCATCGAACTCGCCAGTGTAGTAGTAACCGGTTACACCACCGCTAACAGAGAAATCACCAAACTCCATGCCGTAACCTGCATAGATGTCGTACTCAAGGCCGTCACCTACGTCAGCAGCCCAAGTACCGGCGTAAAAACCCGACTGTTCAAAATCGATACCGGCAGAAGCAGAAGATTCTTTCTGCAAAATACCGCGGTAGTAGTATTCAGATGCGAAACCAACGTTGGCTGAAAGATCGGCCATGGCAGGTGCTGAAACACCGGCAAAAGCAGTGGCAGCAACGATGCTAGAAGCTAATAATTTTTTCATTGTTAATGTCTCCAAAATAATCAAAGGGTTGTGATGAATAAGTATTTGTTGACCATAGCAATAGCATGGGCCGTGCCAATTTATAAAAAGCTTTTAAATTCAGTAGCTTACAATTTATTTTGCCGTTTCAGGGGCTTGTGCACCCGAAATGTGCGGGTCGTTGAAGGGCGTTTTAATCACACCGCACCAATTGTGAGCAAAAAAAGGCTTAAAACCGGATAGGCTGCTTGAAAGGAGATAAAAATGTAGATAAATCAAAGGGTTAAATTTTCAATTTTTTTGAGCTATGGCCGTAACAGTTTTGCTTAACTGCACCAAGTTGGTAAAAAGCGCCTAAATGGCTCAAGGGCGCACTTATTTGGGGCGGTTACCCGCTATTCGCCAAAACCGAGGATTTGGGCCGTACAGAGACGGCTGTTTGCGCTACACTAGCGGCCTCGCAACAAGGAACAATATCATGCAAAGTAAGGGTGAAATGGTCGATAAGCTGGTGGCCGGCCTGACCGATAAGCTATCCACGCTAGTGTCTGAGACCGGAAATGGCTCGGCGATAAAAAAAGACCTGCAACACAATCTGCGTGCGGTTATCCAAAGCACGGTCAGTAAACTGGAGATGGTCAGCCGCGAAGAATTTGATGCTCAGGTCGCTGTGCTGCATCGGTCCCGAGAAAAAATCGATCAACTGGAGCAACAATTGCAACAACTCACGGAGCTGGTTGAGCAGCAATAACCACACCTACCTATTGATCACTTCCAAGGAAGGAAGCCTATGTCACTTGCTACTGTTTATACCCGCGCCAAATGCGGTATTGATGCCCCTCTGGTGCGGGTTGAAGTTCATCTATCGAATGGTCTGCCCGCGCTTTCAATTGTCGGCCTGCCGGAAACGGCGGTTCGCGAAAGCAAAGACCGGGTGCGCAGCGCCATTATTAATTCTCACTTTGAATTTCCCAGTCGGCGAGTCACCATTAATCTGGCACCGGCAGATTTACCCAAAGAGGGGGGCCGATTTGATCTGGCTATCGCTATCGGCATTCTCGCCGCCTCCAAACAACTGCCTAATCATACTCTGGAGACCTTTGAATTTTTAGGGGAGCTGGGATTAACCGGGGAGTTGCATCCGGTACAAGGTGCTCTCGCTGCAGCCATCAAAAGTTCCAAAGCGGAACGGGCATTGGTGGTACCGGCGGCCAATACCGATGAAGCGACGCTCTGTGAAGAGGCGACCATTTTCAGCTGTAATAATTTATTGCAGCTATCGGCACATTTACATAACAGGGAGCTGTTAACACCACAGCGCGCCCAAGCCCCATCGCAATCATCACCCAACTACCCTGACCTTAGCGAGGTTAAGGGCCAGGCACTAGCAAGGCGTGCCTTGGAAATTGCTGCCGCCGGCAACCATAATCTTTTATTCTGTGGCCCACCGGGTACGGGGAAAACAATGCTTGCCAGTAGGCTGCCGGGTATTTTACCGCCGCTAAACCAGCAGGAAATGTTAGAGGTGGCTGCGGTCTATTCGATTAGCCAACAATCATCGCCGCGACATTATTATCAACGTCCCTTTAGAAACCCTCACCATACCGCTTCGCCGATTGCCTTGGTAGGGGGCGGTAGCAGCCCTCGCCCCGGTGAAATATCTCTGGCCAATCATGGTGTGTTATTTTTAGATGAGTTACCGGAGTTTCAACGCAGGGTGTTAGAAGTACTGCGAGAACCACTGGAGTCTGGTGAGATTTTAATTTCCCGGGCCAATCAGCAATTGGTTTTTCCTGCCAACTTTCAATTAATTGCGGCTATGAACCCCTGCCCCTGTGGTTATTATGGTGACTTACATAAAGCCTGTCGCTGTTCCCCTGACCAACTACGGCGTTATCGCGATAAAATTTCAGGCCCGCTGCTTGATCGGATAGATATGCAGGTGACGGTTAACCGGTTACCGGTGAGTGCGTTGCGACAACAGCAGCAAGCTGGAGAAGCTTCGGCCACGGTTCTAAAAAGGGTAATGCGCTGTAGGGACTTACAACAGCAGCGCCAGCAATGCACGAATAGTCGGCTGGATAATCGGCTATTGGAGCTTCATTGCCCGTTAAGCGAGAAAGACCATGAATTATTAGAGCTGGCGGTGATGCAATGGCATTTATCACCCCGCGCCTATCATCGTATCTTACGGGTGGCAAGAACCATTGCTGATTTGGCAGCGGCCGTTGATATTAATAGCCAGCACCTGACAGAGGCAATGAGTTACCGAGCGCTGGATAAAGAGCAGACCTAAATTACTGGCCAGCGGATATTATAAGTCCCGCGCGTTGATATAAGCCTGCTCAGAAATATGGTGATAGTTTTTAACTCCATCAGCATAAGCACGCCAGGATTTATAAACTTTGGCGGCCATGGGATCTTCATTGGCCACCTCAATCAGATATTCATTCGAGGCTTTGTGCAACGCCCGCAGTACATCATCCGGCAATTTACGCAGCTCGGTATCGTGGTTTGCTTGCAGATTTAATAATGAGGCATTATTGCGGGCGGTATATTCATCCAGCATATCCTGGTTGGCATAGCGGGCGGCAATCTCTACCATTTTTTGTAAATCTTCAGGCAGTGAATCATAGGCGTCTTTATTAATAATTAATTCTAAGGTAGGGCCGGGCTCATGCCAGCCAGGGTAGTAATAATATTTTGCCACCTCATGTAAACCCAGTGCCATATCGTTATAAGGTGCAACCCATTCGGTAGCATCAATCACACCGGTTTGCAGTGAGGTATATAACTCACTACCGGGCAAGGTCACCGCGGTACCACCGGCTCGACTAAAGACTTCGCCGCCAACACCCGGCACGCGCATTTTTAAGCCTTTGATATCGTCGATGGAATTAATCTCACGGTTAAACCAACCGGCCATTTGCACACCGGTATTGCCCCCGGCAAAGGGAATAATATTAAACGGCGCATAGGCCTCACGCCATAATTCCAAGCCGCCACCATAGTGTAACCAGCCATTCATTTCCTGGGCGGTTAAGCCAAAGGGAACTGAGGTAAAAAATGGCGATGATGGAATCTTGCCTTTCCAGTAATAAGCGGCGCCATGACCCATCTCAGCAGTGCCTTGGGAAACCGCACTAAACACTTCAAGCGCAGGCACAATTTCACCGCCGCCATAGACTTTAACCGTTAGGCGGCCATTGCTCATTTCGTTAATCACTTTGGCAAAATTTTCTGGCGCCGTACCCAAACCCGGGAAATTCTTTGGCCAGGTGGTGACCATTTTCCATTGAAAGGTCTGCTGACGTCCATCAGCTACGCTTTCTACGTTGCCTGTTTTTACTACCTCGGCCGCCCTTTCAATAACCAGCAGCCAACTCACAGTCACTAGCGCTGCTACCAGTGCCAGGATAATAAGTGGGCTAAAACGATTATAGGATGTGCTCATGATTTTTATTCTCTACTATCTCTCGGAAATGTTTATAAGGCCTCAAGATTGGCATACTGTACAACCAACCATTTGCTGCCTTCATCATCAAAGTTTATCTGCACTCTGGCAGAGGGTCCCTGCCCTTCAAAATTAACCACGGTGCCCACGCCAAAAATAGAATGTAACACTTGCTGCCCCAGACTAATGCCCGTATCTGGAATCGCATGGTCCTGAAATGAGGAGGGTGAATAACTGGCCGGGCGGCTAATGGTGGTATTTAACCGTACTTCTTGCACGAGTTCTTTGGGTATCTCACGGATAAAGCGCGACGGTGAATTAAAGTTTTCATTACCGTACATACGCCGTGACTCGGCATAGGTGATATAGAGTTTTTGCATAGCCCGGGTAATGCCCACATAACAGAGGCGGCGCTCTTCTTCCAATCGGCCAGACTCTTCCATCGACATTTTATGGGGGAATAGATTTTCTTCCATACCCACCAAAAAGACTAAGGGGAACTCCAACCCTTTCGCTGAGTGCAAGGTCATTAATTGCACACTGTCTTCATATTCATCGGCTTGTTGCTCACCGGCATCCAATGCTGCGCTATCCAGAAACTCTTGCAGTGGCGAGATGGTTTCGTCTTCAGGCACAAACTGACCTGAGGCGACCACCAGTTCCTGTAAGTTTTCTATTCTTGCCTGACCCTTTTCACCTTTTTCTTTTTGATGAAACTCAATTAAGCCGGAAACACTTACCACATGGTCAGTAAGTTCACGCAGGGTGACCTCATCGGTATCAACATCCATGCTATTGATTAAATCAATAAATTTTTGTACTGCGGTGGCGGCGCGGTTAGGCAAGAGTTTTTGCTCAATAATCTGGCCGGCGGATTTCCATAACGACAAACTATGTTCACGGGCATACTCACGTACAGTATCCACCGTTTTGCTACCGATTCCGCGAGTAGGTGTATTGATCACCCGCTCAATCGCCGTATCATCATCGCGGTTATTCATCAGCCGCATATAGGCCAGGGCATTTTTAATTTCCATACGGTCATAAAAACGCTGGCCACCATAAATACGGTAGGGAATACCGCTGCGAATCAAGGCCTCTTCCAATACCCGTGATTGCGCATTGGAGCGATAAAGAATCGACGAAGTGCTTCTGGTATTGCCATCCTTAACCCATTCTTCAATACGCTCGACCACAAAACGCGCTTCATCCTGTTCATTAAACCCGGCATAGAGAGAGATTAATTCACCCTCGCCATCTTCGGTCCATAGTTCTTTACCCAGGCGATCGCTATTATTTTCAATCACCGCATTGGCCGCTTGTAATATTGTCGAGGTCGAACGGTAATTTTGTTCCAGCCGAACAATTTGGGTATTGGGAAAATCTTTTGAGTACTGCTGAATATTTTCAATCTTGGCACCGCGCCAACCGTAGATCGACTGATCATCATCCCCCACCGCGACTACCGGAATTTGCTTGCCCGCTAATACTCGCAGCCAGGCATATTGAATGGTGTTGGTATCCTGAAACTCGTCAACCAGAATATGGCTAAAGCGCTCTTGATAATGCTTTAACACCGCCGGTTGTTTTAACCACAGCTCATGGGCGCGCAATAATAACTCAGCAAAATCAACCACGCCCTGTCGCTCACAAGCCTGCTCGTAGGCCAGGTAAACACGCAACATCATGGTATGGTTTAAATCTTTGCCGTAGTCTTCAATATGAGCTGAGCGGCGACCCTCATCTTTTTGCGCATTAATAAACCACTGCGATTGCTTGGGCGGCCAGTGGCTCTCATCAAGGTCTAACTCTTTGTGGATACGTTTAATAATTCTTAGCTGGTCATCGCTATCGAGAATTTGGAAATTTTGCGGCAGGCCTGCTTCTTTCCAGTGGGCTTTTAATAATCGGTGCGCAATACCGTGAAAGGTGCCCACCCACATACCCCGTGGAGCGCCCATGCCCCCGCCTACCGATGAGCCCATTAATTCATCAATACGGGCGCGCATTTCCTTGGCGGCTTTATTGGTGAAGGTCACCGACAGAATACTGTAGGGCGATGCGCCTTCGGCCTGAATAAGCCAGGCGATACGGTGCACCAATACGCGGGTTTTACCACTGCCAGCACCGGCCAGCACCAGTAAGTTAGCGGAAGGGGCAGCCACGGCTTGCCGTTGGGCGTCATTTAAATCATTGAGAATATGCGATACATCCATAGCCGCGCATTCTAGCAGACTACGGTTAACTACTCCTATAAAAGGCGGCGCAAAAATCAAGCTGTCGGTGGTTGAAAAATCATCAATAAGACTATTTAGAAAAATGCGTTAGAATAAATAGCAGAACAACAACCCATAGCCTGCGGGATAATCGCTTGAAGCCTCTTAATATTATCAACGCCATAGAATTAGCCCGGCCGGATTTACGCAAGTCCGAACTTAAAGTGGCAGACTTTATTCTTGGCCAACCGGATAAAGTGATTCATCTACGCATTGTCGATCTGGCACAAAAAGCGGGTGTGTCTGAACCTACTGTGGTGCGCTTTTGCCGAGCCATTGGCTGTGATGGTTTCCAGGATTTTAAATTATTATTGGCCCAGCATGTGGCCCATAGCCCCAGCTATGAAGAGTTCAGCCTGAATGAGCACGACTCGGCGCGGGAATATACCATCAAGGTGTTTGACTCTGCGGTGGACACCTTAAACAAAGTGCGGGACAGCCTCGATACACGCTCGATTGAAACCGCCGTTGATGTCTTGCAAAAAGCCCGGCGGGTGGAATTTTATGGCTTTGGGGCCTCAAGCCCCGTCGCCATGGATGCGCAACATAAGTTTTTCCGTTTGCAGATCCCCTCTTCCGCCTACTCCGACCCCCATATTCAAGCGATGTCAGCAATGTCCTTACAGCCGGGTGATGTGGTGGTGGCGATTTCCCAATCCGGACGAACCCAGGTATTACTGGATGCCATGGCCTTGGTAAAAGAAACCGGTGCCACCATTATTGGCCTGGCTCCCAGCAATACCCCGGTTGCTCAGGGCTGTGATATTGCCCTGCATATTGACGTTAAAGAAGATATTGAAAATTACACCCCTCTGCCCTCACGGATGGCACATATGGCGGTGATGGATATTCTGGCGGTGGGCGTATCCAAGGCTAAGGGGCCTGCGGTGGGAGAGCATTTGCAGAAAATTCACCGGGCACTAAAACCTCTGCGTCAGCAATAAGCTGCTGGACCTGCATATTCAAGCCCAGGCCATAAATAGGGGCCTATTGGCAATAACCCCCCTTTTTCGGTTTTATATTCATTTATTTAAGGGTATTATCCTCAAACAAACCCTTAATAAAATAAACAGCCGTGACTATTTTAGCCAAAGACTCACTCCAACAACTGCAATTCCCGCTATCGATTGGCCAGCAGCTAGCCAATGTACGCTATCTGCAAGGGCTACACCATAGCAGGCAGGCACTATCGAGCGACCTGCTGGCTGGTATGGCGGTTAAATCCCAGCTTAGGGCCAGCAAGGTTATGGCCGCCGAAGATCCATCGCCGGCATTTAATTACCAGCAAGCGCTGAATTATTTAACCACACTGGATGCCCAAGCCTTAAGCACTGAGCTGATTAAAGATTTACACCAACAGTTACATCAGCAGGGCGGGCGCTGGCGCAGCGTAAAGCTGACTATTCCACGGCGGGACCAACCGGATAAATATCTGGTGGTGCCCACAGGGGCTGAGACGATTGCCGCCGATATTGAACAACTGGTGAGTGACTTTAAGCAGGCACGGCAAAATGGCGTAGATGCACTGATTGCCATTCCCCTGCTTATTATGGCGCTCATGAAAACCTTTCCCTTTTTTGACGGTAATCGCCGGCTGGCATTATTGCTTGCCCGTTATCTGTTGCAAGATAGCGGCTACGGCATTGTTAATACGATTGATCTTGAATCTGAGGTGGTGGCCACGAACCGGGCTTTTTACCGCTCTCTCAATCGCAGTGACAGTAGTAACCCTCTGCCATGGCTGAGCTATTGGTGGGTGCTAATTCGCCGCCTGTACCAGCGCTTTGACCGGCAAATTCAACATGCCAATATTAACCCCGGCCGCGGTTCCAAAACCGCGCTGATCGAACGGTTTGTCTCGCAGCAGCAGCAACCCTTTCGCTACGGTGACGTCTGCAAAGCCTTTCCGACAATTAGCCGGGATCATATCAGGATGATTTTGCGCAAGCTGAAGCAGAACCAAGTGATTGTCACCGAAGGCAAGGGCCGCGGTGCTGTATGGAAACGCTGTTAGCGGCGGTAAAGGCGTGGCCGTTTTTTGCTGCTTGGCATTAATCCGCAGATAACTGATACTGGTAAAGCATTCAGTATTTAATAACATTAAGACTTCATTATGCTACTCACTGTAATTACCAGCACCTTGCTGGCAGGCCTGGCGATGCCTTTGGGTGCCTTTGTCGCCAGCATTGAACATATCAGCCCTGACTGGCTCGAACAGGAGTTTCGACATACGGTCACCGCCTTTGGCGGCGGCGCTCTATTATCCGCGGTCGCCCTGGTGCTGGTGCCTGAAGGTATCAACCATTTACCCGTCGCTTATGCCTGCGCTTTTTTTATTGGCGGCGGGTTGAGCTTTATGCTGTTGGATCGATGGCTGGCCAGACACAAAACACCCGCCAGCCAATTGGCTGCCATGTTATCGGACTTTATTCCTGAGTCGCTTGCGCTGGGGGCGGCCTTTGCCAGTGGTAATAGCACGGCGCTGTTACTGGCAGCGCTGATTGGCCTGCAAAACCTGCCTGAAGGGTTTAGTGCCTACCGTGAAATAAAATCATCATCGTCGCAAAGTACTGTAACAATTATCGCAGCCTTTGCCGCCATGGCACTGTTTGGGCCAGCCGCGGGTATCACCGGCTATCTTTGGTTACACGATGCCGCCAGTACTATTGCTGCCATCATGTTGTTTGCCGCCGGGGGGATTTTATATTCTATCTTTCAGGATATTGCGCCACAGGTGAAGCTGGAAAAGCATTTTGCCCCACCGATGGGTGCACTGCTGGGGTTTTCATTAGGGCTAACAGGATTTATGCTGACCACTTAAGTAAAGCTGGCAAGCCATGCTCTGGCGTCTGCTTCAGTCGTAAAGGTATCAACCTGCCATTCAATATCTTCAGCCAGAAACTGATAAAAATTTACCAGCGCCTGAGCCGCCTCATTAGACCCCATCACTACGGCATTTTTAATACCGGGGTTGGTTTTAGACAGTGCTTTGGCAACCGAGGTCATTTTCTCAATATCGGTATCGGAGGCAATATTTTTAGTAATCGTCGCACCATTGCCCAGGATAAAGCGAAGCTGATCGAAACGGGGGTCACTGCCTATAGCCAATAAAGAATCAACGGCCTGCTGCCCCGTCACTTCACCGGTATAAATAACTTGTAGAGTCTCCTGTGACTCCCATACTAGCTCTACTGCCATGCTACCTTCATTATCGTCCATTATTATGGGGGGATTATAACCCCAAAGTCACCGTGATGTTGACAGCTTTATTACATGGTATAAAGTTAAATATAGCTTCTGGCAAGCTATCGTATTAACGTAAAATTAGCAGTGTAAAATTAGAATAATAGTTAACAGATAAGGACACGCCTCAGCATGAGCCCCCTCTCTCATCTCATATATGTCAGTTCCACCAGCCAATTACTCAGCGAAGCGGAATTAAAGGAGATCTTAATCGGTGCCAGAACCCAAAATGAACAGCACGATATCACCGGCATGCTGCTTTATAATGACGGCAATGTGATGCAGGTGATTGAAGGCGAGCCCACCGCGGTGGAGACTCTGTTTAGCAATATTCAGCAAGACCCCAGGCATAATGGCATTATCGTTCTGGTAAAAGAAGCCATTGCTGAACGCGAGTTCCCGGATTGGCGCATGTCCTACCAGAATATATCTGGTCAGGATGTCGAAGGGTTTTCTGACTTTCTATCCTTTGACCCGGGCAAAGCCACCCACAACATCCTTCCTGGTAAAGCGATAAAGCTACTCAATACATTTAAAAATCAGGTGACTTAAGCACAGTATTATTTTAGGAGGCGAGCATGGATCGCAAAGAACATTTCAAATTACTGGCCAATTATAATCTACGTTTAAATCATCAGGTCTATACGGCGGCGGCGACACTGGATGAAGCAACCCTCAACAAAGACCTCGGCGCCTTTTTTGGCTCTATCCTCGGCACACTTAACCATATTATGGTGGGTGATCTTTTTTGGCTATCACGCTTTGAAACGCTCTCGAATCGATACTCGTCACTACGTCAGCTGACTGATATTAAACAACCCAAAGCGCTGGATGATATTATTTTTGCTTCATTTGAAGAGCTGCACTTTAACCGAACCATTATTGATCATATTATTATCAACTGGACCCATGATGAAATTGATAACGAAGATTTTAAACTGGATCTGAGCTACAAACCTATTAAAGGTGGCACTGGGTCACGCAATTGTGCCGAGGTACTTGCCCATCTATTTAATCACCAGACCCATCATCGAGGTCAGGTAAGCACCTTGCTGTCCCAGCACAATATCGATATCGGCACCACTGACTTTCTGATTGATATCCCCGACAGCACCCCATCACTGTAGAGTCATCCTATGTCTACCATTGAATTTTCTGATGAAGAAAAAAATATTCTAGTCAAAAAAATAAAGCTGTATTTTGAACAGGAACTGGACCAGGATATCGCCCAGTTTGATGCTTTATTTTTAATGGATTTTATTGCCGAGGAAATGGGCGCTTATTTTTATAACCGGGGAGTGCAAGACGCCAAGCTCATACTGGAAGAAAAAATAGAAGCCATTGGCGATGCGTTTTATGAAATAGAAAAACCGACCTACTTTTCCAAGTAACCCGGTTTAATCTTATCACCCTAAAAACGGTGTAACGATCTGCTTAAGCAAGGGGAATTATTTTCTTCGCCCGATGCCAACCAAACCCACTAAGGCAGAACCAAATAACCAGGCCGCCGCAGGTACAGGTACCACTGTAGGCCCAGCGCCACAGGTGTCACCCACACAGAGTGAACCATACACCTCATCATTGTCAGCGCTGGAGTCATCGACAAAGTAGTAGGATACAAATACCGACTCTTCATTAAGGCTTAAGGAGGTAATCGTAAATTCGTTATTACCTTGATATAACTCGTAATCAAGTTCGCGCTGTTTAACTTGAATAGACCAGCCATCATCATTGTGATAACCAATACCCTGATCAACAGGGATATCACTATCCGGTGATTTTATTTTAATTTCCCATTCTTCATTAAATAGCAACTCTTCTTCACCTTTGTTAATACCGATAACGTCAATGATTAGCGTGCTATTACTGATCGCCGTATCCCAGGCAAATTCATAGCCTTCACTCAGGACAGTATCCTCAGCACCAAAACTATAAGAAAAGTAATCGGCCGACAAAGGCGCAGAAAAAGCTAAAAGAGAAAAAGCTGTGGCCACGCCACGGGTTAAAAACGAACTACAAGCGTCCAGGTCTTTCATCATATATTCCTTTATGATCATTATTATTTTATAAATAAAGTGCTCTTATTGGCGCTTTTATTTATCTCAAGGTGAGGACATTCTATAGTTTTTTCTGGGCAACTGGCAAGAAGAAGGCCGAAGATAAATCACTTTTTTAACTTATATATAAGCACCAAAGTCATATTAGCCGGTCAAAGATGGGCGCAAACGTTGTCACTAAAGCATGGCTTATAGGTGTAATAAATGCTTAACGTAAATGCGTATAACCACCATCAAGAGGCAGTGAATGCCCCGTTATATAGGAGCCGGCAGCGCTGCATAAAAACAAAACCACCGCTCCTATATCGGTTTCACAGTCACCAATCTTGCCCATAGGCACCCCTGATAACATGGCTGCTACCGCATCAGGCTCCGTTGCTTGCCATAGTTCCATGGCAGGCGACATGGCCATCGGCAAAATACAATTAACCCTGATACGGTCAGGGCCCCATTCACTAGCGGCCGCTCTTGATAAGGCGCGGATGGCTTCTTTGGCGGCATTATAGGGACCATAGCTAGAGGTATCGGCCTGGAAGGCCGCTGGAGTGGCGAGGTTGATCACTACGCCGTCGCCTTTTAAATAGGGGTGGCAGGCACGCATTAATCGCACCGTTGCCAATGGGCCTGAATCCATACCCTGCTGGTATTGCTGTTCATCAAAATCAAGAATATTGCCCAGCGAAATCACTTGTGCATTGTTCACCAGTATATTGATGCCACCGAAAGTGTTGACGGCAAGGGCGACCACTTGCGCCAGATCATCCGCATTAAGCACGTCACCGCCCAGACAAATACTTTGGCCGCCCCGCTGCTCAATTTCTTTGGCGACCTCTTCCAGTTTTGATAATGTGCGGCCAAAGAGCACGATATTGGCTCCGGCACTAGCCAGGGCTAAAGCAATACCTCTGCCTACACCTTGCCCTGCGCCGGTGATAATAGCGGTTTTATTATTTAACGTTTGCATCGGCTCTCCACTCACTCTTCATCAACCCTTCGTTTTTTCTTAGGCCAAATAATCAAAGATCATTTCACCCTGGTCGAGAATAATATCGCCAACGGTATAAACTGAACTAATCACTTCTTCAACGGGGATATCGGCCAAGGGGTTTTGCACGGTTGATGCCAGGGATAAATCGGCCTGCCCTTCCCAGATTTCTTTACGGTGATCATTGCGCACCAAACAGGTATTAATTTGCCGAATATCAAAACCGTCACCGGTCACGGAGGGAATAGACTTTAATAGAAAATGTTCGCGCTGATAAACCGGAATAGGCTCGCCCTGTTGTTCAAAGCTCATACTGGCACTGATAATATTGACATCACCATCACGAACCGAAGCAGCGACCCCTTTTTCATCGCGCTTAAAAATAATCTCTCCGCCAAACTTTGGAAAGCCCCAAACTTCACGCCCCGAGATAAGCAGTTCGATTTCATCGAGATAGAGTACCGGCATAAAAGTACCCACTCGCTCGCCCAGAGTAACCGGAATCATAATACCCGCCTCGCCGTAGGGCTGAACAATGGGTTCGGCAATATTTAGCATGCCGATATAAACCACCAGCGTATTCTCTGGGTTGGGTACCATGGGCTCTGGAACTAAAGCACGCAATACCTCAGGACTAGTGCGAATAGTCATGGTAAACATTTCGTTATTTCTATATTGATAGGGAGGCACTGCAAACGAAGGCGGATTAGAACACAAATTGGTTCCTGAAAAGTTGTCACGGCTCATCATCTTGACTCCATCATTATTATCATTAATTCACTGCTCTGTCTAAATGTTCCCAATAGGGCTTACGAATTTCCCGCTTTAATAATTTACCGGATGGATTGCGGGGCAGCTCCGTCGTAAAATCGACGGACTTAGGTATTTTATAACCGGCAATTTTATCCCGGGCAAAATCTATTAATTGCTGGGGCTGTAGATTTGAGTTCTCATTGGCCACAACAACCGCTTTAACTTCTTCGCCCCATTTTTTACTGGGCACACCAATAACGGCAATATCTTTGACGTCGGGGTGTTCAAATAAAACGCTTTCCACTTCAGCGGGATAAATATTTTCACCCCCGGAAACAATCATATCTTTGACCCGATCGTAGATATATAAGTAGCCTTCATCGTCCATATAGCCGGCATCACCAGAATAAAGCCAGCCGTCAATCATCGTTTTTGCGGTAGCCTCAGGCAGTTTCCAATAACTGCTCATTAACGAAGGTGAGCGAATAATTATCTCGCCCACCGTGTCGGCGGGAAGGTGTTTGCCGGACTGGTCAACAATGGCAATATCAACGGTTGGGTAGGCTTTACCGCATGAGGCCATTTTTTTAGCCTTGGGGTCATTATGATCTTCCGGATGCAGCACAGTCATCGAACCGGCAGTTTCTGTCATTCCGTAGATTTGGGCAAAGCTGCACTGGAACACCTCTAACGCTTGCGTTAGCAACGCGGCAGGTATCGGCGAAGCACCATATAATAAGGCCTTTAAACTTTTAAACGCTTCGGCATTACAGCTGGGGTGATCCAGTAATAATTGAATCACCGCGGGTACAAAAAAGGTTCTTGTAACTTTATAGTGATGCATGGCCGCAATAATTTCACCGGGGTCAACCTCTGCCATAATCACGGCGGCGGAACCGTTATATAAAGCAATTAAACCCGTAGCGGTTCCACCAATATGAAACAGTGGCATAGCCACCAAGGCCACATCGGTATTGTCCCACTGCGACCATTCGGCGACTAAATGCTCGGCTTCGCGCAGCGCTAAAATTGCGCGATGAGAAAGCTCGACGCCTTTGGGGTGACCCGTAGTGCCACTGGTATAAAGCTGCATAGCAATATCAGCACCGGTTACGGCCTGATCGATTTCTGTGACTGGCTGCTGGTTTCGCCATTGGCTGTAATCGTCTTCACCCTGACCTTCTATGAGTACAATGACTGTTTCCAGCAAGGGGAGCTGTGAGCGAATATGATCCAAAACAGGCAGAAAGCTTTCTTCAATAAATAATACCCTGGACTCGGAATCGTTTAGAATATAGTGCACTTCCGGCGCGGCTAAACGCCAGTTAACCCCGACCAAAACAGCACCGCATTTTCCGGCGCCCATTAACAACTCAAAAAAGTAATCATTATTTTTAGCCAGTATGGCTATACGCTGTTGCGGCTTAACTAATGCCGATAAGCCATGGGCAACTTGATTGGCATAGTTATCCAATTGCTGATAACTGGTTTCACGCCCGGCAAAAACCAATGCCGTACGCTGCGCATTTTCTTGAGAGTGATACCGGGAGATATCACTGAGTGTTTGAAATTCAGGATAGATTGACATGTCACTGCCTCCATCAACTTATTATTTTAATTAAGCGGTAACGCCGCCATCCAGCACCATGGCATGCCCAGTCATAAATGAAGATTGATCGGACACCATCCACAACACCGACTCTGCCACTTCATCTACTTCACCTAAACGGCCAATGGGATGTAATTTTTCTACCCGTCGTTTTAATATTTCATCATGCAGTAAACTGCGTTCGGCAATATCTGTTTTTATAACGCCGGGGCAAATCGCATTAATACGAATACCCTGTGCCGCATATTCCCGGGCAGCGGTTTTGGTTAAGCCGATAATTGCATGTTTGCTGGCACTATAGGCACAGCCCATCATTTCATTACCACGAAGACCCGCAATAGATGACATATTAACAATCACCCCTTGATGATTTAACTGCGGAATTTGGTATTTCATGCAACGCCATACACCGGTAACGTTAGTATTGATCACCGCATCAAAGGTGGCTTCATCATAGTCGGCGGTGGGCACAAACGTACTGCCTTCGATACCGGCATTATTAACAGCGATATCAAGGCCGCCGTAGGTGCTAACGGTTTGTGCCAGTAAGTTCTTTATCGATTCGCTACTGGTCACATCGGCGGCAATAAAACAGGCCTCACCACCCAGCGCGGTAATCTCGGCAACGACCTTGTCGCCTTCCATCTGACGACGGGATGCGAGCACGACTTTTGCGCCATGACTTGCCAGCTTAATCGCGATGGATTTGCCAATACCGCTACTGGCTCCGACGACCAGAGCAACGCGCCCTGCTAACATCGTCATTCGCCAACACCCAGTGCAAGCTGCAAAGCTTCTGTCGCTAAATCTTCAAGGCTAAGACCGCCATCCAATTTGTACCAGTTTGTCGTCCAGTTAAGGGCACCGGTTAGAAAGCGGCGCAGAATAAATACATCACCGCTAACCAGCCCCTGTTCTTTCGCTGCGGTGAGGGCATTAATCCAGGACTGCTCATAAATAGCCCGCAGCTCTAAGATATCCTGCTGGTTGGCTGCAGACAGACTGCGCCATTCTGAGACCAGCACGCTCATGGCCTCAACGGTATCAGAGGAATGGATAGAGGCCAGCTCACAGCGGATACAGGCCAACAACTGCTCTTTTGGACCCTCGGCCCCGCTACTGCTGCGCGCATTTTTTCGGTGTTATAAATGACGGCATCCGTCATTACCGCCTTTAAAATCTCTTCTTTGCTTTTATAATGGTGGAATAGGCTGCCGGATTGAATGCCGATTTCATTGGCAATATCACGTACCGTGGTGCGCTCGTAGCCTTTTTCCCGAAATAGATGGGCAGCGCCAGACAGCAAGCGCCCTTTGGCACTATCGGGGTCGGTCAGTTGCCCCTGATCGATCAATGTGTCTAAATGCTTCATAGTCAAACCTGCTTTAAGAGCAGTTATCATACACAATATTATTCACTTTACATACCAAGCGCTTGCTTGGTAACCTTTTGCCTCAGGCCTATTCCTGCTGCCACTCGCTATAACACCGATAACTCACATCGATAAACCGCCGATAAACCACATCGATAAACCAGGACAGACACCATGCAACTCACCGAACAGCACCTCGAAATACAGCGCACCATCATGAACTTTATCGACAAGGAGATTAACCCCTATGTCGATGAATGGGAGCGAGAGGGGCTGACCCCACTCCATAAGCTGATGAAGAAAATGGGGGACCTTGGCCTGCTGGGTATTGATAAGCCCGAGGCCTACGGCGGCCTTGGTCTGGATTACAGTTATGCCATGTTAATGAATGAAACGCTGGGGCATGTGCACTGCGGTGGCGTTAAGCTGGCGATTGATGTGCAAACCTCTATGGCCACTCCCGCTCTGGCCCGCTTTGGTAGCGATGAGCTAAGGCGTGAGTTTTTGGTTCCGGCGATTACCGGGGAGATGGTCGCCTCAATAGCGGTTAGTGAAACCAGCGGCGGATCGGATGTGGCGGCGATTAAAACCACCGCCAAAAAAGATGGCGATGACTATATTATTAACGGCAGCAAAATGTGGATAACCAATTCCACTCAGGCCGACTGGATTTGCTTGCTGGCCAATACCTCTGACGACAATAAGCACCGCAATAAATCACTGATTATTGTGCCTACCAACACCCCTGGGTTTAGCCTGAGCGAGAAACTGGACAAACTGGGGATGCGCTCCTCGGATACCGCTCAGGTCTTTTTAGATAATGTGCGGGTTCCGCAGCGCTATTTGATTGGCGAAGAAGGCATGGGCTTTACTTACCAAATGATGCAGTTTCAGGAAGAACGCCTGTCTACCATTAGCTGTGTGCCGCCCATGGACAGAGCTATCCAGCAAACCATCGAGTACTGCCGCGAACGGGAAGCCTTTGGCAAACCTATTCTGGACAACCAGGTGGTTCACTTCCGCCTTGCCGAATTGCAAACAGAGGTAGAAGCCCTGCGCGCTTTATTTTATCGCGCGGCAGATCTCTATGTAGCCGGAGAAGACGTCACCCAATTAGCCTCAATGGCAAAACTCAAAGTCGGCCGGCTAACTCGCGAAGTCGCCGATAGCTGTTTGCAATATTGGGGTGGTATGGGCTTTATGTGGGATAACCCGGTTTCTCGCCTCTACCGAGATGGGCGACTGGTCTCTATTGGCGGCGGCACCGATGAAACGATGCTGAGCATTATCGCCAAAGGCATGGGAACCCTACCTGGTAAATAACCGCAAACCAGCGCCATTGACATATGAAAATCCATATATAACAATAGCCATATATTTGTTTTTCCATATATGGTGATGTCAATGGACCCACTAATATTCTATAAATGCCTTGCCGATGACACTCGGCTTAAGTCCCTGCTGCTGATTGCCCGGGAAAAAGAGCTCTGTGTCTGCGAGCTAACTGAAGCCCTGCAAGTCAGCCAGCCTAAAGTATCCCGCCATCTGGCCCAGCTCCGGGAGTGTGGGCTGCTTGAAGATCGTCGTGAAGGCCAGTGGATTTTCTATAGTCTCAGCCCCTCCCTACCCAACTGGGCCAGGGCTGTTATTCAAACCACCGCCGAGCATAACCCAGTTTATTTCCATAGCGCCCATCAGCTGATTTGCACCATGGGTGACCGCCCTGAACGCAAGCAGCAATGCTGCTAGTACCGGAGGCTAATTAATGAAACTGCTGTTTATTTGCACCCATAATCGCTGCCGCAGTATTTTGGCAGAGGCTATCACCAACCATCTTGGCTGTGGCCAGCTGCTAGCAAAATCCGCAGGCAGCCAACCGGTTGGCGAAGTCCACCCGCTCTCCTTAAAGTATCTGGCAGAGGCCAATATCTCCACCGCGGGTTTATCCAGTCAATCCTGGGATGAACATGAAAGCTGGCAACCGGATATTGTGATTACGGTCTGTGACGCCGCCGCCGGTGAAGCCTGCCCGGTCTGGTTTGGGCAGTCGATTAAAGTGCACTGGGGGCTTACAGACCCGTCCAGTGTCGACGGCAGCGAACAGGAAATTGCCGATGCATTTAGACAAACTATCGCTACATTACACACACGTATTGAAACATTATTAGGCCATAACTTAGACAGGATGGATCAGCAGCAACTGTCGGCGGTCTTTAATGCTTTGGGAGAAAACTAATGGGGATGTTCGAACGCTATCTAAGCCTGTGGGTTGGTTTGAGTATTATGGCCGGCGTAGTGCTGGGTAATTTTTTCCCCGCCGCTTTTGCCATGGTCGCCAATTGGGAATATGCCCATGTCAATTTGCTGATAGCGGTACTGATCTGGCTGATGATTTACCCCATGATGATTCAGGTGGATTTTGCGGCGATTAAAGATGTCGGTAAAAAGCCTAAGGGTTTAATTCTGACCCTGATCGTTAACTGGATTATCAAACCCTTTACGATGGCTGCTCTGGGCTGGTTATTTTTCCATTTTATTTTTGCCGATTTTGTTAATCCTGAAACCGCCAATGAATATATTGCCGGGATGATTTTGTTAGGTGTTGCGCCCTGTACTGCAATGGTGTTTGTCTGGAGCCAGTTAACCAAAGGCGACCCCAACTACACATTAGTACAGGTATCCGTCAATGACATTATTATGGTTTTTGCCTTTGCACCGATTACGGCTTTTCTATTGGGTGTCACCGATATTACGGTACCCTGGGAAACCTTGTTGCTATCAGTAGCGTTGTATGTGGTGTTACCACTGGCTGCCGGTTATCTGACTCGGCGCTTTATGCACAACCAAATCTCCGGTTTTGTCGATAGCCTAAAACCTTTGTCCGTTGTGGGTTTATTAGCTACCGTATTATTATTATTTGGGTTTCAGGCTGAAACCATTTTAGAAAAACCGCAAAGTATTTTTATGATTGCCATACCGCTGATTATCCAGAGCTATGGCATTTTCTTTATTGCTTACTTTGCAGCCCGCTATATTCGACTAACACATAATGTAGCGGCCCCGGCAGCACTGATTGGCACCAGCAATTTTTTTGAGCTGGCTGTCGCTGTTGCTATTTCATTATTTGGACTCCACTCAGGTGCAGCCTTAGCTACTGTTGTTGGCGTATTGGTTGAAGTACCGGTGATGTTATCGCTGGTTAAATTTGCCAATAAAACCCGCCACTGGTTTCCGCAAAGTTAAAGGTATGATGTTATGAATGATATGCCCAATTTGGAGTTATCCCTGTTAAATACGGACTTGCAGGATACATTATCCAACGGCAGTGAAGTTGATCACGCGCCAAAAATTTTACTGTTATACGGATCGCTAAGAGAACGCTCCTATAGCCGCTTAGTGGTTGAGGAAAGCGCACGGGTTTTACGGGAGCTGGGCTGTGAAACCCGTATCTTTGACCCTTCCGGTTTACCGTTACCGGATGATGAAGATGAAAGCCACCCCAAGGTTCAAGAGTTGCGTGAGTTAATGACCTGGTCTGAAGGGCAAGTGTGGTGTTCCCCAGAGCGCCACGGTTCAATGACTGCGATTATGAAAGCGCAAATTGATTGGGTGCCACTCAGTATTGGTGCTGTACGCCCAACTCAGGGTAAAACTCTGGCGGTGATGCAAGTTGAGGGCGGCTCACAATCGTTTAATACCGTTAATCAATTAAGAGTACTTGGCCGCTGGATGCGGATGATAACGATCCCCAATCAATCGTCTGTAGCAAAAGCCTGGCTGGAGTTTGATGACGATGACCGAATGAAAGACTCGGGCTTTTATAACCGTATTGTCGATGTGATGGAGGAGTTAGTTAAATTTACTTTGCTAACCCGGGGCAATGCAGAGTTTTTGGTTGACCGTTATTCAGAACGCAAAGAATCCGCCGAAGCGTTAATGGCACGGGTTAATCAAAGAGCATAGTAGGGTGGATTATAATCCACCAAACCGTAACGCCGAACATTCAAAACAGGTGGATTATAATCCACCCTACAGTGTGTCAGGAATCCTTTAAACCTTTTTTCATCCCACCAAGGTCAACCATAATCGGTTGGCCTGTATAGGACTGTGCATTGCCATGGCCCAGCTGGTGAATATCAAACACCTGCTCTATGGCATTATCCTGCCCCATAATATCCAGCGTGCGATTAACGGCGCGCTTGGCCATCGCTAAACCAAAGGCTGGCTTTTGTGCAATTTTAGCGGCCATGGCCATGGTTTCATTATTCAGTTCGTCAACAGCCACCACCTTATTCACCATACCTAACTGCTCCGCTGTGGCGGCATCTACCGAGTCGCTGGTAAATAATAATTCCTTGGCTTTGCGCGCACCAAACTCCCAGGTATGACCATGGTATTCAACACCGCCGATACCCATCATAACTACCGGATCGCTAAAGCGGGCATCATCGGCGGCAATAATTAAATCGCAGGGCCAGATCAACATTAGGCCAGCGGCAATGCAAGCGCCTTGTACTGCGGCAATAGAAGGCTTGGGAATATTGCGCCACTTACGGCCAAGGTCAATATAGTGTTTGGTTTCTGAATGATAGAGGTCGGCAATCACTTCACCCTGCCAATCTACCGGAGCCTGGTCCATCGCTTCTTGAGTAATATCATGGCCGGCAGAAAAATGTGGGCCATTGGCATTAAGCACGATGACTTTAACATCCTTATCTTCCGCGGCACGGGTCCAGGCGGCATCCAATTGTAAAATCAAGTCAAGATCCTGGGCGTTGCGCTGCTTGGGCCGATTTAAAGTGATCACCGCAATATTATCTTCGACGCGATAAAGAATTTTGTCTTCGGCCATGGTAATTTCCTTTGGATTTGTATAACGTGATTAGCCGTTATTCTAACAATAAAAATTCATACCGTATCGGCCAAAACTATTTATAAAGTATCATTTCTGGCCAGAGCGGTGTTTCATAGAATAATAACGACAGCTTGAGAGGTTAGCTTATGCGAATGGGCATTATGACCGGTTCCGGTTTTGACCCTGACCCGACAATGAGCGGATTAATTAAAGAAGCACAGCGCTATGAGCAACTGGGCTTTGATAGTGTGTGGATGGCCACCATTTACGGTTTTGACGGCTTAACCGTACTATCTGCCATCGGCGCGGCTACTTCCCGTATTGAACTGGGCACCGCTGTGGTGGCCAGTCACCCCCGCCACCCGATGGCAATGGCGCAGCAAGCCCTAACTGCTGCAGCAGCCAGCCAAGGCCGCTTTACCCTCGGCGTCGGCCTGTCGCATAAATATGTGATCGAACAGGAAATGGGGCTAACGTATAGCAAGCCCGCCGATAATATGCGGGAATATCTGCAAGTGGTTATGCCTTTATTACAACAAGGCACGGTTGCCTATAGCGGCGATATTTTTAATGTCAACGCCACCTTTTATATGCCGGAAACCCATAAGGTTCCCGTTTTGGTCGCAGCCCTTGGTCCAAAAATGCTGGAGGTGGCTGGCACTTATGCGGACGGAACGACATTATGGCTTACTGGCCCCAAAACGATTGAACAGCATATTGTGCCGGGCATTATGGCAGCGGCCAAGGCGGCAGCAAAACCAGCCCCGCGAGTTGTAGCCGGCATGCCTGTTGTATTAACCAACGATATTGCCAGCGCCCGCGATGGCGTTAATGAAAAACTGGCGATGTATAACGATATTCCTTCTTACCGCGCCATGCTTGACCGTGAAAATGCCAATGGCCCAGGTGATGTGGCACTGCTGGGTGATGAGCAATCATTACGCCAGCAAATCCAACATTTACAGGATATCGGTGTGACCGATTTAAATGCTGTCTTGATTGATACTGATAGCGGAGCCTATGAAAGAACATTAAATTTTTTGGCTTCCGAACTGAACCAATAAAAAATAACAGGTATACCCATGTCTGATAAATATTTTACCCCGTCCATTGATGCTGATGCGCCACTGCCGGATTTAGGCAATGAGCGTATTGCCTCTGACCGATTCAGCTCTCCAGAGTATATGAAACAAGAATGGTCGAAGCTGTGGCGAACGGTGTGGAATATTGGCCCACGGATTGAGGAGATCAATGCCCCCGGCGATTATGTGATTCACGAACTGGGTGAAGAATCGTTTTTATTTGTAATGGGTAAAGATAATAAAATTCGCGGCTTTTATAATGTCTGCCAGCATCGTGGCAACCGTTTGGTGATGGGCAAGCCCTGTGACTCCGCCAAATTTTTTAAATGCGCCTTCCATGCCTGGTCTTATAATACGGACGGCACCATTAAAGGTGTGCCCAACCCCGATACTTTCCCCCAATTTAAAGACGGCCTGCCTAAAGAGGAGTTAGGGCTAGAGGAAATTCGTATTGATTTTTGGGGTGGCTGGATTTGGTTTAATCTTGATGGCAAGGCCGAACCGCTATTGGATTTTCTTGGCGAACTACCCGAACAGCTGGCCCCCTATCAAATTGAAAATATGCGCCTGCTGGAATATAAAACGTTTTTATGGGATTCTAACTGGAAGGTAGCCTGTGATGCCTTTAATGAAAGTTATCATTTCCGTGGCCTGCATCCGCAGATTTTAAAATGGTCTGATGAGATGGCCAAAATAGAATTGCACGGTATTCATAGCCGGATGATTAATAAATACGGCACTACAAGCTCACCCTATACCGGTGCTGCGGAAGTGTTTCCTGAGTTAAAGGAGTGGATGGCTTATAACGGGATGGATGCAGAGTCCTATGAAGGTGCGCCGGAGGATGTCTGGAAAGCAAAAACCGCCTTTAGCCGCAGTATTCAGGATCAACCGCATATTACTGCGCCCTATAAAGATATGACTGATGAGCAGCTGACCGATGTTTATCATTATTTTATTTTCCCCGGCTTTGCCATGAATGTATTTCCCGAAGGTGTGAATGGTTTCCGCTATCGCCCTCATGAAACCGACCCCAATAAAATGTATTACGATTTGATTTTATTGGTGCATTATCCTGAGGGCCAACAAATTCCCTGTGAGAGAAAGTTTTTTAAAGAAAAAGTCCGTTACGATCAAATTGCCGATACGCCCATCTCTTATATTATTACGGATGTGCTACAGCAGGATGCAGACAATGTTTCAATTAATCAATTGGGATTAAAGTCCGAAGGGTTTAGGGGTATGTATTTGGGTGACCAGGAGTTAAGGGTCAGGCATTTTCATAAAACACTGGATAGCTATATCAAAGACTAGTGGCTATGGTTGAATGGATTATTGGGATAATACTGGCTGTTTTAACGCTTTATCTTGCCCGAAAAAATCGGCTTGAAGGCTGGCTCTATACCGCCCCCTTATTTGCCCTGCCATCCATCTATATGGCCTTTGCTCTCTTCGCTGATGGCAGCGGTGTTATTCTTAATGAATTTTTATTCGGCATACCCTTTTTTATTGCCGGCGCTGTTTTCTTAAAGTGGAAGATAAAATATTCAGCATTGATGCTGGCGCTTTTATGGCTAGGGCACGGCTATTACGATATTGACCACAACCGCTTTTTTATTAATAGCGGCACTCCCCAGTGGTACCCTTTATTGTGTGCGGGTTATGACGGGGTGATGGGTATTTATCTGATTTACTTTGCCAGTACACTTAAAGACGGTAATTTATTGCATTATCGCGGCGCTAATCAATAAGTCCGCCTACTACCTGTATGGGTTTGAGTGAACGGCTATCGCTAACCCATGCTGCAATAGCCAAAGGCGTATCCTGATATTTTGCGCTAACAGGAGGCAATTCACCCTGCCAGGCTGAGCCACTAACTTGATAGTCTTTTACTCCCAATACGACAAAATCATGATTCAGTAATTCGCCTTTATTCTCTCCCGCTTTAACGGGTGTTTTTAAATCAAAGCCGATCACTGCAATGGTTAACCTATCCGCTGGTTGATCAAAGCGGGCTGAAAACTTTTCTTGCTCAATCGTTATGGTGAGTTCGCCCACATTGGCATCACCGATAGCCGGTGCATTTTTCGACCGATACCAGCCCCGCCATTCTTTACCATTGACGACAAAGCCCGGTGTATACACCTGACTAATATTCCCCTGCCTGGCGTGCTGACGCTGCCGTAAAGCATAGCTGGGGGCGGCAAAGCGATCGGGCCAGCCAATATAATCCCAGTAATCAACATGATAGGCCACGGGAATAATATCAGACCATAATTGCGGGTGGGATTTATAGTTAGATAACCATTGGTCGGCGGGCGGGCAACTGCTGCAACCCTCGGAGGTATAGAGTTCAATCAATTGGTTTTTTTGTGGGCCGCTGTTTAGGGTTTGTTGCGCCATTAAGGTTAATGGTAATAATAGCGCAAACCATAGGGTGAGTTTTTTCATGGGGGACCTACACAGTTATAGGGTTAGGGTACCTGCATAGGACTCTGCCTGAATAAAAGAGTTCAGCTGTTTTTACTAAGAGCACTCATTATCTACAATGGGTAAATCACACACTGCACTGGCACTAGCTGTTGATAACTCAATTATTTGTTCTTCCGGTAACGGCAATGTTAAACCGTCATAATCGTCAGGGTCATCTTCTACCGCATCACAGGTAAACACCAGTGTGTACTCCCCAGCGGGCAAATAAGCAAATTCATAAGCCCAGTTATCCATGCCGTCTTCCATCACCGCAACGACGGCATAAGGTGCGATAGCGCCATCGGGTATATCGGTACTGGAGTTATCCTCATCAAACATATCCGCCAGATTCTCGATGCCAAGTTCCGTACCTTCATATAAGTAAATGATATTACCGGCAGTGGGATCTTCTTTATCAGCACAGTCTTCTTCAGTATCAAACAACCCCGAATCCACATCACCGCGAATGGTTCTGTCACCACTATTATCCTGCACACGAATACCATTGGGTTTTAAAATATAGCGCTCTTGCCCGGGGTTATAGGTCATCGACTGGCGCAAATTAAAATCAATGGTAAAGGTTTGAGTATCACCCTCTTCCTCTGGCTCATCGACAACAAAGCCATCCAGCTTTAAATCATCCGAGGGAATTTTAAGAATTTTCTGGGTATCATCGACTTCGATAACATAGGAGTCATCAATCACCGCCTCATCATTTAAAATGGTTAACTCAACACTTGTGTAAGTGCCCGACGGTACTTCAAGGTCTTCAATCACAATGGCCTGGTCTGAGCCCTGGTAATCTAGCAAATTAATCTGGAAGGTTTCTGCATCAATAATATCCAGGTCGCTACTGGTAAAGGTTTCAATCACTACATCATCGCCGGAGCGTTTAAGGGTGATGGTATCTACCTCAATCACCACCTCTTTAGCATCGTCGACCGGGGCATCGGAAAAGCCGATGGAGATAGTACCCGGATCCGGGTCACTGGTATCACCCAGGGTAAAGGCGGAGCCACCACTGCTGCCACCACAGGCGGCTAGCATGGCAATTAACGGGGTAGTTAACAGAAAATACACTTTGCAATTCATCGGGTAGCCTTAAGCTCTTGTCATCGATAGTGGATGGAATTATTGATGATACTGAAGGGCTACACAAGCAAACTAGTACGCTATTTTTCAATCCCTGCCCAAATGACATTGACCAGCAAGCGCACCCGCTTGCGGGCGGCCTTCTCAGTGCTGGCATCCACAATAATACCGTCAGAGCTATCCACCAAAATGGCGGCAATAGCATCGGCACTAACACCTTCTGCAGACAAATCCAGCTCACCGGCCTGCTCACCCTCCTTTAATAGCGAGGCAATCCGCTTAACAAACCGTTTATTGGCCGTGGCCCCAATGGTACCAATGGCTCTATGGCTTTGATCAATCAGCTCCCGGCCGTGGGGCCCCGAGGACAACATCTCAAAAAACCACACCAAACGGGCCTCAATAATCGCAAACAGCCGGTTTTGTAGGCTATCGTCTAATTGAGCCGCCTCAATAATGGCCGCCGCCACCCGGTCATGGGCCTGCTGGCTCAGGGCTTTAAACACCTGCTCCTTGTTTTTATAGTATTTATAGAGCGCCGTGCGCGATAGACCCGCCGCCGTCGCAATATCCGACATGGAGGTACGCTGGTAGCCATAGCGGGTAAAGCAATCCAGTGCCGAGGCCAGAATCAGCCCCTCGTTGGGCCGGGTTTTGGCCTTTTGCTCAGTCGTGGTAATCATGGCTCTATTATAAACGGCATTATCAACATTGACAGGGTTTACACATTTGTTTATTTTGTTAACCCATAACAGCGCTATTGTCATCCCCGCGCAGGCGGTAATGATAAATGATCAATCAACCTTCTGGAGACACCCATGAGCGACCAACCCAGTAATTTCCAAAAAGCCATTACCGGCGAATGGCACGGCACCCCATCCTTATTTGAGCCAGACGGCACCCATGTTGGCTGGAATAAAATTAGCCGCGAAAGCTCTTTTGATAATGGCCGCACCACCTACTGGATGGAAACCGGTATTGATGCAGTGGGTGAACTGCGCCACCGTTTTGACCTGCCTACTAAATTTGAGTTTGGTGTTATTGATAGTGACCAAAACCGTATTTACACTGGCCCGGATTTTGTGGGTAGCGGCCGTCCCTTTGGCACGCTGGTAGATTCTTACTATTACTCACCCGGTTGGAATGTAAACCTGCGCACCGTTAACCAGATTATTCCAGAGATGGGTATTCAGGCGTATTCTTCACAAATGTTTGAAGCTGACACTCTGGTTTGTGTTTTTAATGGTTTATATATCAATACGCCATCAGATGACAAAAGCCCGGAAACGCTACAAAAAATTGCTGACTGGCAAACGAAAGAACGCGCACAGGGCGGCAAGCAGTTTGTACTTCCACCGAAGCATGAAGGTACTTTTAGTGGTGAATTTGAGGTCTATAACAATAAGCAGGAACTGGTCGGCACCAATAAAGTCACGGTTAAACATAGGCCGCTGAATTTACTACATACCGAACAGGAAATTACTATTGAAGGTGTGATTAATAAAACCTTTAAAGCCCTGCGCACCCGCAATAAAAACCGCTACCAATTCCACGGCCCCGATGTACACGGTAACGCGACTACCTATGGCCGCTATCTATACGCCACCCGTCACTTCTACGGTGAGCCTGGCCATATGTGGTCTCGCGAAATTATGTGTGATGATGACAATACTTTGATCTGTGCCTGGCAGTTTTTTGATTCTGGTATTCCACAGTATATGACCCACGGCGTACTACGTTGGGAAGAAGGCGAGCAAGTATTAAAGGCGCAATATATCGACTAAATGCTTTTTGCTAATAATTGGCACCTTGTTTGCAATAGTTAGCTTGTTACCACAGTTCTTCCCCCGAACACCTGTGTTAGCCTCCTAAGGCAGCTAGGAGAAGTAACAGTTTGGGGCATACTATTTAAGTTTGCCCCGCTATTGTGCCAGGATAGTCAGTAGTTAGTGTTACGCTTTTTAACGCCGGCATTTTTGCCGGCGTTTTTTTATGCCTTAAAAACTGGCCACCACTGCGCCATAAAGACCGCCAATCAATAAAATAGTGGTAGCCAACATACCCAAAGCAAACCCAATAGCACGTTTACCCGGATCGATTAAATACCCTCGGCAATAAAGTATGCGAGCAATAACAAATACCGCCCCCAAACCTGCCGCATAGGTTTCACTGATATAGGTACCGAATAACCACAGGGAAGGAATCACCACAACGATTTGTTCCAGCGTATTCATTTGTACTCGAATCATCCGCTCCAGTTTTGGGTCGCCCGTCATAGCGGGGGCCTGGATACCGGATTTGCCGCGAAAGGCACCGACCATCATAACGAAGGCAAAATATTCTAATAGGATCAGGCCGATCATGGCTGCGATTAAATTCATCAGTAATTCCTTGGGTTTTAAGTTTATAGCTTGGATTTACGTTTTAGAGAGTATAGCAACTCTACCTCATTATCTAAGCGCCAATAGCCGCCAGCCATTAAAAGAAAACTATATTGATAAAGAACGGAACCTATACGGAGTGAGATAATGACATTGGCCGGCTAAAAGGCAGAGCGGAAGGTCGAGAGCAAAATATAAGCGAAGTTGCACTCAACATGCTGGAAGCGGGTACTGACTTAGCCTTTATCACTAAGGTCACTGGCTTGATATGAGTAGAGATTGAAAAGCTGCAGCAGTAATAGCTGGCCAATATCCTGTCTTAATACTCTTATCCAGCAAGGAAACGAGGCCCTGCTCAGCCCAACCGTTATATGTCATCTTAATAGGTCTTTTAGTCATCCAATAACTCGTCCGAAACGTACATTAGGCCAATAACCCTGAAAAGTAACTGATCGATGATTAAACAAAACCTGGGCTTTATAGAGAGAATGATCCGCTTTGTGTTGGGCGTGATTGTGGCTCTATGGGTCTTAAACCAGCCTGACATGGGCATTCTTGAGTGGATTGCAGCGGTGTGTGCGCTGTTTTTGACGCTAAACGCTATTTTTGGCCGCTGTTATCTATGGTTTTGGTTTAATCTGGATTCCTGCGATGAATCCCTTGGGGATGAATGTGGGCGCAAATCCACCTGTGATTAAAGGGCCCTGATTAGCAAGCATAAAAAAAGCCGCTTAAAAGCGGCTTTTTTTATTAAAAATCAATTACTTACTTGCTGTTATCAAGAATGTAGTCAACCACAGCTTTAACATCATCATCAGAACAGCTCATGCACAGACCTTTGGCGGGCATACCATTGATACCGTTGATAGCATTGGCGTAAACCGTCTCCAGACCTTTATCCATGCGGCCAGTCCAAGCACCTGCATCACCCATTTTAGGGGCACCGGCTGCGCCAGTGGCGTGGCAGGCCATGCAGTTGGTGTTGTAGATATCTTCCGGGGACTTGGCACCGCCACCCGAAGAGGCCACAGCGGCTCCGCAGCTGCTATCACCTTCCATACACACACTACCCGCAGGGGCAATACGCTCTTCAATCGCAGCACGCTGCTTGTCAGATACACCGTGGGCAGACACTGCCATACCCAATAATAAGATACCCATCAGCTTAACGGCGTTGCTTTTTAACATGTTCATCACTATCGATGTCCTCATTCTCTATTCGCCAGATACTGGCTAAAACCTTTGTTCCGGCCACCGCCGGATTAACAGGCGCGAATTATAGCTACTTTCCGCCCCAAGCGGAAATTTAAGGGCTATTAATTATTGCCAATATAGGCAAATCACCGCCGAAAAGGCTGATATGCGGTAGATACATAGACTAAACCAACGTTCATAGGTATCATGCGTGGCCTGCAAAACTGCAGCCCTCCGCCCGTAGCTCAGCTGGATAGAGTAGCGGCTTCCGAAGCCGTTGGTCACAGGTTCGAATCCTGTCGGGCGGGCCATCTATAAAAAAGGCCACCTTGTAGGTGGCCTTTTTTAGTAAATAACCCGCAAGCCGTAGCTTGCGCAGTAAGCGAACCGCCTACCCTGCTCCTTACAACTGGCTCAAAGTACTCTGGGCCTCTTCCTTCCCAGTAAACTCAACCGTGTCATCAGCCAATGCAAATTCCAACTGCTCTTTCGCCTGGGCTTTCATATCACTTTTGAAATAAGCCATACCCAGGTGGTAGTGGTAAACGGGCCCTTTTCCACCGTTCTCAATAGCCGCATCCAGAAGTGAAACAGCCTGCGGATAGTTACCTTGCTGATATTGAGCCCAGCCAGCAGTATCAAGAAAAGCGGGATTATCTGTAGCCGCCAAGTCTGAAGCCAAATCGATAATTCTGGTTCTGTTCTCTGGCGTATTAAAATGATCCATCAGCAATGAAGCGATATTATTCTTCACCATAACGGCATCCGGGTTGTCCTTAAGAATGGCATCGTAGACATCTATGGCATCTTTAAACCGCTTTTGCGTCTGGTAATACTCAGCCAACATTAACCGTAAAGGTGAGTTATCAGTATTTTTCTGCAAGCCGTCTATAAATAAACGTTCAATGTCATCCGTTTTCCCCTGTGATGCATAGATACGGGCCAGGGCCATATAAGCAGAATTTCTACTTGAGTCCATCTCTAACACTGTATTGAGCTTGTCAGTCGCCGCAGTTATATCCCCATTTCTAATATAAAGGTTGGCCTGCAACTCCAGAGCATGGAGTTGCTCAGGGTACTTTTCAACATGAGCATCAACAAAAGCAATGGCTTTATCAAGTTGCTCTAACGCGATATAGGCACCGACCAGAGAGCTTAGGGTTTCAACACCTTTAGGCTCAGTTTCAATCGATTTTTTCAAAGCATCAACAGCGGGTTCAAATGACTTCTGACGTAAATAAACTCGCCCTTGCAAGTAGTAACCCATACCCATGGTTTTGTCATTCTCGGTTAATTTTGCGGCTGTAGACAATGCATCATCCCAGCGTTGCTCACGGGTATATAGATCTGTAAGCAACCTGACCATCTCGGGGTTAGCAGGATCTATTTCTCTGGCAGATTCCAGTATTGGTAGTGCTTCTTTGATTTGGTCCTTAGCAATCAGCAAACGGCTGGAGCCAATTAATGCATTCATGTTTTTGGGCTGAACGGCCAATAACCGCTGGTAGTTATCCAAAGCTAAATCAGGAGAGTTATTAAACTCATGTGCCCGGGCGATCAACTGTAACGCCTGTATTGATTCAGGGGCATTTTTTAACACTACACGTAAATCAGGAATAGCGCCGTCGATATCATTCTCTGATAACTTTAATCGAGCCCTGGTAATCAATGCGCCAATATTTTCAGGTTCGATCTCAAAGATTTCTGCCAGTAGGGCATTGGCTTTTTCCCGATCATTTTGTGACAGGGCAATAGAGACCAGTCGATTACGAGCTTCCAGTGCTATTGTATCTTCAGGATAAGTATCGATAACAAACTGATAAAGAGCGCTGGCTTTGTCGACTTCATCAGAGTTCAGATAAGATTGAGCCAACTGATCGCGCAACTTAAAGCTCTCTGGGTATTCTTCAACAAATAAAGCCAACTGATCAATTCCAATCTCTTTCCCTCTGTTTTTTGCCAAAAACTCAACCAGCCAAAGCTTAACGTCATCTTTATCCGGATTTGTGGCGATAGCATCCCTAAGCGTTTTTTCCGCAGCATCTTTTCTCTTTTCTACAGCTTCAGTCTCTTCATTCTCTTCATTGGCAAGATTATCACCTGTAGTTAGACCCTCAATTTGATAGTTCACCAACTGGAAAACATACATTAAATTATCGGGATACTCGGCAATCAACTCCTGAAATAGCGCAACGACTTCTTCAGTTTTCTGCTGGGACGCCAGTAAACGTATCTTCAAGTATTTCAGTGACTCATTTTTTGATTGGCTTTCTATGCCTTTGGAAATAACATCTAATGCCAGATCAGGATTTTCTTGTGCATAAATGGCGGTCAGTACAGTCGTTGCACGTATATGCCCCGGCTCGATGGATAATGCCAGCTGTGCTTTTTCTATTGCCTTTTCATTTTCCTCAGAGCGGGAAAATATCGCCGCCTGTGAAGCAAGGGCATCGGCATTATTAGCATCAAGCGCTATAACTTTGTCTACTGACTCCTGCGCATTAACCAAATCCTGGCTCATCAAATAATAGCTCGCTACTTTATTAAGCGACTTGATATGGGTGGCATCAAGCTCTACCGCGCCAGAAAACTGTCTGAACGCACCACGAAAGTTTTTATTTTTCTCATCAATCAAACCCATCAAATACTTGGCATCAGGGTTTTTGGGGTTGATTTGCATTACATTCTTAACTTCAATTTTCGCCTTGTCCATATTGTCCTGGTCAAAGTATTCCTGAGCCTTACTAAGATACTTTTCTTGTCGCTCTTCTCCGCCACCACAGGCTGTAAGCAAGAGCATGCCAGAAAGAATACTCACCCCAGCTATTTTCTTAATATTATTGCGCGCCATTTTTTTCTCCAAAGGCTCTAAGTTATGAAATCAGGTTAAAATTGCCGGCAGCCCAACCAGCAATAAACTTGTTATAGATACAAGAGTTAACACTCTAAAATTTGTTTTTTCACGCCCTAAAATAAACTCACACCCATACATTAGCGCTGCTAAGTGCAATGATATAAGGCCCACTTCATTATTATCTAGCGACTCAAAGGGCAGCTGCGGGACAATGATGACCAACAGCAATACGAGTAGATCCTGAGTATCCAGCCGGAACTCTTCTTTACGGGTCATGCGAATAGCTAACATTAAAAATGCGACCAATACAATAAATGCACTATCGACAACCATCCGTAACTCTTCGCTAATACTGGACGTTGTATAAAGGTACACTACGAACACGCTAGCACTATAGCAACACACTCTAGCAACAAATGCCGAATGCTTTCTTGCTGCCAAAAATAGTGCCGCCAGCCCCGCCACCAATGCTAATGAAGCAATAGCAAAATCACTTCTCACACTATTAACCACGGTTGCTGAGACAAGCAGGATCGCACTAATAAACCATTCGATTACAGTGGCAGAATGATAGTACACCCAATCCATTTTTCGCAATATTTGATTACGACGATCTCTCGCATCCTGTGGTCGCTCTACAGCGCCGGCAGCACCTTCACGCGCTTTTTTCTTATAACCCATATAAAGATAGCCAATAATTAGCGCTGAATACAGGCTATAAAAGGCCAATAAAAATAAGTCTGACTCAAAGCGGAATATATAGGCACTTATCAATAGAACGACTTGAATCAGATAGATAACACCTACTGCCTCAAAATGTTTTAAGCCCAGTGACATCAGTTGGTGATGAAGGTGGTTTTTATCCGGCGAAAACGGTGATCTCTTTTCTTTGATGCGGATGGTCATCACTGTAAAAGTATCTAATATAGGTAACCCAAGAATTAAGAGCGGCAAAGCTGAACTGATAGCGCACCGCTCACCTTGTGAAACCAGTACCGCCAAGCAGGCAACCATATAGCCTAAAAACTGACTACCCGTATCACCCATAAAAATACGCGCAGGGAATGTGTTATAACGCAAGAAGCCTATCAGGCCACCAATAAGAGTTAAGGACACCAAGGCTATGGATTGGTTGTCTTGCAACAAAGCAAATACAGTAATCAGCGCCAGACTAAGCAGTGAGGTGCCTGCCGCTAAACCATCCAGACCATCTGAGAGATTAACCGCGTTGGTAGCCCCCAATAAAAATAAAAAGGTAAGCGGGAGGCTGAGCCATAATGGGGCGGATTCATAACCCATCAAAGGGATAATATCGATATTGATACCGCCTAACATCACAGCCACAACAGCAATGATTTGCCCTAAGAACTTCCACTGATAACTTAGCTCAAAGCGATCATCCAGATAGCCAAAGATAACGATGGTTGCTGCGCCCCAGACCAGGCCTTTAAATTCATTTTCTATGGGCAATAAAAATAACAACGGCAAGAACACGCCAAGCACAATGGCTAAACCGCCACTGCGCGGGATAGCCTTATCATGTACCTTGCGGTCATCATCCGGGCTATCAAGCAACTGCATCTGACTTGCGAACCTGATCAACAATGGGATCAGGGCAATGGTCAAAAACAATGCGACTGTAAAGCTATATATTAACTGCATAATATGCTTTGTTTATTATATTACGAGGCTTTTTCATTAGGCCTCAGGTAAATGTTTTATAAGTTCTGGGTAAAAATCTATGACAAATTGTGTGGCTTGTTCCTCATACACATCTATGTCGGCTATATCTGGCACCGGTACTGTTACACGCACTAACGCACCGTCGGTTCTATTCATCGTTAAAGAATCCCAAAAGATAAACCATTTAGCCAAATACTCATTCGTTACGTTTCTATGTCTTTGCTCAAACCAGTAGTAAACAATCTGCGCAAATCCGTCTTTTTGAATCAAGATACGATTTACATTCAACGGTTTTCCTTCACGACTGATAACACTGTCTATTGTATGCTCTCTAAGACCAGTAATTTTCCAGCCGCCGCCAGGGATACAGGAACGAGGCGAATGAATGGATGAACCTTTACGTTGAGAGCTATAATAAGCTACGTAAAAATTAAGCCTCGCATCTTTCTTCTTAGACGTATAATTCGCAATAAAATAGTCCGTAAGTTTTAACGCATCCAACACGCTCTCTTCAAGAGAGTCTTCGCGACCATTCCATGATTTGTTATATAGGGGGAACTGGCTAAACGACGTACGTTCCAGCTGCTCTTCTTGTCTTGACTCCAGCATGGGCAATGCAAGTGAGGCCATCAACATAAGACCCAGGCAAGCAATAAGTGGTTTTTGGGTCTGCCGGGTGAAATTTAAGTCGGACATGGACAGAGTTTCTTCTGGCAAGTCCAGATCAAGGTTGTCGATAAGGCTACCGTCACCTTTTCTTAGCCACTGGAAAAACCATACTTCTAAAACCAGAACACCTAAACAGCCAACAAATATTACCCAGCCTTCGAAATCATGCAGAAAACCCTCTGCCATTTCTATGCCCCAATATTCAACGGTCACTCCGATCACACCTATGCGGAAGCTATTCATCAGGACTGTGATGGGGATGGTAGATAAAAACAATATAGCTCTTATCCACATTGGCCCTTTATATAAAAAGGCAATGAGGTAGCCGAAGCTCATGAGCGGGAACAGATAGCGTAAACCACTACAGGCTTCTACTACTTGCAGCTGGTAAACACCCAAATCAATGACGTTACCTTCCAAATAGACACTAATATCAAAGGCACGCACTACCGCAACACCAATTGCGGAGGAGATTAACTGCAATTCAGCTGACAAACTGTTGTATAAAAATACCGGCAGCGGAATCATGAAAACCAAATAAGTAATAGCAGGCAATAAAATCTTGAAGGATTTGAGGCCGATGAAGGCCAAAATAATTGCAAAGAAACACACTAAAAATGCGTACTGAATAATCGTATAGAGCGAGCTTAGTTCACCCACTAAAAACAACACCAGACCAAACATCAAAATCGGCACTGATATCCAAGCGCCGGTGGTCATAGACTCTTTAACTTCCCACTGTTTTTTCCAAATTAAATATAAAGCCACCATCGGAATCATATAACCATGGCTATACTCCTCAGAGGTTCCCCATATCTCAACCATGTAACTTAGACCATCATAAAAAACAAAACTTAAAGCACCAAGAGCTAACAGAAACATGACCAGTATGATCGTGCTTTCCTTTTTCGCTTTATCTTCTAAAGTATTTTCTGAGCTATCGTTTGAAGTCATTTTTTGCATCTTTATAATTTATTAACTGTGTATGGGTAATTGTTTTTTTGATGTAACTTATAATTATTATGCTTTCAACAAACCTAAACGGCTTTTAATCACCAGCCAAACATAGGCGGGGAGCCTGGACTGACGGATAAACCGGCGCGGCTGTGAAAGTAGCCGATAAAGCCACTCGAGGTGAAAAAAACGCCACAGTGCCGGTGCTCGCTTGACGGTACCTGATATCACATCGAAGGTACCACCGACGCCCTGTAATATTAATACGTCTAACTGGGCCTTGTATTGATTCATCCAATACTCTTGCTTAGGGCTACCTAAGGCAACAAAAAGCAGCTTGGCGCCAGACTCGTTAATTGTATTTATAAGGTCCGGCATTCCGCTTTCATCCACATAGCCATTTTGACGGCCAGCGATAATTAATCCCGGGTAAGTTTGTACGAGTTTTTCGGCAGCTAATTTATTCGTCTCTTCTTTGGCACCAAACAAGAATATGGGGTAGCTATTAGCCGCCGCCATTTCACATAACCTCGGCATGAGTTCCGAGCCAGGCACTCTAGACTTAAATGGCACACCATGGATTCTGGAAGCCAAAATAATACCGATGCCATCCGCGATCAATAACCCTGCAGAATTCAGGCAGTCATACAGCTCGGGGTCATCCAGTGAAGCCACCGCCTTCTCTGGATTCATAGCAAAAATAGTGCACTGTTGGTTGCCTGCTACCATCTTTTGGGCATGGTCAACTACACCGTCCATATCGATATTATCGACGGGTACCCCGGTAACTTGCATGCGGGTCTGATTCATTAAATGTAGGACCTCAACTTCTCTAAAACCGTTTCAAACTGATCTTTCTTATGATCACTAATAGTAGCTGAAGCTGGTGAGATATAGGTATAAAACTCGTGAGGAAAAATACCACTATGCCGAGCTTCGACGGTGTAAATTGGTAGTTTTTCACCATATGTTGGTGAATGCCAACCTATCGGCACGTCTTCATCACCATAATGGACTGTTATATCACCGCCGGTTATATCGATGTTGAGTGCAGCGCCACTTGTTGTAGAAGTTGAAAAAACACCGCCATCCTCATTTTCGCTCAAAAATTGACCACCCACATGCCAGAACAAAGAGGCATATGTCTCACTGCCCACCGGGCCCAGAGCGGCCAACTGATCCCAGACCAGAGCATCACCCTCAGGCCCGATGATCACGCAGCGATAGTGTCTAAGCCCTTGGTCCTCATAACCCGTATGGTAAGCCAAAAGCACATCATAACCATCGATGCGGCTGGGGAGATCCAACAAGCAAGGTGTATAGGGCGCTGACCACATAAATGCACTCTCGTGCCGGGCTTGATGTCTGTGGTTAACCGCCACGGTATTATGTGCGCTAACGCCCCTGAAATATTGTCTCCATCGCTGGTCTCCGGTATAGGTATAGGTACCCGCATCTAACAGTAAGGTTTCGTTTTTTTCTCGCCAGATAATGGACAAGCAATCACTGTGGCCATGGCCGTAAGAAGGCGCCATCCCCAGGGGCCCATGATCAAACAAAATCATTCTGCCTGTTTCAGAAGTATCTCTAAATACCGAGTAACCGCTATCAGGAAAAGTTCTAATGCCGTCTCTGGGTTTAGCTAATTGCTTGGAGCTTAGTAAGTAAGGGCTGAGCGCATAACCACCATCGTTGTCCCCAACATTAGGTAATTCGAACTCACTGTTAAACAACTCTGACAAAAACTCACAGGCTTGATCAACGATACGCTGTACCGTGGCACTGGGCTGGCCTTTGCTGGCCAGTAAAGCCGAGACTATATTGGCCAAATCGGTAACAAATAAATGATACCCAAAAGCTTGCTCTATACCGCCGCCATCCTGATTAAATTGTCTGTCCGCCTCGCGCTCGAACAGAGGAAGTCCGACACGCTTCCATTTGGCGGCATTGTTTAGCTCAGGAAATAAAACACCCGCATAAATTAAACCAGCGGTTTCAGCTAATGTGTGATTCCCCGCTGAAGAATAGAGTGAGAGACGTTTAATGATGAGGTCAGCATGGCCCTCTACCAGCTGCAACACTGCAGACCAAACCCTCTCAGAGTTCTGTAAATAGGGCCTTATCATATCTGTAGCATGGCAGACGGCTATAAGGCGCAGGCCGCACTCCATCGCGGAAACATAGTGAATACCTAAATAAGGAGGGTTGGATTTAACCCAGCTCAACAGCTGCTGCTCAAAGCACCGTACGGCGGTTTCTCTACTGGCGTCATCTTGTGCCAGCAATGCCAAACTCACCAATTGCTGGAGCCGTGATGGCTCCCATGCCACTCTAATATCACCGTAAGGATTACCCTGCCGATAAGGTATAGCGCCAAAAAAGACGTCTGGCCACAATGAACCGGTATCAGGAGCTCTGCGCCAGTCACCAGCTGATTGCCACTGCCATCCAAAACCTAAAGCCGACCACTGCCCTGCCAGCAGCGATGACGCTTTTTCTCTGTTGGCATGGCGATCCCATTGCAGTGTTGGTAGTTGCGCTTGTGAACCTGCGCAAAAACTAAAAGACGAAGGGTCTGGCTCTACGAATTTGCGTCGGCTTTGCTGTATCCGTAACCATTGCAAAGAGAGCTGTTCATAAACTCTATGAACAGTTTCTCTAAGCCCCATCACTTTCAGCCGTTTGATATACCAGGTCAGTTTCATGAAATCAGGTTATGAGTCCAAATCATGGCACTTTTTTGAGCTCATGCTCAGAACCGCCTCGATAGAAGCCAGTGTGGTAGCTCTGGCCTGTTCATAGAGGTTATTGTCAGCACCCCGCTGAATCGCACTAAAGAACTGATCAATTTCCGCTGAAAACCCTTTATCCATTTTCTTGGATTTAAATTGATTTTTTCGGCCACCGCTATACATATCGGTTAGCATAAAATCATCCATAACCACTGACTTACCATCAGCAAACGCTTCGAAGCGCTCTTTAGATAAAGATTTATCGCCATCCCCACAATAAATTAATGTACCAATAGACCCATCTTTAAAACGAATGTTGATGATGGATTTATCTTGGGTAATACCGGAATCATGTTGACCGACATCAAAAGCAAATACTGCTGCTGGGTCAGCCCCTGCAATAAACTGCATAAAATCAATAAAGTGGCACGCTTCGCCAATAATACGCCCGCCACCGACTTCGCCATCTTGTATCCAATGGTCTGCCGGTATTGCTCCGGCATTTACACGGTAGCTCATTGTTAAAGGGTTATTGCGCGGCTCTAGAAAACCTTTAATTTTTTCTGCATGCTGTGAATAACGGCGGTTAAAACCTACCTGCAATACCACGCCCTGCTTTGCCGCTTCCCGATAACAAGCATCGACGGCCGCCAACTCTTCTTTGTTAAGGCACAGTGGTTTTTCAACAAACACATGTTTACCTTTGTTGAGTGCGGCAATAATTATTTCTGCGTGCGTGTCATGGCGGGTACCCACAACAATGGCATTGATTTCTGGGTCATTGACAATTTCTTCGTAATTAGAAACACAGTATTCTGCGCCTTCTTTTTCCGCAACAGCTTTGGCGTTAATGCCTGTATTTGTACAAATACCTCGTATGGTGACACCGGCTGTTTTCCGGATGGATGGAAGCAGCATATCCTTGATATGGTTACCGACACCAACCAGACCAACCTGAATACCACCGCTTGTGGCGGTACCGGTTAAATTAACCCGCTGACGAAAGCGCTCATCACTTTGCGATGTATACTCTAACAGCACGCCAAGATAACTTTCTGTTTGACCAGAAATCATATCGTAGGCATCACCAGCACTTTCAATATCAAAGGTGTGCGTTGTTAGGGCTTTAAGGTCTATTTTCCCCTCGGCTACCAACTGTAAAAAGGCCGACATATTACGTTGCTCGGTCCAACGGACATAGCCATAAGGATAGTCATTGCCTTTTTCTTCATACTCAGAATCGTATCGCCCAGGGCCGTAAGAGCAGGACAATCTCAACTCCAACTCTTTTAAATAATAAGGCTCTCGGGGCAAGTCCATACCCACCGCTCCGACAACGACAACCCTGCCTTTTTGACGGCATATCTCTCCGGCCGTTTCAACCGGTGCGCTACTTTTTGTACTTGCCGTAATAATGACGGAATCAACACCATACCCATCCGTCGCACCGCTGGCTACAGACGCTAACTCCTGACCAGAAACTGCACTGTCCGCCCCTAATTTTTTTGCTAACTCAAGTTTTGCTGGATCCAGATCGCTGGCAATAACATGGCAGCCATTAGCTTTTAGCATTTGTACAACAATTTGGCCCAGCAATCCTAAACCAATAACCGCAACCACTTCGCCTAGACGCGGCTCAGCTTGTCTTACACCCTGTAAGGCTATTGACCCAACAGCAACATAGGAGGCATCCTCAAAAGAAACACCGTCAGGAATTTTAATACAGAGATTTTTGGGTACGCTAACGACCTCAGCATGTGAAGCATAATTTTGACCTGCGCAGGCAATACGATCGCCACGGCAAAAGCCATCCACGTTATCACCAACTTCCGCCACAACACCTGCACAGGTATACCCCAGAGCTGCACGGGTATCCAAGCGGCCCATTACCATTTTTGCGGTATCTACTATGCCGTCCTTTTGCACTTGCTTGATAACTTTTTTAACTAAGTCAGGCCTTGCCTGAGCCTTACCTACCAAGCTTTTTTTAGCCATATCCACCGTTGATTTTTCAGTACCAGCACTAATCAAAGAATATTTATTCTCAACCAATATGCCGCCAGACATAAGTGCCGGCGCGGGCACATCATCAACTTTTAATTCACCGGTTTTATAATTTTGCGTAACTTGCTTCATTTTTTCTCTAGAGGGTTTGTTGATTATCTTTTAGTTCAGATACTACAAACCGCAACTTCCCCGTTTTACTTCTTGTTAATGATTCAGTGTAATTAATCGTGATATCAATTAAATCACCAATTCGATTTTTGGTTTCTACTATCAGCCGCTGTTCATCAGCTTGCTTATAGGAACCCCCCTTTACAACATTAAAGGTAATTTTATCAGGAGCGTTCTGAATGATTTGACACTCTTTGATATTTACCATGTCTTTCACTATATGATCGAGCCTGCCGATCTTCCTGCCATCGGGGGTCACTATATAGTCTTCAATACGGCCATCGATATCGGTGACCAGACGCCCGGCCCGGCCGCAGGAGCAGCTTGCATTGCCAGTGGGCAGACTGGCGGTATCTCCGGTTTTATAACGCAGCAGTACAAAAGCCTTATTAACAAAGCCGGTCGACACAATATCATACATGCCATTGCCGTCATCCAGAAATTCAACATGAGCAAAATCTTCATCAACATGCAGATTTCCTTCGGGACACTCGGAAATATTAGCCGCCATCTCGGTAAGGCCATAGTGCTGACGGCAACCGACACCAAAGGCCTGTTCAATAATGTGCTTTTGATGGGGCAATAGGCTTTCTGCGCCGATGGTTACCACCTCTGGTTGATAAGTCAGACCCCCATGCTGTATCACCGCCTCAGCGATTAACACCAAGAGAGAGGGGTAGCCCTGAATCCAAAGCGGCTTATAATGATTTAAAGCATCAACATAAGCCTCCATATTGTCTTCTTGCATATGGTAGGCACTAAACAAAATTTGTCGGCCGGGGTAATTGATTCGCCAAAAAGAGGGTTTATCCTGACTCAACGGCACAACACTTTTGCCATAAAAATGGGCGTACCATGTGGAGTGATCTATGCCAAAACGCATACGATAGCGCCACCAAAGTGCCCATTGTCTTCTGTCTGCATCTATAGTCACTGGAAAAACCAGACCCGTACCCGTAGTGCCACTGGTCTTTACCTCCATGGTTTCCATCTCATCAAGAGTATCAGGTGAAAAATCCGCTAGATTCGCCTGCACTTCCGCTTTTGTCAGCACCGGAATACAACGCGCAAAGTCTTCAGGGCTATTGATTTGGTCAGCACTGATACCTGTTTTTTCAAAGTGCTTTTTATAATAAGGGACATGGTTCTGTGCAAATATGACCAGCTTCTTTAATTCATCCCAGGAAAACGCTTGTAATTGTTCTGAGCTATAAAAATCTCGATCAACATATTCTTTTTCAATGCGAAAGTATTCTTTGTTGTACCTACGCCTTTTTAACAAAAAGCCATAGCCACTACACATCAGTGTCTGGATAAACGCTGGCATTTTTTGATATAGATTATCTAGGGTAGACATGAATTAATCTCAATTTTCAACACGATAAAAATCAACTGCATTAAAAAGCATTAACAATACGGCTTAAGGTCATCTTTGCATGCGTATCGGTAGCTTGCTTGGGGCAGCTCGCCTTGCGACTTAATTGCAATGTGTTTTCTGTATCTTCAAGTAAGCCAGTAATTATAGCTGCCAATTGCTCAGGCTGCTCAGGCTCAAAGGGCATAACCGCAGGCAATGCACCAACGATATTCATATTAGCCTGTATATCACTGCATACGATTAACTGCTCAGCGGCTAATCCTTCTTTTAATACGATAGGTGAATTTTCAAAATGCGAAGGAAACACAAGCACCGCAGAACGTTTAAACAGAGAAAATTTGGCCTCACCACTTAACAGCCCGTGCATGCGAACCATCTCGGACAGCCCGCTACTCTTTATACGCTCACGCAGTGCAGCTTCTTTTTCGTCAGTTTCTGCAGCACCAATTACATTGATAACACAGGAGTTACCTTGACGATGCAAAATGTCCATAGCATCCAGTAAATCATAAAACCCCTTTTTCCGGGTTAACCGGCCGATATATAAAAACTCCAGCTCTGTTCTTTTCTTTTCCGGCTTTAGATCGTCAACGAAGACGAAATTCTCAAGTACAACTAGAGAGGTGCCTTTTATATGACGTTCAAAAAACGCCTTGTGATAATCAGAAAGCACTATCACCGTATGGCAAAGGCCTAAAATACGCCCCATCAACTTTAGTAAAAAACCTGACAAAAACAGTTCTCCACTGGTCTTTGAATGTAGGTGCGCCACTATTTTTTTTCCCATCGCTCTGGCAACAATAATGAAGAAGATGTCTCTTATAAAGGCCAGATTGGAGGTGACATAAATATTGAATACTTTACTCTTTGAAGAAAATACAAAGCCTATATATTTAGCGATGAGAGAAAAAGCAACAAGTATTTCAGAGATGCCTTTTTTACCATAGAGGTCCTCTCTATCTTCACCCCTGGAAGTATTAAAAACTTCCTCTTGGAATTCCTCCCCCAATAAACGCTGCGCGCTAATATTAGCCATCGCAACACCTCCCAACGGAGGCGGGCAAGGCCCAACAAATGCCATGCAACTGCGATGTTTACTTGCTTGTGCTGCTAACAAAACCACTCCCGGGGATAACTAAAACTGCGGTCTTAGTTCTTGCCTAATGGATTCAATGACTTTTTCTTCATTTTCATACTAGGGCGCTCTACGACAACCCAGGACAGTATGGCCACTAGCAATGTAGTGATCATCGCTATAAGCAATGATAAGTCGGTGCCCAAAAACTGATTATAAATGAGAAAGTTAACGATCGGCATATGATAAATATAGATGCCATAGGATATATCATTATGACCCAGTACCTTTCGGCTTAGATCACGGGCACTAAACGCCGCCGAGAAAACAAGGCAGCACAAAACAATATAAAGTGCCGGGTTTATAGCATTACCCAACTTCACGTTAACAAACTGCTTTAATAGATAGTAGAAAACTACATAAATCGCCAAAACTATTAGAAATTTCCCTTCAAGATGCTTTGCTATAAACGGATAATAGCGTTGAAAAACCACACCCAGTAAAAACATATAGAAGTAAGAGACGAAACTCATTCTAAACAGTCCGGATAAAAGGGTGTTATCTGCGATTAATGGAACTGCCACCATAGTAGAGACATAAAAGACAGCAACCAACACTATGATCGCAATATTAAACGCGTTTTGACTCTTAAATACTCGGCTCAAAACCAAGTACAGAATGGGAACTAGAATATAGAACTGCAATTCAATATAGATTGTCCAAAGGCTGCCATTGGCCTGGCCGATGCCATAGCCACTTAAAAAGTCTGGGTCATAAAACTGGAAAACTGTCACCTGCGACAATAGCCATACAAATATGTCAGATACAGCAACATCCAGGCTACCCATATACCCTGAAAGGTAGATAGACAGCGTTGTTACCACGCCGCACACAATCAGCCCTGGAAATAATCGCAGGCCACGGTTTTGAGCATACTGCCCTGGATTTGGGTTGCCTTCATAAGAGCGGCTAATTAGAAAGCCACTGATAAAGAAGAAGATGGGGACGCCGGGGAAAAGCAACAAGAAATTAATAATTGAACCCAACCACGATGCATGCTCGATTTTCAAATGCGTTGCAGAGTGGTGAAGCGCCACCTGAAACGCCGCAAACAATCGAATGAGGTCAAAGTTATTTTCGTTAAATTTATACTGTTTATTATTCATTATTATTATGTGTCTTTTGATGTGAAATCATTTATTCACACACTTTTATACAAATTAATATATTCATCGATATAGGTGTTAATACTGAACCTCGACCTAACCGATTCTCTTGCACGCTCAATCATCTCTGGGTCATAGTTATCTAACGTTGATAGTATTGCATCAACGGCTGCACTCACCGAACCCGGCTCGATAATCTTACCGTTAACTCCGTCAGTTACCAGCTCCTCGGTGCCGCCGCCACGAGTACCTACAACCGGAACCCCTACAGCCATGGCCTCCAGTAATGCATTGGGCACCCCTTCAGCATGCTTTTTACTGTTTGTTAACAGCACAACCAAATCCATGCAGCGGTATATTTGGTCTACATCAGAGCGATGGCCAGTGAAGACCGTATCGGAAGCGACGCCCAGTTCTTTAGCTAATCGTTCAAGTTTGTCCCTATTGGGGCCACCGCCAACAATGATTAAGCCTAAACCCTTTCTAGACGCTTTCAGCACTTTGAATGACCTGAGCAATGCCTCATGATCTTTATTGTCACTGAGGCTGGCCACCATGCCAATCAGCTGTTCAAAACGCCCTAAATCCAACTCTTTTCTTATTCTGGCTATATCGTCAGGTGACTCTTTAAATCGTGAAAAATCCACCCCATTGTAGATAACTCTAAAATTCTTCCCATGACGCTTAAATCGACTTTTAAAGCCTGCCTCTGAATTTGAAACGACGATATCCGCCAATCTGGCTACCACGTGGCTCATTACCTTTATTTTTATATCTGGCACCTTGGCATCTCTTATAGCCGATGCCACAATAGGCACCTTTAGGCCTAAACCGGCTATTACAGCGATTAGGCTCCCCATACCAAGGAATGGGTGTATGACATCAAACTCTGCTGACTGGATAAGTTGCCTGACTCTGAGTATAACGGATAGATCATACTTTGAGCGCCTCTCAATAAGGTGAATTTTTACACCCATAGCCGCAATTTGTTCATAATATCCCCCCTCCACAAGCTGCGTAATCAACACTTCGACATGATGGCCCCTGCCCAACAGCCCTTTTACCAACTCGGTCAGCTGACGCTCCGCCCCTCCGTGCCCCAACGATGGCGAAATAATTAGAATACTTGTCATATTTACTCCCAAGAACCGGCGAACACTGATACGATTGGCTCGTATTTTTACACAATGATGACTACCATTTAACTCACTGCCAATGGCCGCTTCAGGTATTTTTAACGCACTGAAGACTACTTGCTCATTATATAAGCAGCCGGCCCTTCAGGTTCTAGCAGCTTTAGTTTTGTCCGAACAGGACAAATACAGGCAGTCACATCAATTATAATTATTAGCGTTTATGTTAGTTCATTTTATATGATTCACGATAATCTTATTTTTGTTAATTATCAAAGTCGCTCCGGCTCTACCTTTCTATGCCGGCTGTTAGATGAATATGATGATATAGCCGTTGGCATTGAGAGCGGGTTTCCCGGGTTTCCCTTCCGGGTGCTACCCACTCTGGATGACCCTATTCTCGATGAGGCCTCGCTGTCTGCCTATCTTGATGAGCTTTTCGATGACGTTCGCTTTAAAGAATGGGGGCTAGATAAAAACACTACATTTAAAGCACTATCTGGCAAGGGCTACCCTCTCGTTTTTTCTGACATTTTTACTTATTGCTTTGACAAATATTTTGCGGGAAACACCAGCTCGTTCCGTATACATAAATCCGGCTTTTATACTTTTTGTCTGGATGAAGTTAGAAAGCAATTCCCCCAATCAAAGCACATTTATATCCAACGTGACCCAAGGGGAATCTTTAGCTCTATCAAAGAAGCCGACTTTTTGTATGACAAAAAGAAGGGGAACATTATTAGCTTTATCAATGGCTATAAAAAACGCACAAGGGTTATTAACGACAACTTAGGCGAAAAAGATTTTCTATTGCTTCGTTATGAAGACCTGATTGACAACCAGGAAAAAGTGATAACGTCCGTTGTAGATTTTATAGGCCTGAAAAATAAAAGCAAATCGGAAGATACTTCCTACTTTGAAAAAATACCTGAAAATCAACGCCATTTACACAATAACGTTAAAGGCAGAAGCAGCACTAAAAGCCTGGACAAATGGAGCACCCGTCTGTCTTATTCCGAGCAGGCTGCCATTAATACCTTTTTGAAAAAAGAACTGTCTGTATTTAATTATCCAACCTTGAAACCTCAGGGCTTTAAGCCCGCCGACAGTTATAACAGTATCATATTGTGGTTTCATTTCTACTTGTCCAAACTGAAAACTTCAACCACTAAAAGGAGCACTCCTTAACCCGTATTTAGCGATAGAGGCTGGGGCCTTATACTACGCTAGCCCTCAATTATTGGCTAAAATCACGTCATATAACGCCCTTTAACCCTACACTCTTTACCAAAATAACACTTTCCATAAAACCCCATAAACAGTAAGATTAAGCTTGATAATTAATACAATACATATAGTTTGGAAAACCATAATAATATCCGGGACATTCCAATCATAAAATCATCATGCTATTTAACTCTTACGAATTTATTCTTGTTTTTCTCCCGCTTGTACTAATAGGTTTTTATTTATTAGGCAATGGAGGGTTTGGGCGAGCAGCAATCAGCTGGTTGGTTTTAGCGTCATTCTTTTTCTATGGTTGGTGGAACCCCGCCTATCTGATACTTATCGTCACATCGATGCTTTTCAACTTCACAATAGGCAGCTGGCTCGGGCGAGATGATGATAATCGATATCGAAAGCTACTATTAATTATTGGGATTCTTGGCAACCTTTTGCTTATCGGATATTACAAATATGCCAATTTTATCATCGACAATGTCAATTACATCACTGAAAGCAATTACCACCTCGAAAAAATCATACTCCCGCTGGCAATTTCATTCTTCACATTTCAGCAAATCACCTACTTGGTTGATGCTTATCGACACGAAACCAAAGAATATAATTTCTTGCATTACTGTTTGTTTGTAACATTTTTCCCACAATTAATTGCTGGCCCTATTGTTCACCATAAGGAAATGCTCCCCCAATTTGCACAAAAGGATATCTATCGTTTCAAACATGTAAACCTGGCTGTTGGTCTGACCATTTTTGCATTAGGCTTATTCAAGAAAGTCGTACTGGCTGATAATATTGCTGTTTATGCTTCGCCTGTATTTAGTGCTGCCGAGCAGGGCCAGAGCTTAACTTTTTTTGAAGCCTGGGTCGGTGCATTATCGTATACCTTTCAACTGTACTTTGATTTCTCGGGTTACTCTGACATGGCCATCGGTGCAGCACGCATGTTCGGCATACGCTTACCCTTGAACTTCAACTCGCCGTATAAGTCCCTCAACATTATTGATTTTTGGCGTCGCTGGCATATGACGCTTTCAAGATTTTTACGCGACTATTTATACATTCCTCTTGGTGGTAGCAGAAAAGGCTCTTACCGGCGGCATGTGAACCTAATGGCCACCATGCTTATTGGCGGCCTTTGGCATGGCGCAGGCTGGCCTTTTATTTTCTGGGGGTTTTTGCATGGCACGTATTTAGTGATCAATCATACGTGGCGATCAGTTATGACTAAAGCCGGGTTTTACGATTCTGATTCAACATGGATTGGCCGGCGCACGGCTCAACTTATTACTTTTATTGCCGTGGTCGTTGCCTGGGTATTTTTTAGAGCAGAAACTTTTGCAGGTGCACAGCAAGTACTGGCAGGTATGGCAGGTCTAAATGGCGTTACTGTACCAGCTTCTGCGCTAGGTACTCTGAATAAGGTGATGGGTTTCGGCGACATGCTGGCCAATGCGGGGCTGACATATTCCGCAGACGCTATGGTCTTACTACAAGGTGATAACCGTATCATACAGCTATTGCTGTTATTCATCATTGCTCTAATTATGCCAAATACCCATGAATATATGGAAAAGTTCAAACCAGTATTTGACATGCAAAGTATTCAATATAATGCCCGCTACAAAATTAATTGGAATGGGCACTGGGTATGGGCACTCCTTATTACCCCAGTAGCTTTCTTTTGCATTTTGTCTCTAGGCAATGTTTCCGAATTTTTGTATTTCCAATTCTAAAAAACTATGAATTATAAAGCGTACAACTACATCATAATATCTCTCTTGTTAGCAGGGCTTGTCAGCACCCTGGCTATCAATATTTATATGGACCCTCTTTGGTATTTTGACGGCAATAAGCTCACAAAACAAAATTTTGCCTTTAATGAGCGCCTATCAAAACCTAATCGCTATATTAAAACCAGTGACAACTATGACTGCTTAATTCTTGGCAGCTCTAGAGCCACCTTGCTGAATGAATCACTAATAGAAGGCTATAACTGTTATAACTTTGCATTCTCAGGCGGTAAGACTGAAGAGTATTTAGCGTATTCTAAATGGCTTAATAATAGGGGCGCATCACCTCGCCGTATTATTATTGCTATAGATGACAGAGACTTTACCATAGTCCCAGGCCCCATCAATATTCCTGATTTTATACAAGCCAATAGTGCGCCGCCCGTTTTCTGGAAAAACTATTTGACTCTTGGTAGCTTAAATATGTCTCGCAGGTTATTGGCCAATATATCTCCCCTACCGCGCTACTATGACGACGAATTTTATTGCAGAATTTTTGATACGGCCCCCGTATATAAGCCTGAGCTAGAAGATCGTTCCCAAGTAGTACTAAAGGAAAACATAGCTGAACTCTATCGAGAATTAAAAGGTATTTTCAAAAACTCAGAATTTATTGCCTATATAACACCCGTCTCAACCTGGAAAGTCGCTTCAAGAACAGAGCGTGAAAGTAAGCATTATTTTCAATCGGCTTATGCTATCTCGACTCTATTTAATCCACTGTATGATTTTTCAATCCCTTCAGATAGAACCTCTAAAACTGATAACACTTATGACGGTGATCATTATAGTGTGGAATTGAATAATGAAATTTCAACCGTGTTGAACAACGGCACAACGGGTTTTGGCATTAAGGTAAATGACTTGTCTGAACGCGACTATATCAATATCTATACGAAGGCTTTAAATAAATACAAAGCCGAGTTAATGATCGATACTGTCTCGGTAGTAAGCGAAAAATAACAATAAATACAGGGAATAATTATGTCCACCGCAGCCGATAAAAATCATAGCTCATATCGCAGTAAAAAATCACTCTATGCTGCTTTTTTATCACCGTAATATTCTTCGGCTTAAGCGCTACATAAAAATCGCTAAAAACCTTAGCGACTATAAACAACGGCAGCTTGACCTTGACCCAGCCGGTTATGCCCCTTTTCAGCAACAGGTTAGTAAACTGCTGAAAGATGGCTACACGTCGTTTAATGTGGAAAAAACCGTGACGAACGCTTTAATTGCAGCATGTCGAGAGCGTTTTGATAGCCTGGATGAATCTGACATGGTCGCGCAAGAAGGTAAGAAGTTTTATAAAGACAGTATTTCCTCGCCGGATTACAGGCCATCAACCCCTTTCATGCAATATGCGCTGGATGAAGATATTTTAAACACTGTAGGTGGCTACTTGGGCTCTACGCCATTCTTGCAATCTATAGAGCTAATTTACTCCACACCCCGAGATGAAGGCGAAGCACTCCATCAGACGCACCTTTATCACAAGGATAAAATCGATCGCCGTATTGTTAAGATGTTCACCTACATTACAGATGTTGATGATGAATGCGGGCCTTTTACGGTTCTGCCCCGGAAGGTCACCAATGCAGCACCCTGGTATATCGAGATTCCACATTATGTTACTGATGAAACACTCTCTAACTTTCTAAATTTAGATGACGCAGCCTCTTTTAAAAGTCCTGCCGGGTCGGCAATGATGGCAGACGCCAAAAATTTGTATCACTTTGGCAGCCGTTGCATTCGACCAAGACTGACATTTGTAGCCCATTATAATAGCGGATATAGTCTTTTCCCTAGAAATCAGGTTTATAAAACATGGCAGGGGAAAGCAGAAGTAGAGGCACTTAGCCCATTACAAAGAAACGCAATAGGCATATAAGTGTTTACTGACGTTTAGCAACAATCTATCAACTTGACCGCTAACGAACAATAATCAGGCGATGTTTGCCATTGTCGCTGGTTGTAAATTTATCAACCGTTTCAAATCTAACATCAAAATCTTCGCCACATTTGGCTTTTATATCGGCTGTTAAGGCATCTAAAATACCGCTATTCATCGACTCTTCTGGTACATATTTTATTATTAGCAGAGAGCTCGAATCTTGAATAACCTGAAACTCCTTAATCGCTTTATCTTTTCGTAACAAAATAGTCCAAAATGTACCGCCCAGACGATTACCATTAGGCGCAATGACAACATCTAAAGAACGGCCTTCAATTTGATTCAATTTGGGAAAAGGCATACCCTGGTAGAAATTTTCCTGCTCCGCCCAACTAGCCTGATCGCCAATTTTGTAACGGATAAATGGCATCCCATAATTATCAAGGTCGGTTATGTACAGCTCTCCCTTTTCTCCTCGACTACATGGAGAGAGGTCGTCCCTCAATATTTCAACAAAAAAACGGTCACTATTAACCCTTAAGCCATCATGGTTTTTATCTTCCTGGGCAATATCGCCAAACTCTCTTGACCCGTAACGGTTAAATATTTTTATGCCAAAGACACTTTCTATATTTTCTCTCTGGTGGGGAAATAACATTTCTGCCGAAGTGACCATAGCCTTAACAGAGGGTAGTTTTATATGGTTATCTCGACAATAATCAGCAAAGACGGACAAGGGGCCAGGATATGAAACCAGCATAGTTGGTTTAAACTGATTGATAATGGCTGCATAGTTCGCCAAATCATTATCCGTCATTGTATAAGTAGACAGAATTTTTTGCCGTGTAATTAATGATCGTATGACGGAGCGTATGCTTTCAGATTTTTTAATATCCATCTGAGCCCCCCAAAGCCGAACTTCTTTTTCACCCAGTGATATACCTGCCCAACCATAGTTTCTTATCACTGTAGCCACTCTGGAGGCTATCGATTTCATATCTGTTTTAAAGAAAAAAGGCTCACCCGAAGAACCGGATGTCGAATTATCAATAGTAGCATTGCCATCAACACGCGACGAAATTAACGAATTAAAGTGATCGCGGAATAAAGGTTTAGTCATCACCGGCAACTGTCTGATCAGAGCAGGCGTTATATCCTCAACCCGGTCTACTCCAGCATCGGAAAGACATTTGTGATAATAAGGTACCGATTCATAGGCATGACAAAGCAAATCCTGAAGCTTTTTAGACTGTAATTTTTCGAGCGACTCTGGGCTGAGCGCCCCCGCCTCTGTGCTTCTCTTTAATGCACTATTGACACCATCCTTTTTAACAGCATGAAAGCCGGGGAAAATAACGTTGCGGTAAATCCAATCGTAAATCATTGAGTTATTTCAACCCTAGATATGAGCCAATCAAACGCACTAGCTTATACGCTTTGTATTGATAGCTATGGAAAGTAGAGTTTTGATGCCCAAGTACGCGTAATAAAAAACTGAAATTGCTTCCATAACCGTAAATCCTCCCTCTGAACTCGAGTTTGGTTTCACTGCCAATACGCTTAATATATTGCGGATTTGATAGGGGTTTGTTCCTATAGCTGCTTAGGTCTTGAGAGCCCAGGGTCCAGGATTTATAGCCTGCTTTTACTGCCATGTCTTGAACAATCTGGTCATTGCCCCCTCCGGGCCAACAAATATAATCTACGGTTTTCCCCAGATGCTTTTCAATCGTAGCTTTAGATTCAGCAAGCTCTTGGTAGATTCTTTCTACCTGCTCTTCATCGCTCTCATAATGGCCGTCTATCTGTTCTTTTCCAAACTCGGCTCTCATAAAAGCACCTATCTTTTCCTGCCAATTACGCTGCGAAAGATAAGACTGTGTGCCTATAGCCTGTACATGTTCTATTACCTTATGCAGTTGATTCTCGTCGGGGAAAAATCGCTTCGCTACCAACGATTTCTTATGCTCCAACACAGGGTAACCTTCCTGAACCAGCGACTGCTGATCATCGCGCAGATAAAAAGACTTTTGATCTGGAAATAAATTCCAGGCTAACCAGGGGTGGTCGTCTATCGCTTTTTTATAATGTAAATCGACCACTTCAGGCCCAGTAAAATACCAGGTATGTGTTTTAGCATGTGACTGGATATCAATAACACCGCTGGACTCCATCTGCCTCATTTCTTCCCAGCTTAAAAAACCGTCTATAAATAAATCACTTTTATTGACCTCACCCGCCCAAACATCTTCCAGATTGGCACGAGGGGTTGTTTCCGGATCAACAAAATCAGGGTTAACAAATATTGTTCCTTTCATGCCATACTTTTTAAGCAGCGGGTAGATATACACCCAGTTATCAAGGTAGCCATCATCAAAGGTTAGAAAGATTGAGTTGGCCGGTAACTCAAGCTCTCCAGCCATATAGCTATACAGCTCTGCCCATGTCACTGCATTAAATTTATACTTCTTTAAGAGTTTCAGCTTATGCTCAAAATTATCAACCGACTCAGAAATATGCGACCATACCCAAGGTTTACTTTCCAGGCCTACGGTATGAAACATCACTGAAGGAACAATACTGGTATCTCTCATATTAATGCTTCTCTAGTAGATCTGAGTAAATTTTAAGGTGCGCTTTAGCCACTGCATCAATAGAAAACTCATCAATAACACGCTGACGGGCGTTGTTGGCTATAGTTTCACTGCGAGACAGATCGCAGCATAAAGACTCAATCGCCGCTGCTAACTGCTCGGCGGAACCGGAATCAACCAACAGTGCCTCTTCGCCTTCGAGAACGGTAGCAGGAATACCACCAACACGCGTTGAGACAATGGGTAAAGCGCAGGCCATTGCTTCAAGTAATGCCATTGGCTGCCCTTCTCGCAGGGATGACATCACAAAGATATCTGATTGCTCAAACCATTGCTGGGTATTACTTTGATTACCCTGTAAGGTCACAACATCGTTCAAACCCAGCTGGTCTATCTTAGACTGTAGTGGCTCACGCAACGCGCCATCACCAAGAATATCCAGACTAAATGCCATAGATTGTTCTTTAAGCAACTTCGCCGCAAGCAGTAGCGTGTCATAATCTTTAGCGGGGATCAGGCGGCCAACGCTAAGCAATTTTACGCTGCGACCAGACCAAGATGAAAAACTGTTCGCTTTTATTTCAGTACCATTGGTTAACAGCGCTGTTTTGGTTTCTGGAATATCTCCGGTATTGATTCGATTTTCTTTTATCGCCTGGGACACACAAAAACGAATATCACTAAGGGGAGAAATAATATACCGCTCAAACCAATGATGGAATCTTGTTTTCCAAGGATTCATACCATGCTCTGTAGTACAGCGAATTTTAACACCCGCTAGAGCAGCAGCAGGTATGACATAAAACGCCGACCAAAACATATGGGTGTGAATAACATCGACATGCATCGTTTTTATTAGCTTAGCCAGCCTCACTATCTCAATAGGCGTCAATTTCAAGCTGACCGGTTTCCAGTGAACCTGTACGCGGCTATCAATCAGCCCTCCCAACTCACTGTTTGAGGGGTCGTCCAAGACTATGGCATGAATCGAGGTAGCTTCTAAGGCATTAATTAAATTCACAAACTGCCTTTCTGCACCACCCGTTTTCATTGAGCCAATAACATGGCAGACCCTCATTTTACTGCCTCCGGTGCCTGCTGTGCCTGCTGTGCCTGCTGCAGGGTTATTTGGTTAACTCTATATTCGATCAGTTGCTTGGTTTTTATTCCCGCTACATATCCCAACATGCACCAAACAATCAGCCAGGGCACATACAAATTCACAAAGAACAAACCTGCACACAAACCAACAATACCGGAAGCAGCACCTGCAGCTAATAATGACTCCTCAGAACGAATAAACAATTTTCGGAATTTCATAAAGTGGAAATAGAGTTTTCTGTACATCAACAGAACGATGATAACCCCCACAATTCCCAGAGAAACCAAGTATTCCAGGTATACATTGTGAGATGCGCCACCGAGTGTTAGTTTGAATGAAGACCAGCCGCTACCAATAATCGGTGACTGATACCACAAATCGATACCTCGGCCCCAGATTATCGTTCGCCCCGCACTCGCCGTATCCCAGTCTACGTCTTTTTCCTGGAAGAAAGATAAACGCTCCAGTAATAGTGACTGGTAGTACTCGGGCATAATAAACCAGGCAAAAAACATTACCACCGGAGCGGCGGCTAATATTAATACTCGATTTGAAAGGGCGATATTAGATCGCATCAACCAAAACATATGCGAACAGGCAACAAATGCCGATAACATACCGCCTCTTGAGCCGGTTAATGCAATAGTAACCAAAATCAGAAAACAAACACCCAAAGCTATAAGTCGAATAAAGCCTTTAAACAAAACCATCGATGCAACTATAGGCAAACATAGGGCTAAGATCGTAGCTGTTTGGTTGGGTTCGCCCATTGGGCCATTGGGTCTAGCTGAATCGTCATCGAAATCAAATATTGTCAGCCCACCTATTATCGACTCTAAAAGTGTTGCTGCGCACATTAGCCCTATAAAGACTACCGATATTTTTAAGCCCAACATGGGGCGGCGGCTATTTTTAGTGAAGAACCAGAATATAAAGAAACAGGAAAATGCATCAAGCACTTCGTTCTTGATAGTATTCAATGCCAACATTGCCGGGTAGTCAGACCTTCCCATAAGCATTGGAAATGACGCACTTAAAATCGCGTATGAACCAAAAATAATAAACCAAAGGGTAATTTGTTCTACAGACTTGTCACGGCGTATACCCGCTTCTTTGCTTTTATTGACAATAGCCCAAATTAACATGCTGTAGATAAAAGCATTCTTAAAACTGATGGGGCCGATTTTACTGGGGAAGTCTATTCCAGCTTCCAAAATTATATCGATGAAAAATATAGCCAAAAATAGTTGGATAGTCACAAGATTTCTCTTGGTTTGTTATGGTTTGAACCAGGCAATCAATAGCCTGGTCATGAAATTAACACTAGCGAAGAGCCATTTTATTATTAGAATATATTTAGCTTGGAAGCTCGGTATATCACGCCTCATCAAAAAATACCGCTAATTTTAATTTACTTCAGATATCACAATGCTATGATTTCACTGAGGTTACAGATTCTCCATATTCTGACCCTGATCACCAGTAAATATTAACACTTATCGGTGAATATCAGTACTCCTAGCGCAATAACAAAGCAATAACATCGCTAGTTTTCCATCGGCATCTTATTTCACTGATAAGCGCCATTAACTAAAGACTGCAACCGAATGAATCTACCCAATTTTATAATTATCGGAGCTGCCAAAGCCGGCACAACGGCTCTATACCATTACCTAGGGGCTCACCCCGCGGTCTTTATGAGCCCGATCAAAGAAACCAATTATTTTGCATGGGAAGAGGCCCTGAGCCTTTCAGACCGCAAGCATTTGTTCCCAGTCAGTAATATCGATGACTATACACAGCTATTTGAATCATCAGCTAATGCAACGGCTATCGGTGAAGCCTCTCCGCTGTACCTGGAGAGCCCTATCGCTGCATATAACATCCACCAACAAATACCTAAAGCCAAACTGATAGTCAGCCTGCGTAACCCTGTCGAACGGGCAATTTCTGGTTATTTAATGCACGTTCGTTCTGGCAAGATCAACCTGGATCTAAACCATCAGTTCACCGCTGATGAACACTATGTCAATGCTGGCTTTTATCATGAAAACCTGAACCGTTTTTATGATCTTTTCCCCCGTGAAAATATTCATGTTAGCCTTTACGAGACATTCAACAAAAACCCTGAAAAAATCATTAACGACTTATATTCATTTGTTGATGTTGACACAAATTTTCAGCCAGACCTCCGGGAAAAACACAATATTGGTCAGGTCCCTAAAAACCCTACGCTAAATAAGTGGCTACGTAATCGCAAGCTCAAGCAGCTCGCTCAAGACTACTTTCCCGGATTTTTGAAAAAAGCAGGAAAATTTATTCTCAATAAAAACATGTCTGCCAGGCCGGACTTCAGCAGGGAAACTAAACTAAAATTACTGGAGCTATACAAACAAGATATAGAAAAAACACAGCAGTTGACGGGCCTTGATTTAAGCCAGTGGCTACATTTTAATTAATGCAGAAAGCCTTGCTGCCATTCAAGACTATTTCACTGCCGTCAAGTCAACTCGTTGAAAAAATTTGGCACGCTGTGGCTTTAAATTGACCTTCGCTATATATGACAATGGCTCTGTTGCGTCCATTTTTCGCTCTTGATACCCCGCTTTAATATCAATATCTCTTATCACCTTATTCCCAGGATTGACCATAACACTGCCGCGTTCAAAATCTCTTTGGTAATAGTGATGCTTCCCCTCACTGACTTTATAGAATCGCCCTGTAGCCTTGCCAAAATCCAGAGTTTCATAAACATCAAACCAAGACACTCTATTCATTGCCCCTCTTTTTTCTTTATCATAGTCAAAAGAAAATAAAGTTGGCGGACCATCAGCACGCTTAGACAACAAATACGAGCCTAAGGCAAAACCGAAGGCATCATAAAATTCAAAACTGCTGCCTGTGGTATCTTTACCGATTTCGCCAATATCACTGCCGATGTGAGCCATATAAGCAACTGAAGAATTATTGATTTTCTCTGGCAGCTCAACCTGATTTAGCCAATGCTGCTCAGGCAAAAAGGCTGCATCTCCCCTGCCCCACGAAACTACAAATGCACCTTCATCTAAAGCAACGGCAGGCGGGCTAGGTAATTTATCTAGCGCCTCCCAAGCTTCGCCCCCTTTTTTTAATTTCGAATAACCACGGTTGGCCATAACAATCTGGCCATTTTCAGCAAGCCCTTGTGTCAGGTTATTCACAAAGCTATTCATTGCTTCGTTCCATTCATCACCGGACTTATAGTTCACTATATTTTTAGCAACGTATTTACCCCAGGCATTGTCATGATAAACCACACAGTTATCAATCATAAGGCCATCAGCAACCCATTTCTGCTTAACGACATCTGTCATGGTTGCTTCAAGCCAATAGCGCTGAAAATCTTTATTACCAAAATCCAGAATATATTGGTCGGGATAATAGAGAAACACGGCCCTTACATTTAGAGGCCAACGAAGATACCACTCTGGATGATCATCAACGGAGCCCATAGAATGGCCTCGGGATTTTTTATAGCGCCCGACATTGTTTAAATATTTTTCTGTGTGGCCATCAGTTTTCGTGTTGATGCTGGGGCCGCCTTGGTACAATATGATTTTTGCATCTTTATTATTCCTGCGGATTTCTGACCAGGTTTGCTTCACGCCCTGACCATAACGAAAGCGGTCAAAACCAATAAGCTTATTTTTTGATAACTGTTTAATATTACTCGGAGTTAGCTTGGGTGTTGAGCCATAAAGTAATTGAAAATTATTGATAAAGTCATCCTTGAATAAATCACTGTCCGCAAAGGAGGAATTACTGCCAATAAGCATCATTACAATTATTAATATCTTTATCATGCGCGAACAAACCTCAGTTTAAATAACCAATGTATAATGACATGCAGCTTCTCAGGTACAATATTTTTTAACAACGTAGACACTTCTTTTTTATTGACTAGATTAGTCATCATCACCAAGTAAGTCATCCCCCCAAACAACATGCATAATATTGTATTTAAATACATGCTCTGTGTATAAGTGCTAAAGTAATACACCACAGCCAATGACATAAACATACACATAAAACCCAACAATACATCATAAACGGGGAAGGTAATGTTCAGCCTTTTGCGTAAAATAAACACGCCATAAATACCCGATATAACACCCGATATAATTGGCGCAAATGCTATTCCCACCAGGCCATATGTATAACCACCAATAAACATGGCAGGAAGAGCTATCAACACTTCGAAGGTTGTTAACTTCAGCCTTACGCTAGGTTCGCAGACCACAAAGATCATTCGTCCAATCACTATTCCCCTGGTCACATCGGTTATTACTCTAAAACATAATATTATTCCGGGTATCAGTGCTGCAATATATTTATCCCCTGAAATAATTTCTATATACAGCGGAACGAGGATTGCGGCTACAATCGCAAGCAATGGTGAAAAATACACCGCCAATTTCATTAAGTTGGCAAAATCACCCGCAATCTTTTCTTTCATCGTCATAAAGCGATGTGACAATGTTGTGCTTATAACTCTATCCGCTGCGCTAATTATGTTGGCCATCATCTCAACCATTCTTTTGGCGAAGAAATATATACCTAACGCAGCATCGCCAAGAATAAATGCTACAACCACCTGATCGCCCTGGCGTCGGAAAAACATGACAAAACCTTCCATATAAAATGGCCAGGATGTTTTTAATATGGCTGTTTCGATACCTTTGTGGACGCTAATATCTATATCAATATTGGTTGAAAGCATATAGCGAGAAAAACCACATAACAGCATTGAAGCTACCGAAAGCCCCATCAAAATGCCATCACTGTCGAAAAAATAGAATAAGATTAATATGATAATGGGGGTGCTGGTTGCCATAAACATCGTGACAGCCGCTACTGCTTTAAATTTTTTGAGTGCAGAAAGAAGCGCTAACTGAACGTTATTTAAACTTTGAGCCGCCAAGCCAATAATAAGAAAGGCCCAGGATGTGTCACTGATAGTTTTTAAGGTCTCAAAGGCTGGAATATAATTGAGTGAGAAATATAAGGTCAAGCCAAAGGCCAAACCTGCAAACACAGCAATAATATAGCACTTTCTGGTATGTGCACCGATATGATCAGGGTTGTGATGAATCATCTCTGGCACTTGCCTGATGATAAAAGGCACTACACCAAAACCAAACATAACCAATGCCAGCTGGCCAAACAAACCATAAATAGCAATGAGTGAAAGCTGCTCTGGGACAAGCAATCTGGCATAGGCTGCGAGCGCAAAAACACCAATAAATTTCTGAAAGATTCTTCCCCAGCAACTATTGAGATATTTTTGGCGAGTTGTTTAGATTCCACGCTTTTTGCCTTTTGATAACTACTTGGTTATATCGTGAAAACTCACGGTAGGCGGGAAGCCTTAGCACTGTAGAAAATTAAGTTATTTAATAACTCCGCGAGTATCAATAACAATTTTTTCGCCCAACTCTACCGCTTTAAAGTTTTTGAATTTCTTGTGATCGACCAACAACATAATGATATCGGCTTTATCGATGGCTTCTTCAACACTCACTAAATCAAACTCTTTATGAGACTTTAGGTTTGGCTCACAAATAAGGAGTTCACCAATTGCCTCTTCTTGTAACTGTTTAACAATGTCAAAGGCCGGTGACTCCCTTAGATCATCAACATCCGCCTTAAAGGCTAAACCTAAACAGGCAATAACCGGGTTTTTAAATTTGTCAGCACATTTTTTAACGCGCTCTATCACCCATTGCGGTTTAGTATCATTCACCTCTCTCGCCGTACGAATTAAGGGGGATATCGAAGGTGAACGATCAACAATAAACCAGGGATCAACTGCAATACAATGACCGCCAACACCGGGGCCGGGATTCAAGATGTTAACCCTCGGGTGCCGGTTAGCCAGTTCAATAACTTCCCATGTGTTAATGGATTCTGTCTCACAGATCATTGAAAGTTCATTAGCAAACGCAATCTGTACATCACGGGATGAGTTCTCAGTCAGTTTTACCATTTCGGCTGTTTTTGCAGTCGTTGCTAATACATCACCTCTAACAAATTCTTCATAGAATTCAACAGCGACCTGCGTAGACACTTCATTAATGCCGCCTACAACTCTATCATTTTCAACCAACTCAATAAGGATACGGCCAGGTAAAACTCGCTCAGGGCAATGCGCTACAAAGACATCTTCACCAACACTATGGCCATTTTTTTTCAATAGAGTGGCTACCACTTCATCAGTGGTGCCAACGGGGCTTGTTGACTCTAAAATAACAAGATTACCGGGTTTTACAAAAGGGGAAATTTTTTCTGTAGCTTGCTCGATATAACTTAGGTCTGGCTGTTTACCGCTAACATGATCTGCAGCAACACTCTGCTTGAAAGGCGTGGGAACAGCGATAACAAATATATCAGCCTCACAAGGCTCCAGACTGGCTGTTAAATTACCAGCCTGCACAGCTGACTTAACCATAATATCTAAATCTGGCTCTACAATATGAATACGACCATCATTGATGGTGTCGACAACGTCTTGCGATACATCGACTCCATGAACCTCGTAACCTTTGGTGCCCAACAAGGATGCTGTTGGCAGACCGATATAACCAAGACCCATAACACAGATTTTTTTGAATTTTTCGCTCATTATTTTTTCCTGCTTCTTCGCATATGGATGTGGCGTTATTCAGAGAGTATTTTTACAATTCTTTCAGTCGCTTTACCGTCACCATAAGGGTTGATTGCCGCCGACATTGTTTTATATATACTTGGGTTAAGTAACACCTCTTCTACACCATCAATTATTTTTTGTGTGTTCGTACCGACCAGTTTAACTGTACCTGCATCGACCGCTTCGGGTCGCTCGGTCACATCTCGCATAACCAATACCGGCTTACCTAGTGACGGGCCCTCTTCTTGGATACCTCCAGAGTCGGTCAAAATTAAATCTGACTGGTTCATTAACCAAACAAAGGGTAAATACTCCTGCGGCTCTATCAGTTGAACATTGGGCAGACCAGAGAGTATTTCATTCACTGGTTTTTGTACATTAGGGTTTAAGTGTACTGGGTACAATAACAGCCAGTCAGGGTGGCTTTCTGCCAGCGCCTTAATCGCATTACACAGGTCAACAAAGCCCTGGCCAAAATTCTCACGGCGGTGCCCGGTAATAAGAATCATTTTTTTTGCAGGGTCGGTGATATCACTATGAAGCTCAGGGCCAAATTGCTGCTGCCAATGAGAATCTGGCATGGATGTGGTTTGGTCGCGCACCATTAACAAGGCATCTATAACAGTATTGCCCGTCACATATATCGTTGCTGGGTCTACGTTTTCTGCCAGCAAATTATTTTTGGCCAATTCTGTGGGGGCAAAATGGTAATTGACCAAACGTCCGACTAGTGCCCGGTTAGCCTCTTCAGGAAAGGGCGCTTGCATATTGCCTGTACGCAGACCCGCTTCAACATGGCCAATTTTTATCCCTTCATAAAAGGCTGCCAGTCCAGCTGCAAAGCAGGTAGTTGTATCACCATGAACTAGCACAACATCTGGCTTTGCCTCTCGCAGCACATCTCGCATACCAGTAAGCACACGCGATGTTATATCAAAGAGGTCTTGCCCCGGGCGCATCAAATTTAAATCATAATTGGCCTTCAAGCTGAATATATCCATTACCTGATCAAGCATTTCACGATGCTGAGCCGTCACGCAAATCTCATCCTGCAGTTTGGATGCCGCTTGCACACCCAACGCTACCGGGGCCATTTTTATAGCCTCAGGACGAGTACCAAACACAGTCAGTATTTTTTTTGCCATTGTCTTGCCTTAACATTGTTGCTTTAGTAGTTGTTGCTCTATACCCATTATTATCATTTTTGGAGGTATGGCTATTCACTAAGTAGACGCGTTATGTGACATGCGTAAACTCAATGCAGATTAGACGGCCGCAAGGTCGACGCCCTGACTTTCTATTAACGACTGGCGGATGCGTTCCACCTCTTCTTCGTCCTTTACAAATCGATTAATTCCTCCGATTTTGCGGCCGGACTTAACGGCCAAAGCCGTCTCAAAATCTACCTTCTCTTTGCCAGTAGCATAAGCGTGAACCAATGCGTAATCGCATAAGGTATTTACCAAGCGCGGTACACCGCCAGTAAAATAGTAAATAGCTTTTATGGCATTATCTTCAAATATATCCGGGCTTCCGCCAGCCACTTCAAGCCGATGATGCACGTAGTTAATTAATTCTTCTACGTCTAATGGCTCAAGGTGGTACTCGACAGAAACCCGCTGGGCAATCTGCGCTAATTCTGGCCTTGCTAACAACTCCAATAATTGTGGTTGCCCAACCAATACTATCTGCAGTAATTGGTCTCGGTCGGCATTTATATTGGTTAACATGCGCAAGTCTTCCAAGGCACCTGAACCAAGGTTTTGGGCCTCATCAACAATCAGCACTGTTCTTTTATTATTAGAATATTCGCTAATCAGAAATTGCTGAAATTCTCTGAATAGTGTTACGTTGTCTTTTCCTTCATGAACCAGGTTAAATGAGGAAACCACCCAGCTCATCAATTCTTCCTGGATAGTCCCTGTATTATTTATCACACCTACTGTCAGCTCATCATAATCAATGCGCCGCATTAATTTGCGAATGAGCGTTGTTTTACCTGCACCGACCTCACCGGTAATCACGGTAAGACCTGCAGCCGTTTCCATCAGCCCATACTCAAGCAAGCTCAAACCAACCTTATGTTTTTGGGACATGTATAAGTAATCTGGATCAGGGATCAGATTAAACGGTTTATCTTGTAGCCCAAAATGTTGCTTGTACATAATTTTAGATACGTAGTTTTAGATTAGTCAGCCTTATTTAATATGGTGCCCAATAAGTTTGTACCTTCCAGCATTTGCAGCGATCGCTCTATCTGGTCAGCGGTCGTCACGCCCTCTTCTACAACCAGTAAAGCCGCATCAACAAACGGAGTAAACGTCAGAGCATCATCATTAACCAGCAGTGCAGGTAAATCGAATATTAAAATTCTGGACTCATATCGATTGGTTAAATCCTGAAGTAACTCCGTCATTTTAGGCGATGATAATATCTCAGAGCTATAGTTCTCATTGGCCTTACCCGGAAGAATAACTAAACGCTCGAAATCGGGATTAACAAGAATATCGCCAAGCGAAACATCATCGTTGAGGTGGTCCATCAAGCCATGATCAACCTCTATGGCCAATGCATTTAAAACACTGGGGGTTCTTAGATCCAAATCAACTAACAATACGGTTTGGTTAACTTCCTTTGACAAGCTGATCGCCAAATTAACAGCCGTTAATGTTTTACCTGCATTTTCATTTGGGCTTGTTACGGCCAGAGTTTTCCAGCTGTTGGCCCGAAGCTTCTGCAACACCTGCGTCCGCAGCTGACGATAAGGTTCTGCTCTTTGATCAAAATTAAAGCCGGCAACAACTCTATTTTTTCTCAGCATATCTTCATCAAGCGTTACTTGGCGAGTTTTGGTATAGCTGATTTCACCGGGCACACCTTTCATCGAAGCTGCAGCTGGCGCTGCTGTTGACGGAGCAACATTTTCGTTTGGCTCTTGTCCGATTTTACCTTGACGCTCATCTCGCGCCTTATCTATTGCCTGCTGTATATAGTCCATCTCTTTAACCTTTGTTCTGTTCTTCAGCTCTCTGCTTTATTGCTGATGTTATTCAAGCCCAAACTTTCTCATTAAGATAAACCAGATAACATCGATCGGCTTATAAAAAAGATGTATACCCAGCAGCCCCAGCAGCCCCAACAATATAATACCTATAAAGAGATAATACATATGTCTGGTGCTGGACTTGTCTTCATCCTCGGTAAAGATGTAGGGCACGCTAACGAGTGGGGCAACGCCTGTTAAATCGGTTATCGCCTTTTCACCTCTAAGTCCCGGATCCATTGCCTCTGCAACCAGTACAAAGCCCAGGCCCACAACACCAGATAATACAAAGCCTACCAATATGATGATCACCCTTTTAGGGCTTGCTGCTTCTTCAGGCAATGCGGGAGGCTCGATTAATACAAATCGTTGGCCTTTTCTATCTTGCTCCAAATTTCTGGCGACATCGGCACCTAATTTTTTAGCATTGATTTCTTCATATTTAGCCTGAGCGTTTCTGTAGTTTCTTTTTAAGTTGTTATATTCCTGCTCAACCATTGGCGTTCTTGCAATACGCTCTTCGTAATCACTGATTTTATTGCTAAGTACTTCTGACTTTTCAATGAGTGCCTTTTCTTCAGCTTCTACTGTTTTTAACTGTGTGCTCAAAAATACATAAGATGGATTATCCGGAGCCACCTCAGTGCTTTCTACCGAGCTCTCTGCTGACGATTGATTGCTTAACTCATCAACAATTTTTTGTTGTGCGACTACTTTGGGGTGGTCAGATTCATACTTCTGATTAAGCCCGTCCAAGATAACCTGCTCACCTCTTACTTGCTCAGCAATATCTTTAGGTAACAAGCCGCCGCCCATGCTTTCTTCAAGCTCCGCAATTTCTCTTTTCAAACGGCTTATATCTGGGTGTTCTTCACTATAAAGGGCTGACTTTCGGGTAAATTCTGATTTCAATGATTTTAATCTATCATAGTCGCTTAGCACCTGTTCGCCGCTTGACAGCACAGTAGGCGCATAAGGGCTTGCTTGAGCTAGATCTGAACTCAGTGAAAGCCTGCGCTTTTCCAGTTCATTTTTCCGTGAGGTTATTTCCAGTAGCTCTCTTTCTGTTCTCTCTATAATTGATTGATTATATACATAAGCCTCTGGCATGCTTCCTTCGTTTTCTTGTTTAAAGGCTGCCAGCTTTGTCTCTAGGTCAACCAGAACGATCTCCAGAGATTTGGCCTCAGCCTCTAAAAACTCAGAAGCACCCTGCGCTTTTTCCGATCGATTTTTTAAGTTTTCGTTAAGGTATAAGTTCACTAGCTCATTGGCCACCTTTTGCGCCTTTGATGCATTGCCATGCTCATAAGATAATGTAAATGCAATGGTTGCCTCTGTTGGCCTACCACTTCTGGGATCAATGACCTGCGCATTAACAAGGCCCACTTTTACATCGTCTTTAAATTCACCAGCGATTTCTGTTCTGGTTTTTCTTTTCATTTCATCTTTATCATAGAGGTTATAGTTATCGACTAAATCCATGATATTTTTTAGGGTCATTGTTCGCTGTCTAATAATTTCTATTTGCTGATTGGCAAAGGTAGTAATCATTGATTGAACGAAATCTTGAGGAATGGATTGCTCTTCAATCAAAATAGTCGCCGAAGAGCGATAAGTAGCAGGCCATAATAACGCCACTAGTAAGACGATAAAAAAAGTGATAGCAGCTGGGTATAAAAGTTGCTTTTTACGACGTCGTAATACGGCAATATAATCGCCTATCGACGTGCTATTCTCTTCGAAATCTATGGCCATGTTCATTTATAAAAATCTCTTTCTCATTTTATCGCGACCAAACCAAGTCGGTTGGGCTATAGTTGATTGCTATTTGAATAGTATGTGATTCCGCATCGCCTGGGATCCCATCTCGATCTTGCCATTGGTACTGATAACTTGCTCCTAACCCCCAACGCTCAGTCAGGCTGTGGTTGTAGCTCAGTTTAGCGCCACCAAAATCGCGGTTATTATTGCGCGCAACGATTTCAGACAGCGATGAATCTAAGGCCTGGTTGACACCGTAATTTATTTGAGCATCAAACGTACTACGTCGGTTAATAAGGTATTTCCAGGCTGCGGAATAACGTTCATATTCAATTTCGTAGCCTTGGCTACTTGGTTGGTTTTGAATTGAATACTTAAAATTGGCCTTCATCCGCTCCCCGGACCAATCAATCGATATATCCGCCGTTAAATCACTGCTACTAAAATCTTTGGTGTCACATACGCTCGGCCTTAATCCAATCTGCTCCAATATCGGGTTATTACAAGCATCTCCTGGATCACTTAAAAAATACTCCTGGTCAGTTTGGGTTGAACCCAAAAAACCATTAAGTGACCAATTTTCTGACAGCGAATAATCTGCTCCCAGTTGTGCGCCGTAAGATGTTGACTCAGATCTGGTCCCCAACTCAAATGCATTTAAATAATTGAATACGCGCTCTTCAGGTTTATATTGGCTACTGTTTAATCGCATGGTGAGCCTTAAGTTTTCTTGTATAACTCGAGTCCAGTCCATCCGCAGGCTATCGTAATCGTAATTTGTAAAGCGATTACTCTTGTATTCTGTCTCCGATACGCTTGCAACAAACAACACACTATTTAGGTCATCGATGGTATATGACCATTGTGGTGATACTTGTTCACTTTCACGCCTAATAGCCGAATTAGTAACAATGCCCGATGTATCTTGCTCACTCGTACGGGTTGAATCACGAACGGCATTCGCTTCTAGCCTGAAATAATGTATTTCTGTTCTTTTATTCAGAACTAATGTGACGTCCTGGTCGTCACTGTCATATTCACTACGATTGAAATTATTAAAGGTTAAGTCAGTATTTAACCTAGCCTCCCAGGTATCGCCTTCAACGCTCGCATTCACCGAAGGAGCTACCGTTCTACCCTGCATCGACCTTGGGCTATTGGTCGATAATTGAATATTGTCATTATGCTGGGATTTAACCTGTATCCCGCTCTCAACTTTATATTGCGCAGCCGAGCATGTAACGGCCATAAAGAATGAAATTAAAAATAGCACCCAAGTGTTTGGTCGCAGCTTACGACCATTTATTATTGTTAATGTTTGTGGCATCAGGAATTATCTCACCACAACAACATCGCCACTTTGCAAAACGATATTGGTTTGTAATTCTTCCCCTGCTTTAACGTCACCGTACTTAAAAGGAATTGATATTTGCTCGCCCGATTGAATACGACGTAGCACTACAATTTTATTCTCAGCAGCAAAAGTATTAAGGCCACCGCTCATTGCCAATGCCTGCATAACATCTGTGGGGCGGTTAATTGGGTAATCACCAGGGCGATTGACTTTTCCGATAATATAAATTTTATTACCCAGTAGCTGGCTAACTGCAACATTGACAGTTGGGCTGTCTTTTAAATAGTTGCCCAAGGCCTCTGCTATCGTCTCTCCTGCGCTAAACGTCGTAAGTCCGCCCACTGAAATCGAACCTACTAGTGGAAAATTGATATAGCCATCGGGTAATACTGTTACTTCCCGGACAAGCGTCTCTTCATTCCAGACGTCAATCCGCAATACATCGCCTGGGTTAATTTTGTATGAAGGCTCAGCAACAACTGCCTGAGCTAGCGTGATAACACAGCTAAAAATGATTGCTCGAAGGCCCAATTTATGACTTTTCATTATTCTTTCCACTACTTGTATTTAACCCCCCTCTAGCTGAGGGCGGCAAAGAATCTCATAAGCTACCTATGGGGCACAATAGCGCTGGCAGGTAGCTGTTAACTATTTACGAAGTTAAATTCGTTTGTTTTTTAAACGATATTGCAATTTCAGAGCCAAATAAGAAAAAGCTCTTGCTAAACAATACTATAGACGATGATTTGGATGTGGATAGTACATATTGTTGGTTTAAGGCGTGAATAGTAAAAGATTGTGATCGCTGTTTCAGCCAAGTGGCTATTATCTGTCCTATTCTTGGTCCAGAAGGGGCGATTCGGCTAATATACACCTATTCCGGCCACCCTTTTTGGCCTGATAAAGCGCTTTGTCGGCTCGGGCAAAGACCTTCTCCCCTGAGTCCCCCTCAACAAACTCTGACAAGCCAAAAGACATGGTGATTGATACCGGCTGATCCTTAAAGTGAAACGGGCAACGCGCTATCGCCTCCCTGACCCCCTCCGCAACCTTAAATGCCTGATTTTCCTCCGTCTCTGGCATTAATACGACAAACTCTTCTCCCCCTATTCGAGCAATAAAGTCCGTTTTGCGTAAACGCTTCCCGAGTGTTTTGGCAATGATACGCAACACCTTGTCCCCCGCTAGATGGCCATAGCTATCATTAACTCGCTTAAAAAAGTCGACATCGCAAACCATCATTGTTAGTGGCCGGCGATAGCGCTGCCAACGCTCAAATTCCTGCTCAAGCCTTATGTTGTAGGCCTCCCTATTGGGTAGTTGAGTCAGCACATCACGCAGTGCTTTTTTACGCTGCTCTTCTATCCGCTGCTCGGCTTGTTCTGAGGCTGACTCCATATTTTTAACCTGGATGACAAGTGCGTCCAGTTTCTCTGACAGAGTGCTTTCGCGCTGTTGCTCGCCGGCTTGATACTGGTCCATAGCGGCAACAATTTGATCAAGACGGGTGCTGACTTCTGACTTGAGCTGATCAAGCTCTGTCGCATCGTCAACGGATTGCTGCATCGCGCTAACCTGCTCACGCATGGAATCACTAAGTTGCTTACCCGCCTCCCGCCCTGCTCCATTGGCTTGCTCCGATTCGCTGATAAATTGATAAGCTTGCAGCAGTCGGTCATTGAGTTCAGACAGAAAGGTTTCAAACTCCTGCTGATTACGATCAAAGGCAGAGATAACAACAATGCTGATATCTTCTAAGGTGGGGACCAACTCGTACCAGTTTAAACCTTTCTCAATTTGCTTCTGTGCCGCCTGGTAATTTTCTTTGGCCATAGGGGGAGCTTCGATTTGCTCCAGTAACTCTTGCAACACTTCACAGACGGCTTTATTTAAGCGTGAAAAGGCAGGCTCTTCGCCAACCGAGCTGGGGTCTACTGTGCCGCGAGGTTCTTCAGTATCATCCGACAGGTCCAGCCCATCATTATCTGCGTCGGCCAGAGGTGCAACCTCTATCACGGTCCCTTCGATAATTTTTTCACGGCCGCCGTCACTTCTTTCTATTTCTATAATTTCAGTTTCCGGGGCTTCGCTTTGCGCTGTCCACTGATGCCAAAAAGGTTTGCTGACGCGCTGAATATTTTTTTCATCCAGTACTTGCTGCTGGGCTTTTGCGAACTCGTTGAGCAGCACTGAATATTCCTGCACTGAGCTACTTCGGGTTTTCAGGTTTTTGTTTAAACGCTTGAGTTGCTCAGCAGCCTCTTTTTCTGGCTTTAGGTTTTGTAAGGTTGTTAGCAATAACTGAAAACCCTGCACGATGGATTTGGCTCTTTCGTCCCTAACGATATCCATACGCTTAACCTGCCCTTCCAGAGCCTGCACCACGGTATTGAGATCGCTGCCCGATGGCCCGCCATCGCGAAACATCTGCCGCATGCCCGCAAGCTGCTTATCCAGTTGCTGGTCCACACCCTCCGCAACCATACTGAGACGAAGCACCGCTTTCACTAATAGAGCGGTCAATTTCTGCTGCTGACGGTCGCGCTTTTCCTGCTCATCAAGCGCATCGAGATATTTATCTTTCCAATCGCTTTGATCGTTTGGGGAGGTTTTGCGGTTCATGCCTAAGTACCCAGCTTTGCTAATGAATAGCTAGAGTATAGACGTGAATAGGATGGGGGATTGGGGAGTCATCGACTTTTGTAGGGTGAATGGCAATCCACCCTAATCACAGCGCCGGAAAGGTGGATTTTAATCCACCCTACTCGGGCTGTTTGGCTGTTACTTAGACAAGGTAGCGCGTTCTTTTTCGACTAAGTAATCAACAACTTTAAGCATCTGCGCCTGACCACCGGCCAGACGAGCTGAAATACGATATTTACCATTGACGACAATTTCTGGCGTTCCACTAATTTTGTAACTGCGGGCACGTGCATCAGCTTGCTTTACCATGCTGTTAACACTGAAAGATTTAAAGGTTTTTTGGAACTCTTTGCGATCAACACCATAATCGGCAAACAGGTCTTCTATCTCATCAGCACTGGCCAGACGCTTACGCTCAACATTCATAGACGTAAAAATAGGGTCGTGCAGTTTATCCATAACACCCAATACTTCGGCGGTAAAGAACATGGCAGCGTGGGTCTTCATCGTGGCATTCCACATCGCTGGCGACTGTTGGAAATCCACATAATCCGGCTTACGCTTTTTCCACTGCTTAATCAGCGGCTCAAAGTTGTAACAGTGGCCACAGCCATACCAAAAGACTTCTACCACTTCGACTTTGCTGCTATCACGGGTGCGAACAGGCTGGTCTAATACCACATAGTTTTTGCCGGCGACGGGCTCTTGGGCATTGGCAAAGGCGGATGTCATCATCAATACCAGAGCGGTAAGAATAACGGGCATCTTGATAAAACGATTCATTGGGGTGCTCCATTTAATAAGTATTTCAGTGTTGATACGTTAATACAGCTGTGTAATTTTTGCTACGCAATTAGTCCCTTGCTGACAAGATTAATTCCGTGGCATCTTTTAATAGCTATAAAAAAGGTGGCCTTAGCCACCTTTTAGACAAGCCCTAATCCAGAATTAATACAAGCCTGAAATATAGCTCGCTACAGCATCAATTTCGCTATCGCTCATACGGTAAGCAACATCGCGCATAATTTTAGTGTCGCCATCATTGTCACGCCCTGGCAAACCATCCGCCGCTGCGCGGAAAGCTCTTAGCTGTGCGGCCACGTAATCAGCATGCTGCCCACCTAGCGCAGGGTAACCCGCAGGGGCATTGCCTTTACCGGTTGGCGAGTGACAAGCGGTACAGGCCGCTACGCCTTTGCTGCGAATACCGGCGCGGTATATTTCTTCGCCCTTAACGGCATTGGCGGCTTTCGCCTGGCCACCTGAAATAGCCTGGCCTGCATAGTAGGCGGCAATATCGGCTAAATCCTGGTCGTTAAAGTTGTCTAACTGACCCGCCATGGTTGGCACGGTACGGCCAGCACACTTCTGCGCTTTCTGCTCTTCAGCAGAAAGAGCACCACACTGGATATCTTTTAACTGCTTGACTAAGTAGCGCTCGCTTTGACCCGCTAATTTAGGGAAGTTCGGTGCCATGCTATTGCCACCCTCACCGTGACAAGCGACACAGGCCGCAGCCTTGCCTTTACCAGCAGCGGCATCGCCACCTGCCTGAGCAAAACCGGTAAAACCTGCAATGACTAAAAAACTGATTAATAATTTTTTCATAGTTGTTCCAACAATAGATCTTTATAGAGAGCGATGACCTTGCAGTATCGCTTAAACTCACTGACTTTCTTATTTAGCTTCGACCATATATTCAATCAAAGCCTTGAACTCTTCTGGCGAGCAATCAAAACACATACCTTTTGGTGGCATGGCGTTCATACCTTTATCAACGCTGGTTACCAATGTGTCCATACCTTTTTCCATACGCGGAGCCCACTGGGCAGCATCACCGGTTCTTGGCGCACCGGCAGCACCGGCGGCATGGCAAACAGCACAGGTCTTACTGTAGCGATCAATAACGGCTTGATCCGCCGCCTGGGCCAATAGTCCCGTCATCGCCAAATAGGCTACTGAAGATGCAATAAACAGCTTTTTCATTCGAATCCCCTTAAATTGGACGTCTATTTTGCCCGAGATGGTCGCAAAATCCGCGGCATTATACACAAGAGTGGTATCCTATCGCCATCCCTGTAGTATGACCTAATCTAATAGTTTGTCATTTGTCTTCAAAAAGGCCCCCTTTTGACCCAAGTAAAGATCAATTTCCGTCAGGCTGAGTTTCTAACCAGCGCCCCTACTCTCGCTAAATGCCCTGCTGATCGCGGTCTTGAAGTGGCCTTTGCGGGTCGCTCCAATGCCGGAAAATCCAGCGCAATCAATACCTTAACTGAAAATAAGCGAATGGCCAGGACCAGTAAGACCCCGGGCCGCACCCAGCTGATTAACTTTTTTACCCTCAGCGACAGCCAGCGGCTGGTTGATTTGCCCGGTTATGGCTTTGCCAAGGTGCCTTTGGAGGTTAAAGAGAAGTGGCAGCGGCATTTAGAGGAATATCTGCGGGAACGGCAGTCTTTATATGGGCTGATCCTGCTCATGGACTGCCGCCACCCCCTGCAAGACTTTGACCGGATGATGCTGAGCTGGGCCCAGAGCTGCAATATGCCAGTCCATATTCTGCTGACCAAGGCCGATAAGCTCAAAAAAGGCCCCGCCAATAATAGCCTGCTAAAAGTGCGCAAAGAACTGGAGCCGATGCAGGATCTGGTCAGCGTGCAGTTGTTCTCCGCCTTAAAACGCACTGGGCTGGACCAACTCCAAATTAAGTTAACGCAGTGGCTAAGTAGCGAAGCAATCACGGAAACGGACCCGCCAGAATAAAAAAACCCGGCTGCGATATAATCGCACCGGGTAACGTGTCCAGAACTTCTAGGGGGGAAGTCTGGTATGGAGACGAGCTAACGCAGGGGACGTTAGCAGAGGCTGTTTCCAACCACTGCAACTATGACCTCGCCCTGTGTTACTTAGTTCCACACTTCAGAGAATAAATTAATGCGCCTCATCCCAGTTATCCCCAGTGCCCACATCGACGATTAATGGCACGTCTAACGTTGCTGCATTGCCCATCAACTCTTTGACCTTGTCGGACAATAAGTCCACTGAAGCATCGGCCACTTCAAACACCAATTCATCATGTACCTGCATAATCATTTTGGCATCAATTTCCGCATCGCATAGCCATTGGTCAACGGTGACCATCGCCTTTTTAATAATATCGGCCGCGGTACCCTGCATAGGGGCGTTAATGGCTGTGCGCTGGGCTGCCTGACGGCGCATACCATTGCTGGCATTAATCTCGGGCAAGTGCAGGCGGCGGCCAAATAGCGTTTCTACATAGCCTTTTTCGGAGGCATCGGCGCGGGTTTGGTCCATATAGTCATGGACACCGGGATAGCGAGCAAAGTAGGTATCAATATATTGCTGCGCCTCATGGCGGCCCACATCGATCTGCTTGGCCAGACCAAAGGCTGACATGCCGTAGATTAAACCAAAGTTGATCGCCTTGGCTCGGCGGCGCTGCTCGGTAGAGACTTCTGCCAGAGGCAAGCCAAAGACTTCGGCGGCGGTTGCCTGATGAATATCTTTGCCCGCCGCAAACGCCTCTAACAAGCCTTTGTCCTGAGACAGATGCGCCATAATCCGCAGTTCGATCTGGGAGTAATCCGCCGCAACAATTTTATAAGCTTTAGGGGCAATAAAGGCCTGCCTGACCTTGCGCCCCTCCGCATTGCGGATAGGGATATTTTGTAAATTGGGGTCAGATGAGGATAAACGGCCGGTTGCCGTTACCGCCTGATGGTAGGAGGTATGAATACGCCCGGTGCTTGGGCTAATCATTTCTGGCAGTTTATCCGTGTAAGTAGACTTTAGCTTGCTAAGGCCACGGTATTCCATCAGCAGTTTTGGCAGCGGGTAATCCAAAGCCAATTCGGCCAGCACTTCTTCGGCGGTGGAAGGAGCGCCTTTAGGGGTCTTTTTGATCACCGGTAATTCCAGCTTTTCAAACAGGATTCGACCGAGTTGTTTAGGGGAACCCAGGTTGAATTCTTCATCCGCCAGAACGAAGGCTTCTTTTTCCAAGGCCTCTAACCTGCCCCCAATTTCGTGGCTTTGCGCTGAAAGTAACTCCTTACTTACCAAGGTTCCATTGCGCTCAATGCGAGACAGTACCGGTACCAGCGGCAGCTCTATATCCTGCAATACGGATTTAAGCCCGGTGTCGGACTCCAGCCTGGGCCACAGAGCCTGATGCAGGCGCAGGGTAATATCCGCATCCTCAGCCGCATAGGGCCCGGCTTCGGATAATTGGATTTGGTTAAAGGTTAGCTGCTTGGCACCCTTGCCCGCTATATCTTCAAACTTTGTGGTACTAACATCCAAATATTTTTTGGCCAGGCTATCCATATCGTGACGGGTGGCGGTACTGTCCAGAACATAGGACTCCAGCATGGTGTCATAGTCGATACCTTGCAGCGCGATGCCGTGGTTGGCCAACACACTCTGGTCGTATTTCAGGTTCTGCCCTACTTTGGCTTTACCGGGGTTTTCTAATAGAGGCTTGAGTGAGGTCAGCACAAAGTCCTCGCTGAGCTGCTCTTCTGCGCCCAGATAGTCATGGGCAAAAGGCACATAGGCCGCACTGCCCGCCTCTACCGCAAAAGACACCCCGACTACTCTGGCTTCCATATAGTTAAGGCTGGTGGTTTCGGTATCAAAGGCAAATAACTCTGCTTGCTCCAGCTGACTTAGCCAGGCTTTAAAATCGGCCTCAGTTAGCACCACTTGATAGTCATTGTCTTGCGGTGCCAGAGGTATCTCGGCGGCACGTTGAGCCTGGTCAGCACTGGGGGCCGAGGGCACACCGGAGCCCCCCTTCTCCATTTCTTCTACCCAGGATTTAAACTCCATTTCTTTAAAGTAAGTGAGTAGTAACTCACTATCAGGCGCCTCTACCGCAATGCTATCGACTGATTCTTCAAGCTCTACATCCAGCTTGATCGTGGCCAGCTCATAGGATAAGTAAGCGTTCGCTTTTTCCTTCTCCAGCTTGGCGGCCAAGGTTTTTGCACCCCTCAGAGTAAGCTCGGCGACTTTGTCCAGATTGTCATAAAGGGTGTCCAGGCTGCCGATGCCCTGTAGCAAGCCCAAGGCTGTTTTTTCACCCACGCCGGCAACGCCGGGGATGTTATCAACCTTATCCCCCATCAGTGCCAGATAATCAATAATCAGCGATGGCGGGATACCAAATTTAGCCAGTACGCCCTCTTCGTCCATCAAGGTATCAGTCATGGTATTCACCAGCGTCACATGCTGGTTAACCAGCTGCGCCATATCTTTATCGCCAGTCGATACCACCACATCCAGCCCCTGCTCTGTCGCTTGCCGGGCATAGGTACCAATCACATCATCCGCTTCTACGCCATCAACAATAATCAGGGGCAGGCCCATCGCTTTAATAATATTATGGATGGGAGCGATCTGTTCCCGTAAATCATCTGGCATGGGCGGGCGCTGGGCCTTGTACTCGGGGTAAATATCATCCCGGAAGGTTTTGCCCTTGGCATCGAAAATCACCCCTACCTGGCTGCCAGGATAATCTTTTAGCAAACGCCGCATCATATTGATCACGCCCTTGACTGCTCCGGTGGCATGACCCTTGGAATTGGTCAGGGGTGGCAAGGCATGGTAGGCGCGGTATAAATAGGATGAACCATCGACTAATACGATGGGTTTGCTGGCGGTCTCTGTCATTGTCGTTTTTGGCTTCGTGGTTATAGCAAGACTCTCGATTGGACATCGAGTGGCTGGCTAGTGATATGGGGTTATTGCTTTTGTGGAGGGCATTATCACCGTGGTATTGGTTGCAGGCAAGGGATTTGGTGTTGGGGCATGGCGGGACCGCGCACACTATATCTAGTGTTATCAGTTACCCCCCTACACAACTTAACAAACCGCCACCTTTCTTTTCAAAAGGTAACACTTTTATTTCTGAAATATTTCAAAAAGTGTTACCTTTTAAAAAATCAGTATCACTTTTAATAAAATTATTTATAAACAATAACTTATAAGGAATAGCACCCCTTAGCCAAAGCGTTTATTACAGTAGTATTTCTAAAAAGTAACAAATAATTCACCTCTGGGGACTGGACGAATTTTGAAAAAGTGTTACTATTAGCACCGTTGCAGTAACAACTACAACAAACGGCCAAAAGCCAACTAAATTTAAACGTAATAACACTCAACTACAGGAGAGTAATCATGAAAAACGTGGCTATCTTAGCCGTTATCTTGGGGGTCTTGGGCAATGCTGCCAATGCAGAAAGCGCTGTTAGCGAAGCTCCTTCCATGACTTTGGCAATGAACAGCAATGCTGCTGTGACTTGGTCAGAGCCAGCAACGGCCATTAGTAACAAAGCCCTTGCAAACAACGTTGAGCTAGAAGTTGCTGAGACTATGGAAAAAGTATCCATAGACCTAAGCAAACAGCTTGAAGCAAAAATTGCTAAGGAACTAGAGTATGCGATGCATTAATCGTTGACGCCCGGAACCAATTGGAACCGGGCTTTTTCACTTCGGTTTTCGCATAAATATCATCACACAACCGTTTCGCTACACCTTTCACCGCATCTCTTCCACTACCCTTCTCTGCCCCTCACAATCACCCTATTTCAATCGCCGTTATAACCTTTCCCTACAATCATCCTGTTTAATCCAGCTTAATCCTACTATTAAAACCACAAATTATTACTATTCTTAGTTCAACTAACTGGCTAAAATTCCATTTTTGAAATAATCATCTGGTTAACTTCCATGAAAGCTCAAAAGCCCCTAACGCGCATTGATAGTAATATTCTCCGGGAACTCCAAGCCGACGGCCGCATTACTTATGCCGAACTGGCCCGTCGGGTTGGCTTAACAACCACGCCCTGTATGGAGCGGGTGAAGCGAATGGAAAGGGAAGGGGTGATCAAGGGCTATACCGCCTTGCTGGACCCCACTTATCTACAGGCAGGGCTGGTTGTATTTGTACAAATTCGTTTATCACGAACCTCGCAGGATATTTTTGAACAGTTTAAAGAGGCGGCTGTTGCACTTCAGGAAGTGCAGGAGTGCTATTTGGTATCAGGTAACTTTGATTATCTGATCAAAGCACGGGTTGCCGATATGGCAGCTTATCGGGAATTTCTGGGTGAAACGCTGCTGACCTTACCAGGCGTTCAGGAATCCACCAGTTATGTGGTAATGGAGCAGGTTAAAGAAACGCTGAATATTGCAGTGCCTTACAAGTAGGGTGGATTATAATCCACCAAACCGCCATGGTGAAAAAGGTGGATTGCAATCCACCCTACAGGGCTTTAGCGAGTAGCCCGAATGGACTCATAACCCACGTTTAACTTCGACAATTCAGGTGGCGCACGGAAGAAGCCAACATAATGGCCTTTGGGATTAATAATCGCGATATTGCCGCTATGCTCAACGTTATAGTTTTCACCACCACCCGGTGACTTGCTAAAAGGGATATTAAGCTGGGTAGCAAAACGATGCAGGTCTAAAAACTCACCGGTGACACCGACAAAATCTTTATTAAAAAACCGCACATAGTCATACAACTTTTCTGGTGTGTCACGAGCCGGGTCAACACTGACCAAAACAATCTGTAAGTCTTCAGCGTATTTTCCTTTTTCTACTTGCCCCTGATAAAAGCGATTTAATAAGACGAGGGTAGTAGGGCAGATGTCCGGGCAATAGGTAAAACCAAAGAAAATCAGCGACCATTTACCTTGCAGGTCCTCGGGGGTGAAGGGCTGCTTATTATAATCCACCAAAGAAAACGCTTTAAAAGAGCGGGGATTATCAAATAAAAAAGTGCCGTTAGTTTTTAACTCGCTGTCGCTTAGAATTTTCGGCTTGCTTAAACCATACACAAAAAAACCAACAAAGAGACAAACGGCTATCACCACAACGACAACGGTAATATAAATGCCACGCTTTTGCTCAGGCTGTAAACTGTTGCTCTGTTGGTTCATGGTTTTTCCCAAAAATAGTTATACGTAGTGATCCACTAACATAATAATATAAATTGCCATTAAGTAGACCAGCGAATACTTAAAAGTTGCCATCGGGGCGCCAGGTTTTTCACGCATAATAGCAATCGAGTAATAAAGATGGATAACGCCCAGAACCACGGCACCCACTAAATACAGCAAACCCGATAAGCCGGTGGCGAAGGGCAGTAAACTCGCGGCAATGAGTACAAAGGTATACAGAAGAATATGAAACGCCGTGTATTCAACACCATGAGTCACTGGCAACATGGGAATAGCCGCTTTAGCGTAATCTTCTTTACGGTTAATCGCCAGGGCCCAAAAGTGCGGAGGGGTCCAGGCAAAGACAATAAGCACCAGAAGCAGGGCATGGCCGTGGATTTCATTATTAACCGCCGTCCAACCCAATAGCGGGGGGCTGCACCGGGCAAGCCGCCAATCACAATATTTTGTGGCGTGGCACGTTTTAACCACAGGGTATAAATCACCGCGTAGCCAATTAAAGAAAATAAGGTTAACCAGGCCGTAAGCTGGTTGGTAAAGATCAATAACACCGCCAAACCCACTGCGCCTAATACCAGGGCAAAAACACCAGCCTGCGCCTGGCTGATACGACCCTGGGCCACGGGACGCTTTTTAGTACGGTTCATTAAGGTATCGATACGCTGGTCTACCAAATGGTTAACTACGGCACCACAGGCCGAGCACAAACCAATACCCAGATTACCAAAAATTAAAATATCCAATGGCACCACACCGGGCACTGACATAAACATGCCAATGGCGGAGGTCAGCAGCATTAAATACACGACATTGGGCTTGGTTAATTCATAGTAATCCGCCCAAGTAGTCGACGGATTGCTTTCTGACTCTGACATACTAAAAATCTCTACTGATTTATGGTGCTAATTTCGCGGTATAAACCCGGTGATTTAAGGTCACCATGGTTATCAGTAACAGGGCGCCGACTAAATTGTGTGCTACTGCAACCGATACCGGAAATTGGAAAATAATATTACCCAGACCTAAAGCGACCTGAAGTATCAAGACACCCAGAATAGCCGAAGCCATGTTGCGGGTTTCTGGCAGCCCTATACCTTTGTATAAAATCGCCATGAGAAATAGTAAATAGGCCGTGGTGATAATGGCACCCACTCGATGGCTAAAGTGAATCGCAATACGCGCTTCATTATCCATAGTACCACCAAGGTAGTTAGGGCCAATGCTTTGGGCCACATTAAAACCTTCCTTAAAGTCCATTTCTGGCAACCATTGGTTTTGACAGGTGGGAAGGTCAGGGCAAGCGACTGCCGCATAATTTGACGTAGTCCAACCACCCAGGGCTACCTGGATAAAAACAACCACTAAGCCAATCGCCGCCCAGCGGCGGAAAGCTTTCAGCTGTTCAAAATTAACCGCAGGTACCTGCCATTGCAGATTATTAAGGCGAAGTGTTAATAACCACAGCAAACTAAAGGTGGTAAAGCCGCCTAAAAGATGGGAAGTAACCACTTGTGGCCATAACTTTAAGGTCACCGTCCACATACCAAATAAACCCTGCAAAATAATAAAGGCCAATAAAAACGCCGGTAATTTAAAGGGCAGGGTAGAGGTGCCTCTTTTTAGCCCTAAGTAAGCCAGGGTAAGCATCGTAGCAGCTACTGAGGCGACAGCATAAGGCTCCATCACTACACCAACAACGGCCGTCACGGCCGTTAATACAACATTGGCGACCAATAAAGCACTCACGGTTTTGACCGGCTGTTCTTGCTCTCTGCGTCTAACCGCCAATACAAATAATCCAATGGTGATATAACCCAGCCCCTGGGCAAAATAACGGTGCACCATTTCTGGCCAGGTTTTATCGTGTTCCACCGGCATATCCGGATAAGCCTGATTAGCGACATCAACTTCCTCGGCACTGGTCGGCCATAGCACATGGCCGTAACAGCCCGGCCAGTCCGGGCAACCCAGGCCAGCATCGGCCAGGCGGGTAAACGCGCCCAGGCCCAATACAAACACGGCAAAAATACAGCCAGTCAGTGCCAGTTTAAAACCGGGTAAACGATGTTCAGGAGAGTTAAATAAAGCCATTCTGTTACCTTTCGTCTTACTTAATCAACCGCTTCATATCACGAACAACCGCCTTGCCTAGGGTGTTCAATGTATCCTGTTCGGTATTTTCCGCTTCGTAGTGCATCATTAACCAACCGCGGGGGTCAACCACATAAAAGGTACTCGCTTTAAAGGGTTCTAGCTCTACCGGGCTAAATAATTGCCGAACATCACTGTCTTTTAGGGCAATCACTTCAATGCCTTTATATTCTGTTTTAAAGCGCTCACTCAAAGCTTCATCAATACCGTTATTGGTGACATAGAATAAACGAACACGATTCATTTTTTTCGCCAGAGCAATAATGCTTTGCCTGGCGATATATAACATTCTTTCGCAGTTGCCTTCACAACGCTGGTCACCCAATACGACAAACGCCCATTTGGGCTCCGGCTTGGAATAATCAAAGGGCTGCCCATCGAGATTCATAAGCGGCAGCTCAGCAAACTGCAACGGCGGAACAACCAGTGCACCATTGTTAACCGTACCCATATCTACAGTTTTTGAAGAGACCAAAAAATATAGACCGGTCGATAAAATAAATACCAGCGCGGGTATACCAAAAATACCCAAAATCACTTTCCGATTTTTTTTGTTGATCTCAATTTCTTTTTCCGACTTAAAACCTTGCCCTGACACTTATGCCACCTCTTCTTCACTTCGTTTAATCAATGACCATAAATTGGTATTGGCCAATAGGCCGATCACCAATAAAGTCACTGCCATGGCAAACCACTGCACCGCATAACCTGTATGCTTTTCTGGCTGTAGATTGACCACGACCCAATTGGGTATATAACTGGCGCCGGATATTTGTTTTATCCGCACGCTATAAGGAAATAACTGATCTTCAAATTCTCTTTGCAATGCCTGGATATTGAGTGACTGCATCACTCTGGGCCAGCCAATAGCCGCCTCATCCGCCAATAACATCACATCACCCTGCGGCACATAGATCTCTCCGCTTAGGGTTGTTTCGCCTTTGATGGCTTTTATCGCTGGCAGGCTTCGGCGTGAAATATCGCCTTCTAACCAGCCACGATTAACCATGACCAGGGTATTGCTACCCGTCAGGCGAAACGGCGTTATTATCTCATAACCAAAGCGACCCTGATAAATGCGATTATCTAATAACAGTGCTTTTTCATTGATAAACTCACCGCGTAAGGTCACTGGCTGGTAGCGAAGGTCGGCTTTGCGATCAAGCTCCTCAAGGGCCATTGGGCCTGACATTTGACGCTGCTCAAACAGGGCCTGAAGCTGACGCTTTTCCTCAGCTCGGTCCAGCTGCCAAAAGCCTAATGAGACCACCAGCGGCAACAGCAATACCGCCAATAGGCTAGCGCGCCAGTTGGGGGTAAATTGTAATCGCTTTGATTGAGGTTCTGACATGTAAAAGATCAAATTGCCTGAGTTATAATACCGCTTCTATCAGCACACAGCTCTGGAGTCTGTCTATGTGGTTAAAAGTGGTTATTGTGTTTCTGTTTATTGCTCTGGTGATCAGCTTGTTTACAAGCCTTGGCTTTCTAATTAAAGACCAATCCGCCGGTAACAATGACAACAGTCGTAAAACATGGAACGCGCTAACAGTGCGCATTGTGTTGGCAGCCCTGCTAATGAGCTTTTTGTTTTACGGTATCTTTACCGGCCAACTGGGTTCAAATGCCCCTTGGGATGCCCGCTACAGTGATAAAATATCAACCCCTGTTGCCGAATAAAACACCCCGTCATAAGACTCAACTAACGGCCAGACATTGTAGGGTGGATTATAATCCACCAAGCCCAGCTGGGAGCAGTCAAAACCGGTGGATTATAATCCACCCTACGGTCTGGGTCCCCGCCTTCGCGGGGATGACGTTTGAGCATGAAGGGTAAGGCTCAAATTTCCAATGCTATAAACGTAAAAAAACGGTTGTGAAGTTAGCTCCACAACCGTTCCTTGTTTTTGGCAGACTTTCTTAGAGGATGTAAACGAACAGGAATAAACCTACCCAGACCACATCAACAAAGTGCCAGTACCATGAAGAGGCTTCGAAACCGAAGTGATCTTCAGCGGTAAAGTGCTTGGCTTTGGTAGAACGCAGCCACTGGATCAGCAGCATAATCATACCCATACAAACGTGGAAGCCGTGGAAACCGGTCAACATAAAGAAGGTTGAACCGTAGATACCTGAGTGCAGGTATAGGCCGTATTCAACATAGGCTTCATGGTACTCAAGGTACTGCAGGTAAACGAACAGAATACCCAGAGCAACAGTAATACCTAACCAAAGGTTTAGCTTCTTACGGTTGTTGGCCAATAGACCCAAGTGAGCCATATGAGCTGTTACTGAAGAGGTCATCAGTACGATAGTATTCCACATCGGTAACCAATGCAGGACGTTGTCCCAACCCGGGAAGCTTAAGTTCCTTTCGGGGCCAGAAATTACACCGCCATCAACACCACCCATGGCAGCAATAGGCATATTACCAGCACCACCAACAGCATCCTGCGGCGTGGTCATCAATGGCCACTCGTAGTTAAAACCTTCCCAAAGTAAGGCATTCATGCGCCCTGCTTCACCTTCACCACCCAACCATGGGCCAGCAAGGTTACGAACATACCAAAGCGCGCCAAAGAAGGCGGCAAAGAACATGACTTCTGAAAAGATAAACCACTGCATACCAATAACATAAGAGTGTTTTAACTGACCGCTGTTCATACCGGCACGATTTTCAATAATCGTCTGACGGAACCATGCGAATAGGGTGGCACAAAATAAAACCAGACCGGTAAGGAAGATAAACCAGGAATTGGTATCTGTCTCTATGCCTGTTTTTATGGTCGCCAATCTATCATTCAACACATTAGCAGCGCCGAATAACGCCGTAAACAACGTTAAACTAGCGAATATAGCTAGCTTGCTTTGCTCCGGGACGTAATAGCTCTCGTAATCTGAGTTACTCTGACCTGACATTTTTCTTCTCCGTTTATTTCGCCGATTGTGCAACGAAAAAAATAGCTTTTTGTTTTATCTGTTTATCGTGTGGCAACTTTGGCTTTTGGATCAACCATCGCTGTCACATCAAAGATTGTGTATGACAAGGTAATGCTTTTAATGTCGGCCGGTAAATCCTGGTCAACAATAAATTGCAGTGGCATTTCTGTTTCTTCGCCGCCTTCTAAAGGCTGCTGGTTAAAACAAAAACATTCTGTTTTATGAAAATACTCCGCAGCTCGTGCCGGTGATACGCTGGGCACTGCCTGCGCCACCATATTTTCCGCTAGCGGGTTTTTGGCATAAAACACGGTGTCGTTAACGGCGCCTGGATTGACCTTTAGGACAGTATCGGTTGGCCGAAACTCCCAAGGCATACCATCGTTGTTAGTCGCAACAAACGAAATTCGAATTTCGCGACTGGTATCAACGGTAGCTTCCACTACGCGATAACGTTCACCACTGGTTTTCCCGTTTATACCCAATGCGTCACAAAGCACATCGTATAAGGGCACCATCACTACAAATACAAAAGCGAACATCACAACAACCACAATCGATAATTTACCGACTGTCATAGCAACTGAACCGGTTGCTTCATTGTCTGTTGGCATATCCGCCATTTTTACCTCTCTTACAACAATCTACATCTACTACTTACAACACCACTAAACCGCCGTTATTTAACTTCCGGCGGAGTAGAGAATGTGTGGTAAGGAGCGGGAGTTGCAACAGTCCATTCCAGACCTTCTGCACCTTCCCAGGTTTTTTCTTCGCTGGTTTTCTCGCCTGAAGTAATGGTGCGAACAACATTAAACAAGAACAAGATTTGCGAAGCGCCGTAGATAAACGCACCGATTGAAGACATCGTATTGAAGTCCGTAAATTGCAGCGCGTAATCAGGAATACGACGTGGCATACCCGCTAGCCCCAGGAAGTGCTGAGGGAAGAAGGTTAGGTTAAAGCCGATAAACGAGATCCAGAAATGGGCTTTACCCATGTTCTCGTTATACATACGACCACACCACTTCGGCAACCAGTAGTAAACCGCAGCCGACATACTAAATACCGCACCCGCAACCATTACATAATGGAAGTGAGCAACAACAAAGTAGCTATCGTGATACTGGAAATCTACCGGCGCCAATGAAAGCATAACGCCGGTGAAACCACCTACGGTAAACAGGAACACAAAACCGATACAGAACAGCATTGGCGTTTCAAACGTCATTGCACCCTGCCACATGGTGGTGATCCAGTTAAAGACTTTTACACCTGTCGGCACAGCAATCAGCATGGTGGCGTACATAAAGAACAACTCACCAGCAATCGGCATACCTACGGTGTACATGTGGTGAGCCCACACGATAAACGATAGGAAGGCGATAGACGCTGTTGCATAAACCATTGAGTCGTAACCGAATAAAGGCTTACGAGCAAAGGTGGGGATGATTTGAGAAACCACACCAAATGCAGGCAGGATAATGATGTAAACCTCTGGGTGACCGAAGAACCAGAAAATATGCTGGAACAGAACCGGATCACCGCCACCAGCAGCAGAGAAGAAGCTGGTACCGAAGTGAACATCCATCAACATCATAGTTACCGCACCCGCCAGAACTGGCATTACTGCAACTAATAAGAAAGCAGTAATTAACCAGGTCCATACGAACATAGGCATTTTCATATACGTCATGCCAGGCGCACGTAAGTTAACGACTGTAGCGATAATGTTGATTGAACCCATGATTGACGACAGACCCATCAAGTGAACGCCGAATATAAAGAACGTTACTGTATCTGGAGCATAAGTCGTTGATAGTGGTGCATAGAATGTCCAACCAAAGTTAGGAGCACCGCCTTCCATAAATAATGTTGAAGCCAACAATAAGAAGGTAGGAGGAAGAATCCAGAAACTTAAGTTATTCATTCTTGGTAACGCCATATCAGGCGCACCAATCATCATTGGAATTAACCAGTTAGCCAAGCCAACAAACGAAGGCATGATGGCACCGAACACCATCACGAGGCCGTGCATGGTCGTCATCTGGTTAAAGAATTCAGGCTCTACAATTTGTAGGCCCGGTTGAAATAATTCCGCACGAATGATCATGGCAAAAGCACCGCCCATGATAAACATGGCGAAGCTGAACCAAAGATACATCGTACCGATATCTTTGTGGTTGGTTGTTGTTACCCAACGCATTAATCCTGTTGTAGCAGGCCCGTGCGCACCCATTGTGACTCCTCCTACTGACCTTGCTTAAAGTTATAAACGTCGATGGGCTGAACAATGTCACCCATATTATTGCCAAAGGCATTACGTTGGTACGTAACAACCGCGGCCATATCGACATCATTTAGCTGAGCACCAAAGGCCTGCATCGCAGAACCGGGTACACCGTTAATAGACACATCAAGATGTTTGGCCATTTCGCCAGTAGCAATAGGGCTACCCGCGATGGCTTTACCAACACCACCTTCACCGTTCAAGCCATGACATGCCGCGCAGTACTGGTCGTATACGGGTTTACCCGCCGCCATCTGCTCATCAAGGGTGAACTGTTTGTCCATTAAGGCTTTTATTTCAGCCGCTTTAGATTTTTTGTCTGCTAACCACGCGTTGTATTCGTCTTCTTCAACAACGTTGACAACGATAGGCATATAGCCGTGGTCGCGACCACAAAGTTCAGCACACTGGCCACGGTAGACACCGGTTTCCAGTGGACGAGACCAGGCTTCGTTGATAAAGCCGGGGATCGCGTCTTTCTTAACCGCTAATGCAGGTACCCACCAAGCGTGGATAACATCATTGGCTGTTACTAAAAAGCGTACTTTTTTATTAACAGGAAGCACAAGCGGCTCGTCTACTTCTAATAAGTAGTGCTCGCCTTTGTCGTCTTCGTTGTAGATCTCTGTCTTACCTGTACGCAGGTTGCTGAAGAACACGACATTGTCGCCTGCTTCATCAATATACTCGTACTTCCACTTCCACTGATAACCGGTCACCAGGATATCCAGGTCGGAATCTTCAAAGTCATAGACTTTTAATAGTGTGGTTGTGGCAGGAAAAGCCATCACGATAAGGATTATGAAGGGAACGACAGTCCAGGCAATCTCGATTGCTGTACTTTCGTGGAAGGTAGCTGGCTTAACACCTTTTGACTTACGGTGCGCAAACACCGAATAAAACATCGCGCCAAAAGTGACTATACCAATCACTACACAAATCCAGAAAACGATCATATGCAGACCGTAAATTTCTGCCCCAACTTCGGTAACGCCTGGCGACATATTCATCTGCCAGCGTTGAGCTTCTTCTGCCCAAGCACCTGTACTCAGAAAACTGAGCAGCAATAGCACAGGACTAAGCGCCAGCTTGTACAGCCGTTTCGCTCGTAAATGCATTTCCCGTGTCTCCATTGTTTAAATGTTAAAAAAATACCCCAGAATCCGGACCGCTTATATCGTCTCTAATATACGCCGATACGAACCAAATACTGGCCCCTCGGAACAATATAGCAGTGACTTCCCATCCTTGTGACTATTTAACACCCTGGATCGAGACTTTTTGAGCCTGATTGAGTGGTTTATTCGTCGAAAAATCGGCCAGATCAGGCCCACTTAATGACAACAAATAGCGATTTTTCGGTATCCCCCGGTCGCTGGGTGCGACAAAACGCCGCGATTATACGCACCTTTAACAAGACAGGCCACCTCAACCACCCTAAAATTATGGGAATACTTACCTTAATGCTATAACAAGCAGCGATATTAGGCGGCAGAATTCCAGATATGACACTTGGCAGGGACCTCAACCACAAGATATGGCGTTTAGCCTGGCCGATGATTATTTCTAATCTTTCAGTGCCAATGCTCGGCTTAGTGGATACAGCCATCCTCGGACACCTCGAAAATGCTCAATATTTAGCCGCTGTTGCCGTGGGTGGCAGTATTTTGGCCTTTCTATACTGGGGCTTTGGCTTTTTAAGGATGGGAACTACCGGCTTAACCGCCCAGGCCTTCGGAGCCGACAACCACCCACAGAGCCGATTGATCGCAGGGCAATCCATATTGCTGGGGTTGGGAATCGGCCTTGTTATTGTCTTCCTAAGCCCATTTTTGCTGATGCTGGGCTTATTCCTGGTAGTTCCCCCCGCTGGCGGCTATGAGCTGGCGATGAATTACGCCCAAATCCGGATTTTCAGCGCCCCGGCAGTGCTGGTTAACTACGCCATTGTGGGCTGGTTTATTGGCCAGCAGAATACCCGCTGGCCCCTGCTCATCACGGTATTTACCAATGCACTCAATGTCGGGCTGGATTTTCTACTGATAATCGGCCTCGATATGAAGAGCGAAGGGGCTGCCATTGCCACCTTAATCGCCGAATACAGCGGTTGCGGCCTCGCTCTGCTGCTCTTAAGCAAAGCCATGGGGCAACAGCAGGGTACCAGTATTCGTCTCGCCCAACTGCTGCACTGGCCTGACTATCGACAGCTGTTAGTGGTCAACCGTCACCTCTTTGTACGCACCATGGTACTGTTAGCCTGCTTTGCCTTCTTTACCGCACAGGGTTCCAGTCAGGGCGATATCGTACTCGCCGCCAATACCTTGATTATGAACCTGTTGCTGCTGACCTCCTTTGGTCTGGATGGCTTTGCCCATGCCGCCGAGGCCCTGACCGGAGATGCCGCAGGCCAGCGCAACCGGCAACGCTTTCTGGCCACTTGCAGGCAGTGCGCGCTATGGTCACTGATTACTGCCGGGCTTTTTACCTTGTTATTTGCGGTAGCCGGCAGCCAGCTTATTGGCCTGTTAACCTCTATCAACGCGGTGCAGGCAGAGGCCCTTCGTTACCTACCCTGGCTGTTGTTACTGCCCTTCACGGCGGTATGGAGCTATTTGCTCGATGGTATTTTTATTGGCACAACGCAAACGGCAGCCATGCAAAACAGCATGCTGCTATCGGCACTGCTGGTTTACCTGCCCTGCTGGTATTTCAGCCAGCAGTGGGGTAATCACGGTCTATGGTTTGCCTTTATCGCCTTTAATCTCGCCCGCGGCTTAAGTTTGGCGGTGATTTTCTACCGCAATAACCGCAGGCAAAGCTGGTGGTAAAGAACTTCTGGAAATAGTTCACAATGATCTAAGCGGTCTCTAGCGAAGTTGAAATTTTGTACTAGCCTTATCCCCTATATCTGATCATTTTAAGACTGGACTACGCGTAGTATTGAAACTGTTAGCTTCTAGCGTCTTCCATAAAGAGGAACACCCTTGCCCACTGATGCCATCCGCGACACGATTGCTTTAGCGAAGCTGCATGAACAACAGCATGGCCATATGGCCAATCTGCTCGACAAGCATGTCAGAAATGATATTCACTTTACCATTCAACTGCCTGAGCAGGATGCCACCGCAAGCCTGGTCGATTTTATTATTGCCTATATCGAACATGTGCCCAGCTTTATTGATGCCGCCAGAGCGATTACCCGTGAGGCCAATATTCAAGAATATACTGAACCCTATTTAAAACTGGCCGAAGATTATTTTCTAAAACCACCGGAAATTGTTGCCGGTCACGTCGGTCTGGATGAGTTGATGGACGAAGCCTATTTGGCTCACCGCCTTATAGAAGAGGTGAATGACCGTTTTATGATTCGCACATCCATTCCCTTGGTACCGATGGATATGACTATGTCGAATTTAATTGTCCATAGTATTATCGGCGAGCCTTTTTCCAATGAACTGGACGAAGCGGTGCACTATACGGTTGAGCGTACTATGCTAAAAGAGCATGTTTACGAAACCCCTGAATTTAAAGCCTATGTTGACCAACATAAAAATAATCACTGGGAAAAAGAACAGCAACACTGGCCCTGTTTAACTGACGAATTATCAATTAACTTGCAGTTTGCCCATATGTAACTGATGTCTCTTTGCTATAAAAAAACTATAAAAAGCCGAACTATAAAAGAGTAGAACTATGACAATACCAGCTGACAGTTTAGCTAACGACAATAGCAACCAGGACCTTGATCACCACTACGATCATAATGATGATAATCATCTGGCTGTTAAAATGGCGGGGCAGATTCGGGTGAATCAAAAACGCAGAAAACTTCGCGCTCAACGCATGCGATCAAGAAGACGCTAAGCCTTAGAGTTGGGTAGATTACAATCCGCTGCTATCTCACATATTTACACTTATCGTCGGTTTGGCGCTTTGAGGGTGTTGGGTTAGTTTTGGTGGGTGTGTTCAGGGTATGAATTTTAATGGGTTTTCGCTATCCGTCCGGCAGTGAGGTATCTGTTTTAAGGTCACGCATTCTTTCAAGCTTGTTGAGACCAGTATCGTAGGGTGGATTACAATCCACCAAGCCCAGCCATGAGCGACCCTATGCCGGTGGATTATAATCCACCCTACTTTAATGGTCTCGCCGTTTAGCGCCAGGGTTCGGATCAATAATACTAACCACCTGTACTTCATCCTCATGAGCTAGCGGCTCTTCTCCCGGCCGAGGTTGATTAACTCTGGTAGCCACTTCATCAGCTCCCATTTCCTGAGGGCCATTGTCAGTCATCACATCGCTATAACCACAGCGCACACATTCCCTTACCTGTTGGTCATTGCTGTCGTGATACATCACTAATTTATCCATCTCAGCGCAGCGTGGACAAACCGCACCGGCAATAAAGCGCTTAGTCACTTTTTGATCGCTCATGCTACCGCCTTCGTGATGACAATGCCGCTGTGTCGAAGCAAGGCATCCACATTGGGTTCGCGGCCACGAAACGCTTTAAATAATTCCATTGGCTCTTGAGCACCACCGCGCTGTAAAATTTCATTTAGAAAACGTTCACCGGTCGCCTGATTAAAGATACCTTCTTCTTCAAACAGCGAAAAAGCATCTGCCGACAAGACTTCTGCCCATTTATAACTGTAATAACCCGCGGCATAGCCGCCAGCAAAGATATGGCCAAAGCCATGCTGAAAACGATTAAACTCAGGGGTGGGAACGACTGCAACGTTTTCTCGGACTTTATCCAAAACCGTTTGTATCGGTGCAGGGTTTTCTGGCGAATAATTATGATGCATGATCATATCGAACAAAGAAAACTCCAACTGTCTTACCATCATCATGCCTGATTGAAAATTTTTCGCCGCTAACATTTTTTCTAACAGTTCATCAGGTAAAACTTCGCCGGTTTTATAGTGGCCTGAAATCAAAGGAATGGCTTCTTTTTCCCAACACCAATTTTCCATAAACTGACTGGGTAATTCAACGGCGTCCCAAGGCACACCATTAATACCCGATACGGCTGCGCACTCGACCTCGGTGAGCATATGATGCAGGCCATGACCAAACTCATGAAACAGGGTAGTCACTTCGTTATGGGTTAATAATGACGGTATGGTTTCTGTTGGCGGGGTAAAATTACAGGTTAAAAACGCCACCGGCAACTGCTTTTCTGTCGGGCTTATATTTCTGCGCACACGGCAGTCCGCCATCCACGCGCCACCACGCTTATGTTCACGGGCAAAGATATCCAAATAGAATTTGGCGACAAGTTCACCATCACGCTCTAAATGATAAAAACGTACATCAGGGTGCCATGTTTCAACATCACTGACCTCTACACATTCAATACCAAACAAGCGATTAACCACGGTAAACATACCGTCGATGACTTTGTCGGAAGGAAAGTAAGGGCGCAGTTCTTCCTGCGATAAATCATATTTTTCCAGGCGCAGTTTTTCACTGTAGAAGGGAATATCCCATGCCGATAATTGCTCAACACCAAGGCCTTTGGCAAAGGCTTCCAGTTCTTGAAAATCTTTTTTTGCAACCGCCACACTGTTCTCAGCAAGATCGGTTAAAAAACTTTCAACCTGCTCTGGAGACTCCGCCATTTTGGTAACCAGAGAGCGCTCGGCATAATTGCTAAAGCCTAATAACAATGACAGCTCGTGGCGTAGCGCCAGAATATTATCCATCAACTCGCTATTATCCCATTGCCCGGCATTAGGTCCTTGATCCGAAGCTCGGGTGGTATAGGCGGTATACATCTCTTTGCGCAGCGCCGCATTATCGCAATACTGCATCAGCGGAAGGTAAGCAGGAATATCCAATGAAATTAAATAGCCCGTTAAGTCTTTTGCTGCCGCCGCTTGCTGATAGCCTTGCAATACGGAATCGGGGATACCCGATAATTCTTCACTATTGTCGATATGTTTACTCCAGCCATGGGTTGCATCCAGCACATTATTGGAAAACTGCGTAGACAATTCTGCCAGTTGCTTTTTAATGTCGCCATAACGTTGCTGCTGTTCAGGCTCAAGGGCTATACCCGACAAGGTAAAGTCTCGCAGGGCATTATCCAACGCTTTCTGTTCTGCATGATTTAACTGCTCGTAGACATCACTCTCTGCCAGCTGTTTATAGGCTTGGTAAAGCGCGGTATTTTGACCCATTTCTGTGCCGTATTCGGTAAGCTTGGGCAAGCAGGCATTATAAGCATCACGCAGAGCATCTGAATTTTTTACCCCATGTAAATGACTCACAGGTGACCAAAGTTGATCCAGTTCATCATCCCACTGTTCAATAGACGCCAGAAAATCTTTACCCGGTGATGTTGCTGTTGCCAGCAAATCGGCAATCCGCTGTCGGTTGCTTGCTAATAATTGATCAAGGGCGGGCTCTATATGCTCAGCTTGTATACTGGAAAAAGCCGGTAATAAGGAGGTTTTTAATAAAGGGTTCGACACGTTTTTTTAGCCTCAAAATAGGGGTTTTGCATAACTTTGCAGTCGCTCTACTTTGTAGAACGCAGCTGTGGGTAACGGTAAAGCAATAAATTTTTGATACGGTGTTATTTCAATACCGCTGGTCATCAGGGTAAAGGGGCCTTCCTTTTGACCAGAGGAGTAGAGCTTATAGAAACCCTCCTGCAACACCGGTGAGTGCAGTTGATAGCCTGTAACCGTGGCTTTTAACTGATACCCGGCATAAGGTTTTGCCAACGGCTCGCCAATAAATACACCCTGGCCAGGCATTATGACACTTTTCCAATAGGCTTCAATTAAAGAACTACCTTGTAAATAATTACTTATGGCAATTAAGGGGTTGGGGAATTTACTTAACAAATTGCAAGGCTCAACCACCGTACCATAGCTTCCTGTAGCGCCGCCCTCAAGCCATCGCAGGGCACTCATTTGTGCGCTATTGGTTAACTGGCCGCCGGATGAAGTCAGGTGGTCCGCCATCGCACCCGGTAAAAATTGATTGCTGGCGATGTCCTCAACAAATTTTTTGCCGGTAAAATAAAACATCACATCGGTTTTATTTTTAATCGCATCCGTTTTCACACTGTGAATCGTTATGTGATCTGCCAATAATAGCTCCACGGAAGGAAAGAAACTTTTCCGTACGCTGCGGCGTTTATCAGAGGTTTCCACTAAATACGCTGAGGCGCTGCTACCGGCTAAAACCCCCTGACCATCGGCGGCAACACCACGATCGATTAGCGCCTTCGCCTCAGTAAAACTGGTGGCCGCTAATAACATGGTTGGGCGAATGTCTAAGTCATCGTAGGGCTTTAGGCTTTTAGAACGGGCATAGCGGTTTGAGGCTGTAGGCATGCAGCCTTTAGCGCAGTATTTAGGATTAAAGCCCAGTGCAAACGCTGAGCTTATTGACATACAACCCACTCGGTAAGGGTCAGCCCAGGTCAGTAAATAGGCCTGAATATGCCTGGGCACCTTGGACTCAACCACCTTTTGCAACACCGCAAACTCTCCAGGGTGCATCACTGACTTATCGGTTTTAAATGAAACAGTGATGATATTTTCTGCCGGAATATTGCGCTGCTGCTGATAGTAACGGGCAATTTGTACGCTTAGCGGGTCTTGCTGATTAACAATTACCGCCAAATCCCTCGCCTCTAAGCCCGAAGGAGGGAGCAACACTGTAGGTTGCTCACCAGCCCGCAGAGGGGCAGCAACCAACAACAGTATGAAGAAAAACAACCTGACAAACATTGCTTACAGTGGCCCTGCTTAAGGATTACAATAAACCACTACTTTAACAGCACACAGCGAATCAAACTATGTCTACGCCAAATCCCGCCCATATTCGTCCATTTAAAGGGGTAAGCCCCACGTTAGAAGAGGGGGCCTATGTCGACCCCGCTGCGGTGGTTATCGGTGATGTCGTGTTAGGCAAAGATACTTCCATTTGGCCATTGGTAGTGATCCGGGGTGATGTCAACAAAGTTCGCATTGGCAACAGAAGCAATATACAGGATGGCTCGGTTATTCATGAATCAAGGCCGCGCCCGACAAACCCTGAGGGCTACCCGGTGATTATTGGCGAAGATGTCACTGTTGGGCATAAAGTGATGCTGCATGGCTGCAAGATCGGCAACCGTGTACTGGTCGGTATGGGAGCGATTGTGCTGGATGGTGTCGTGATTGAAGACGATGTTATTGTCGGGGCAGGCGCTCTGGTCACCCCCGGTAAAACCCTTGAAAGCGGTTATCTTTATACCGGTAGCCCCGCCCGTCAGGCTCGCCCTATCAGGGACGGAGAGATGGAGCATTTTGTGCAGACAGCCCAGAACTATGTGGTACTTAAAGAAGAGTATATTGCAGAGGGATAATTGCCATGCCATTGAATGAATTTTTCTTTATAAAAAGCGTCCTAGCTTAACTCTATATCCGTCATGCCTGCTTAGGCGAAAATAGGCGAAAACAACCGGTCGAACTGGAGATTATTCAATGACTATCTATAGCCGATTAAACATTGCACTGCTCGCCCTCACAGTACTTCTACTCCACCCCCTATACTCTACCGCGGCTGATTTACCCCTACCCGACGACCCGCATATTGTCGTCAATGGCTACGGTATGGTTGAACAGGTGCCCGATATTATAGTGCTAAGTTTTGAGGTCTCCGCGGTAAAGGAGAATTTCTCAGCCGCCAAAGATACCGTCGACGCTATTATTGCCAAGGCGGTGGTTGCCGCCAGAGATCAAGGCATTGAAGATGATAAGATCAATGCATCAAAAATCAATGCCGCCCCCCAATATGAATGGCAAAACAAAAACCGTGTCTATAAAGGCGAACGCATTAGCAGGCAGGTTCAATTAACCCTTAACGAAGCTGAGCGCTACAATGCGCTGGTTGACGGTTTATTAGCGGCGGGGATAAGTCGCTTGCAACCAGTAAAGCTGGATTTTAGCCAGCGTGATGCACTGGAAAATAAAGCCCTGAATTTGGCGCTGGATGACGCTAAAAACAAAGCACAATCTATGGCTAAGCATGTGGGTACTAAGGTCAAAGCGGTCTTTCAAATTGCGCCGGTTGATCAGGGCCGGCGTTATGAGCGTATGGCGATGTCGGCGGATATGGCCGGCAACGAGAAAAAAGCGGGCTTAAAACTGGGCAGGCAATCCATTGAACAGCGAATTAGAGTGGTGTATTTACTACAGTAGGGTGGATGATAATCCACCGGTTTTAACGTTCAGGCAGTGGTGGTGGATTGCAATCCACCCTACTGGCTGGCTTCCAGCTCTTCGCGGATTGCATCGATCACCTCGCGAGTTGTTGGCCGGGTACCCCGCCAGATACAAAATGACTCCGCCGCCTGCTCTACCAACATCCCCAAACCATCAGACACTGCCCAGGCAGCATTTTCTGCGCCCCAACGCATAAAGGGGGTTGGCCCGGCGCTATACATCATATCGTAACAACAGCCTTCATCGGTTAAGGCATCGGAGGGTAGTGGTGGCAACTCCCCCGCCAGGCTCGCGCTGGTGCCATTAATAATTAAATCGTATTGGTTGGCATTAAGCGCTTCAAAACTGCAGGCACCAACACTGCCAAACTCGGAAAAATCCCGGGCTAATTGCTGGGCTTTTTCTACTGTGCGGTTGGCGATTAATACCTGGCTTGGATTAAGCTTCATTAAGGGTTCCAGCACACCGCGGATAGCGCCGCCAGCCCCCAGTAGCAGGACGCGTTTACCCGTCACTTCCCAGGCCAGATTTTCACAAATATCCCTAACTAAACCTGCACCGTCCGTATTGTCACCATAAACAGTGCCATCATCCTGCAAGGCCAGCGTATTAACAGCACCGGCCAGACGCGCACGACCGCTGAGCTCATCGGCAAAATTATAAGCATCAATTTTAAACGGTACGGTAATATTTAAACCCTTGCCGCCATTATCAAAAAAGCTTTTGGCAGCATCGGCAAATTTATCAACATCGACTTTATGCGCGCGATAGCTAAGCTGCTGCCCGGTCTGTGCGGCAAAGGCACTGTGAATTTGCGGCGACTTGCTATGCTTTATCGGATTTCCGAAGACGGCATATTTATCGTTTGCTGTCATAATCTGCTCGTTGGGATAACAAAGCGGGCTTAGACCCAATCTCTGTTTATTAAAAATTTATTATTAAGTTCTTGTTCCCGGCTTCCTGCCTCAGCTTGCCAATCGTATTCCCAGCGCACCAACGGCGGCAGGGACATCAAAATAGATTCGGTCCGGCCATTAGACTGCAGGCCAAATACCGTGCCTCTATCATGTACCAAATTAAATTCCACATAGCGTCCACGGCGGTAAAGCTGAAAATCACGTTCTCGTTCACCATAGGGCGTGGCTTTACGTTTGGCGACTATGGGCTGGTAAGCCTCAATATAAGAATCTCCAATACTACGCATAAACTCAAAACAGCGATCAAAACCGCCTTCATTTAAATCATCGTAAAACAAACCACCGATACCGCGGGGTTCATTGCGATGAGGAAGGTGGAAATACTCATCACACCATTGTTTATAACGGGGGTAGGCTTCTTTATTAAAACCATCACAGGCATTTTTGGCAGTTTGATGCCAGTGAACACAATCTTCTTCAAAGCCGTAATAAGGGGTCAAATCATAACCACCGCCAAACCACCACACCGGTTCTTCGCCTTCTTTTTCGGCAATAAATAAACGGACATTGGCGTGGCTGGTAGGAATATAAGGATTTTCAGGGTGCATCACCAAGGACACCCCCATGGCCTGAAAACCACGGCCGGCCAATTCGGGCCTTGCCTGGGTGGCGGAGGGGGGCATCTTCTGGCCAAAGACATGGGAGAAGTTAACCCCGCCTTTTTCAAACACGGCTCCGCCGCTGATCACCCGTGAACGGCCACCACCGCCCTCGGGGCGATCCCACTCGTCTTGCTGGAAGGTGGCCCTGCCATCCTCCTGCTCCAGCCGAGCACAGATTGAGTCCTGTAATTGCAGCAGGTAATTTTTTACTTGATCAACGGCTATCTCTGACATGAAAAACCTAACTTATGGGGCCTTAGTGAAAACGGCGAGACAATAGCACTAAGCACCACGGATTACTTTATCAGAAATCAAATCACGGATTTCTGAGGGCTTGGTATTGGGGTTCAGCTCCCCCGGCAGAATAAAGTCCGGGCCCGCATCGCCAAAATACCGCCTTATCTGCTCGGCCCCTTCACAGGTAGGCTGACCAGTGGCATTAGCCGAGGTTGAGACAATGGGCCCGCCTACTAAATGACATAGATCAACTACCAGTTTGCTAGTACTTACTCGCAGCGCAACACTGTCAAAATCCCCCTTAACACAAGCTTTAGCCCTGCCATTGTCTGGTACCAACCAAGTAATTGGAGAGGGCGCAGGCTGGCTGAATTTGCTGATCAGGCTGTCGTCAAGGCCCTCTAAATAGGGGGCGAATTGGAGTGGGGAGGCTGCAAGCAAAATCAGTCCTTTTTCGACTGGTCGCTGCTTTAGTGCCAGCAATCGCTTAACCGCGTTGGCGTTATCCGGGTCACAGCCAAAACCCCAAACGGTCTCGGTGGGGTAGGCAATAACACCTCCGGCCTGGACAGTATCAGCCGCTCGCCGGAGGTTGGTCGAACCATTATTAGCCATAATGGCCAAGGCAATTAGCCTTTTAGCTTTTCCTGTAGCGCATTGTCTTTGGCAACAACGGCTTGAGCATTGGCTTCACGCTCTGCAATCAGCTTTTGCTGCAAGTCAGCATCAGCAGTCGCCAGGATTTGCGCGGCAAGATAGCCAGCATTTTTAGCACCCGCCTTACCAATAGCAACGGTTGCAACAGGAATACCACCGGGCATTTGTACGGTCGACAACAGGGCATCCAAACCTTCTAAAGAAGCATTGATCGGTACACCAATAACCGGCTTTAAGGTTGCCGCAGCAACAGCACCGGCCAAGTGTGCAGCCATACCGGCAGCGCAGATAAAGGCGCCACAGCCACGCTGGTCAGCGGTGGTTACATAGTCATGGGTGATTTTTGGGGTGCGGTGAGCAGAGGTCACTTTTACTTCGAAATCAATGCCAAATGATTTTAATACACCAAAGGCTGGCTCCATCTGCGGAAGATCAGAATCTGAGCCCATTAAGATTGCGACAAAAGGTTTGGTCATGGTTATGCCCTCAAGCAAGTCATGTAGCTATAGTTTAACTACGTGGAAAAAGCGCGAAAATTACCCAACTAAGGCCATAATTGCAAGTTAATTAGCGGCTTTTAGGCCGGTTTAACCCGCCTTTACAATCCGCTGGTAACAACCAGCCTTATTCTCCACCCAGCCGCTTAACTCCAGGCTGGTTAATACACTGCTTATTTGTGCCAATGGCCAGCGGGTTTGATGCTGCAATACGTCAATATTAACCGGCTCAAAACCCAGCAAAAGCAGTAACTGCTGTTCCTCCGAGGCTAGCCCTGCCAGGGCCTCAGCGTCTGGCGGCAGGGACGGGCCTGCCACCAACACCGGGCGTTGCAGCCACCCCTGAAACTCTTCCATCACATCAGTCACCGTGGTGACAAGCTTGGCGCCCTGTTGAATCAGGGCATGAACGCCCCTGCTGCCGGGGCTATGAATAGAGCCTGGAATGGCAAAGACTTCGCGACCCTGCTCCATGGCACAGCGGGCGGTAATTAAAGAGCCGCTTTTTAACGCGGCTTCAACGACTAACACCCCCAAACTCATACCGCTAATCACACGATTACGCTGCGGAAATAAGGCGGGTAGCGGCTGGGTACCCAGGGGAAATTCTGATATCACGGTACCGGTGGCAACAATTTGCTCAAATAGCAGACGGTTTCGGTTGGGGTAGGGCACATCCACACCGGTAGCAATAACCGCAACGGTATTGCCCTCGGCGGCTAAAGCTCCGCGATGACACTCGGCATCAATCCCCAAGGCCAAGCCGCTGGTCACCGTAAAACCGGCGCGGGCAAACTCACCGGCAAAGCGAAACCCATGATCACGGCTAGCCCGCGAACAGTTGCGGCTACCCACCATAGCAAGCTGCGGCTCGGTCAATAAGGCGGGGTTGCCCCTGACATAGAGCAGTGGAGGGGGGTCTGCAATCTGTTTAAGTAATTCCGGGTATTGTGGATGGCTGATCGGCAGTAGTTGTATATCCAAACGCTCGATCAGCGCCATATCGCTCTCCACCCGGCTGCCACCCATACCTCGCCGCAGGGCAAGCTGAGCTGGCGGAGCGATCTGCTGGCGACTTAACTGCTCGGTCGACAGCTCAAAGATCGCTTCGGGGCCATCGCTGATAGCAATAAGCCGAGCTAAGGCTCGGGCCGATAAGTGGGGGATTCTATGGAGTGTGAGCCAGGCTCTAAGCTGTGATTCTTGCATTGATCATCCTTGATCGTCGTCTAATTAGTTGGGTTTGTACCGGTTTAGGGGTTTTTAACTTTATCCATAACAGCCAGTGGGCGGGTTGCTTTAAGCACCAGGCCGTAGCTGACTTTTTCAAAGGTACGGAATATCATCATTAAGCCTGCGCGAGAATCCGGCACCTTAACAATTTCACCCGTAATACTATCTCTTACCTGCTCGCCAACACGATAAATAGCTAACACATGGCCAACTTCCATACCCTCACGCTCACCCCGGTTGATCACCACCACATTCATGCTACCAATCTGGGAAACACCACCTTCAACCGAAATAATATAGCCTTCGGTCTCTTCTTCAGGGGCACTGGGGTAAAAATTAGAGCTAATACGGCGCTCTTCATCGGGCAACAGACGGTCACCGCGACGAACTTCTTCGCTGGTACGGTTTAGGCCCATCGTAGCAATATCTTCTTCTATATCAATAACTTTCGCGCTGGCAATAGAGAGCGCCTGATACCCTAATAACTCATCGGTATCCGGGTCCATATAGGCATCGCTGGGGCGGAAAATACCAAAGTTCTTATCCCCTTCAGGATCAAACTCACCGCGAGCAAATAGTTGGTCGCCAGCACCGGAGACAATATGGCCATCGTTACCCGCCAACACATAGGGCGCGTCTTGCAGTCTCTCCTTACTAACCACACGGCTCTGGCTTAAGAAGGGAGAAATCGCATCGAGGGGAATCGCGGGAATCGCCAAATCCAACTCTGAAATTCTTACTTTGGGGGTTAGTTTGACATCTTTATTGCGCTTAACCACCAGCTTGGGTTTGCCATCGATATACACCAGGTTCAACACATCACCGGGATAAATTAAATGAGGGTTATCCACCTGAGGATTAACATGCCAGATTTCCGGCCATAACCAAGGGTCATTCAAAAACATCTTGGATATATCCCACAGCGTATCCCCCTTAACCACCACATGGGTCTGGGGGTGGCCCTCTTTGAGCGTTAGCTCATCGCCGGCTTGAGGAGCTAGTGAGATAAGAGACACAACCGCAAACAGGCAGTATCCCAATACCGTTTTCTTCATAATGGCATTCCTTTCTTCGGAATCAGTGCCGTGCAATTCGATCTGATAGCGATACACAGCATAGAGTAATTTTTATTGGTAACCTGATATACTATAGCAGCTTACTGGCAAATGATTAGTCTGCACCAGCAGGATTATTTGCAGTCTGATCAAAATCTTAGCAGCAATACTTAGATTTATACTAGAAGTTAGAAATTCGTCACAAAGTAGACTCAGCAAACCATGGCCATTTTAGAGATTCTCGAATTCCCGGACCCAAGACTACGCACCAAAGCCAAGCCTGTGGAGAACGTAGACGGCAGCCTGCTGCAACTGGTCAACGACATGTTTGAAACCATGTACGATGCCCAAGGTGTTGGCTTAGCCGCCACCCAAATCAACGTACACCAGCGTATTGTGGTGATTGATGTCAGTGATGAAGGCGACCAGCCGCTGGTATTTATCAACCCCGAAATCACCGTGCTTGAAGGCCCCGACCACGAGTACGATGAGGGCTGTTTATCCGTGCCAGGGTTTAGCGAAACCGTAACCCGCCCGGAGAAAGTGCTAGTAAAAGCCCTTGATCGTGACGGTAACTCCTTCGAAATGGAGCCAGAAGGGCTGCTAGCAGTCTGTATCCAGCATGAAGTCGACCACCTCAACGGCAAGCTGTTTGTGGATTATATTTCGCCCCTCAAACGCAAGCGCATCCGCTCCAAACTGGAAAAACAACACAAACAAAACGCGTAAGGCTGACACACTCTATGGGCCACCCCCTGAAAATTATCTTTGCCGGTACCCCGGATTTTGCCGCGATTCACCTGCAGGGTATTCTGGCGCAAGCTGAGCATGAGGTTATCGCGGTGTATAGCCAGCCCGACAGACCTGCCGGCAGGGGTAAAAAGCTCAAGCCCAGCGCCGTTAAGCAAGTAGCACTGGATAACAATATTCCGGTGTATCAGCCCCTTAACTTTAAAGAGACTGCCGACCAGCAAACCCTGCAAGCGCTTAATGCTGACCTTATGGTGGTGGTGGCCTATGGCCTGTTGCTACCCAAAGTGATTCTTGATGCCCCTCGCCTTGGCTGTATCAATGTTCACGCATCCTTATTACCTCGCTGGCGCGGTGCCGCCCCGATCCAGAGAGCGATTGAAGCCGGTGATAGTGAAAGCGGTGTGATTATTATGCAAATGGATGAAGGGCTGGATACGGGAGATATGCTGCTTGAAGCCCGCTGCGATATTAGCGCCGAGGATACCGGCGGCAGCCTGCACGACAAACTCGCTGACATCGGTGTGCCCGCCTTAAATAGTGCCTTGCAGCAAATCGCAGCACAAACCATTAGCGCAACACAGCAAGATCACGAACAAACCTGTTACGCCCCCAAAATATCCAAACGGGAGCTAGCCATTGATTGGCAACAAGCTGCGAGCGTTATCCAGCGAAAAATCCGCGCCTTTAACCCCTTCCCTATTGCCTATACCAGCCTCAATGGCGAGCGGATAAAAATCTGGCAAACCTCTTTAAGTGATAGCAGCGGACAGGCAGGCCAGATCATTCACGCGGACAAAAAATCCATTATCGTGGCCTGCGGCGAAGGCAGCCTTAAACTCGACGTTATCCAACTGCCTGGCGGCAAGGCGCTGGAAATTCCCGCGGTGATGAACTCCAAGGCTGAGCTGTTTACCACCGGCACATGCTTTGACCAGATCGAAATAACATGAGCCATAAAGCGCTAGAGTGCCGTGCCGCAGCTGCCCGCTGCCTTGCCGCAGTCTCTAACGGCTCTTCTTTATCGCAACAAATTCCCATCTTTGAACAACAGGTCATTGAAAAAGACCGCGCGCTGTTTCGCCAGCTTTGTTATGGCGTGTTGCGTTTTTACCCCAAGCTCGCTGGCATCAGTAAACAGCTGATCAGCAAACCGTTAAAAAAGAAAGACCGTGATATTCAATTACTGGTGATGCTCGGTATTTACCAGCTCAGCGAAATGCGTATCCCCGATCATGCCGCCGTCAGCACCACGGTTAATGCCACCACCGCCTTAAAAAAACACTGGGCCAAGGCTTTAGTTAACGGTGTACTAAGGCAGTGGCAACGCAACCCCGAACAGTTACTTGAGCAACTTAGCCCAGCAGAACAACTCTCGCACCCGCAGTGGTTTCATAAGCTGTTACATAAATCCTGGCCGGACCAGGCCACAGCAATTGAGCAAGCGAACAACTCACACCCACCGATGTGCTTAAGAGTTAATCAACAACACAGCACTACCACGCAGTATCTGCAACAGCTGCAAGACCACGATATAGAGGCCAACTTATGTGACTATGCCAAAGAGGGTATTCGTTTAGTAGAAGCCACTGCTGTAGACCTGTTACCCGGCTTTAGTGAGGGTGCGGTCAGCGTACAGGATGAAGCCCCACAATTATCCGCTGAGCTATTAGCCCTTGAACCCCAGCAGCGAGTATTGGATGCCTGCTGTGCCCCAGGCGGAAAGACCTGCCATATTCTGGAAGCCGAACCACAGCTAACAGAAGTGATTGGCCTTGATATCGATGAACAGCGATTAAGCCGAGTCGAAGAAAATCTGCAACGCTTAAAACTCAAGGCCCAACTTATCACCGGTGATGCCGCCGCTATCGACACATGGTGGGATGGCAAACACTTTGACCGCATTCTGTTAGATGCCCCCTGTTCCGCCACCGGTGTTATTCGCCGCAACCCCGATATCAAACTGCACCGCACCCTTGAGGATATTCAGCAACTGCACCAATTGCAGTTTTCAATTTTGCAGGCACTGTGGCAAACGCTAACCCCCGGGGTTTACTGTTATACGCCACCTGCTCCGTACTGCCAGATGAAAATGAGCATGTGGTCGCTCGCTTCTGTGGCCAGCAAGACGATGCTGAACACCGGCCCATTGACGCCAATTGGGGACTGGCCAGACCCTATGGCCGCCAACTATTCCCCACCGAGAATGGCCACGATGGTTTCTTTTATGCACTGATTGCTAAAAAAGCGGAAAAATAACGCCAAAAACTGGCGGAAAAAATGGCCTTTAGCCAATTAGCACATACAATAAGCAGATAAGTATTTTTCACTAATAACGCATCTAAACAACGGCTATATCCATGAAAATAATTATTCTCGGGGCGGGGCAGGTTGGAGCCTCCCTGGCCGAGCATCTCGCCGATGAGCAAAATGATATTACCGTTGTCGACCTGGACAGTGATCGTCTGCGTGAACTGCAAGATCGTTTGGATATCGGCGCGGTCACCGGACAAGCCTCCCACCCCGATATATTGCAACGCGCCGGGGCCGATGACGCAGATATGTTAATTGCCGTTACCAACTCTGACGAAATCAATATGGTGGCCTGCCAGGTGGCCTACACCCTGTTTCGCACCCCCACAAAAATTTCCCGAATCAGGGCGCTGCCCTATTTGGAAAAACGGCAGATGTTTAATAACGATCAAATCCCTATCGACGTTATTATCAGCCCCGAATTATTAGTCACCCGCTATATTCAACGCTTAATTGAATACCCCGGTGCATTACAGGTATTGGACTTCGCCGATGGTAAAGTTCAGCTGGCGGCGGTTAAGGCTTATTACGGTGGCCCCATTGTCGGCAATGAACTGCGGGATATTCGCAGCCATATGCCTAATGTCGATACCCGCGTCGCGGCTATCTTCCGCCGCGACCATGCAATTATGCCCATGGCCAACACCGTGGTTGAAGCGGATGATGAAGTGTTCTTTATCGCCTCCCGTGAAAATATCCGGCCGGTGATGAGTGAACTGCGCCGCCTCGATAACCCCTATAAACGCATATTGATCGCCGGTGGCGGTAACATCGGTGAACGTTTGGCCAACGCGCTGGAAGATAACTACCAGGTTAAAGTCGTTGAGCAAAGCTATGCTCGCTGCCGCCAGTTATCGGAATCCCTGCGCCGTACCATTGTATTAAACGGCAACGCCTCCGATAAAGATTTATTGATCGCCGAAAATATTGAAAACGTCGATGTGTTCTGCGCCCTCACCAGTGATGATGAAGCCAATATTATGTCATCTATGCTGGCCAAGCGATTAGGCGCTAAAAAAGTCATTACCCTGATTGCCAACCCTGCCTATGTCGATCTGGTGCAGGGGGGTGAGATTGATATTGCGATTTCGCCACAGCAAATCACTATGGGGAGTTTGTTAACCCATGTTCGCCGTGGTGATGTCTCTAATGTGCACTCTTTGCGCCGCGGTGCCGCGGAAGCGTTGGAAGTGATTGCCCACGGTGATGCCCGCTCTTCCAAAGTGGTAGGCAAACGCCTGGATGAAATTGAAAAAATCGAAGGCTCTTCCATTGGGGCGATTGTACGGGGCGATGACGTTTTAATTGCCCACCGCTATTTGGTGGTAGAACCGGAAGATCACTTAATTGTCTTCCTGACCGATAAATCAAAAATCAAACAAGTTGAACGTCTGTTTCAAGTTGGGTTTAGTTTCTTCTAATGCATATCGCGCTGATCTTTCGTATTTTAGGCATGCTGCTGATGGTGTTTAGCTTAACGCTATTTACACCCATCGCCGTATCGCTGTGGTATGACGACGGGGTTTATCCTTCTTTTCTGTTAGCCTTTGCCATCACTGTGATCAGTGGTGCTTTGATGTGGATGCCGGTAGCCAAACAAAAAGCCGATTTGCGCACCCGCGACGGTTTTTTAATTACCTCCTTATTCTGGACCGTGCTGGGTTTATTTGGTGCCCTGCCTTTTATCCTCGCGCCTAATCCTGAGTTAACGATCAGTGATGCCGTCTTTGAATCGCTATCGGGTTTAACCACCACCGGTGCAACCGTTATTACCGGCCTCGATCATTTACCTAAATCCATTTTGTTCTATCGCCAACAACTACAGTGGTTAGGCGGTATCGGTATTATCGTTATCGCCGTGGCTATATTGCCGATGCTGGGGATTGGTGGCATGCAGCTATACCGTGCTGAAACACCCGGGCCGGTTAAGGACAGTAAGTTAACACCGCGGATTGCCGAAACCGCCAAAGCCTTATTCCTTGTTTATGTCTTATTAACCGCCACCTGTGCGGTAGCTTACTGGGCAGCGGGCATGTCAGGCTTTGATGCCATCTGCCACGCTTTTTCAACCATTGCCATTGGCGGGTTTTCTACCCACGATGCCAGTATCGGGTATTTTAATAGCCCGGCAATTATGTTGATTGCCTGTTTATATATGATGATTGCAGGGGTTAATTTTGCGCTGCATTTTCATGCTCTCAGGCAGAGTAGCTACCAGCACTATGTGCACGACTCCGAAAGCCGGTTTTTTGCCTATACGATTTTTGGCGCGGCGGTTATTGTGGCCACCTATTTAATTCTTAGTAGCACCTACAGTATTGATGAAGGCTTGCTGCATGGCTTATTTCAAACCATTTCGATTGCCACAACCGCCGGCTTTGCTACAGCAGACTTTTCCGCCTGGCCCAGCTTTTTACCCTTTATGTTAATTATGTTGTCCTTTATGGGAGGCTGTGGTGGCTCTACCGGTGGCGGCATGAAAGCGGTGCGGGTCATGTTAATGGCAAAGCAGGGCGTCAGGGAATTATCCCAGTTGGTACACCCCAATGCAGTGATTCCACTGAAGGTCGGTAATCGTCGAGTGGAGGCTAAGGTAGTCAGTGCCGTTTGGAGTTTCTTTGCGGTGTATATGTTTGCCTTTATTATTATTTTATTTTTATTGATGGCCACCGGCCTGGATTATGTCACCGCCTTTTCAGCGGTGGTCGCCTCCATGAATAACCTTGGCCCCGGCTTGGGTGAAGTAGCATCCAATTACGGCAGCATCAGCGCCCCGGCAAAATGGATTCTTTGCTTCTCCATGCTGCTAGGACGTCTGGAAGTGTTTACCTTATTAGTATTATTTACCCCCGCCTTCTGGCGCCAATAACCGTAGGGTGGATTATAATCCACCACTCTAAATCCAAATCATTGGTGGATTACAATCCACCCTACTTAGTATGACAATATCTAATCAATGGGATAAACGTTACTCATCAAGCACACACACAGGAGATGCCTGTTGGGTACTGGCTAATAACCTGCATCTGCTCCCCCCGTCAGGAAAAAGCCTTGACCTGGCCTGTGGGCTAGGAGCCAATGCTTTATTGTTAGCAGAGCAAGGTATGGATAGCTATGCCTGGGATACTTCTGCAGTCGCCCTGGAAAAACTGCGCGGCTTTGCCGCAGAGCAACAACACAGTATTCACACCGAACAGAGGGACGTTGAGCAGCAGCCTCCCGAGCCTAATAGCTTTGATATTATCGTGGTTAGCCAGTTTTTATACCGGCCCATTTTCCCGGCATTAATCGCCGCACTAAAACCCAACGGCTTATTGTTTTACCAAACCTTTCATCAACATAAAATAGATCCGCAGGGCCCCAGCAACCCTGATTACTTATTGGCAAGCAATGAGTTATTGCGATTACTGCAACCGCTAGAGCTACTGTTCTACCGCGAAGATGGTACAACGGGTAATACCACTCAGGGCCGAAGAAACTGTAGCTACTTTGTCGGCAAAAAGAACCATGTCGCTTTGGGTTGAACAGTCATAACCATTAACGCAGCGACTGCACTTATGGGGCGAGTTAATCAAGCTATTGCTACATCCTACCCATTGATCAGCCTGTCAAAAATGTTAAATTTTTTTGTCTAAAATGCCATGGATGCCCGCTCTGTATTTAGCTACTATGCTTAGCGTGGTTGTTCTGTTTTACAGAAGATCTCTCGATGGAAAGATTTATGGTTGATTAGGGATAGTTAACAGGGTTCTTGTTATTTCTCCACCTCGATCGCTATCAATAGATTTTTCTATATCGGATACTTTGGATTTAAATTACAGGCAGGGTGTTATGACAGCAGACAGTGAAAGTCAGGTTATAAAAGCAGAACTACAGGTCGTCCATCAGGAGGCAAATCCAGACTGGGTAGAGGGGCTAAACGGTAAACTAAAAATCTTTGAAGGGGACTTGCGCAACCATATTGGTATCAGCAGCTTTTATGATGAAGCTATGCGCAACCTGGTCTCGAATGTTGAACCACGCAACGCCGTTGAGGTCAAACAGGGCATGGTTCTGGTAGGGGATTGGCTAATCGATAAAAGCGATGACTTGATCCACTCCTTTGACAATGTCAATAACTGGCTACAAATGCAGGAACCGAGATAAACTTAGCCTCGCCCTTAAACGCATGAGTATATAACAATAAATCGGGATAAAACCTAAGCATGCTGCATATAGCCCTGCATTTTATAGTGCCAGCCATTGTGGTTGCGCTGTTCTTTAGAAAAAACTGGCGGCTGGCTTATCTTATCCTGATAGCCACTATGTTGGTGGACCTTGATCACCTGGTGGCTGATCCGATTTATGACCCGGGTCGCTGTAGTATTGGCTTTCACCCTTTGCACCGGCTGGGGTTTATTGGGGCCTATTGTTTGATGTGTTTTTTCCCCAAGACCAGATTGGCAGGGCTGGGCTTAACGATCCATATGGCCCTGGATTCCATGGATTGCCAGGTGACTGGTGGGGTTTGGATTAATGGTGGGTAATATAATAGAAAGTGACCTAACGCCAACAATAGGGACTACCAGACCAGAATAAGTGCTGCCAGGAAATTTATCCATACACCAATAACTCTTGGCTCCACTGGCGCTAACATTTTAAGCCAAGAGAATCTGATATAAAGACTGACTTCGAAGGCTTAAACCCGTTTTATGGAAATCCTTATGGAAAGAATAGTGCCGGGACGAGTCGAAGCCAGTTATGGTCTTAATCGCTTGATGGCTTTTTACCTACAACAAACACCACATCACTATCCTCAACCCCCACTCATAATCAATCTCAAAGCCAGCACTAACAAGACTAGCCACCAACTCAAATCGGGAAAAAACATTCAGGACTGGCAACACTCCCAGTAAACTCCCAACTGAAAACAACCCGGCCATCACCCTGAATGTCCAGGAGTCTCCCATGCAAGCGGTACTACTAACAAACGTCCCGCCAGGTTTTAACATGCTGTAAACCTCAGCAATCACCTCATCCTTATTAGGCAATAAGTGTAAAATGCTATGCCCCATCACCATATCAAAGGCATTGTCGGAGACACTCAGGTCATTAATATTGGCCTGTCTGAAGGTGACATTATCAATACGCATTGACTCAGCTTTGTCCTGAGCAATCTCCACCATCTTTAACGAGATATCAACTGCTTCAATACTTTTAACATAGGGAGCATGGGCGAGAGCTGTTGAACCGGTGCCGCAGGCAAATTCAAACACAACGCTATTGGGGTTTAGATATTGGCGAGTCAGCGCCAGTTTAGTCTGGTAGGCAGTTTCGTTAGCGATAGGCTGCCTGGAATAGCGGGGTGCCATTCTATCCCAGAATTTTGCGGTTTTTTCCATAAAGAGCTCCTTGTTCTTGCCATAGAGAATAACCAGCCCACTACATCATTCCTATAACCCAAACGAACTACTTCGGTTATCCCAATACTTTCTCAGGCCACTATAAAACACTGGCTGGCAAAAAGAATTAGCAGCTTTGACAAACTTATTTAACACTTTTGACCCTTGCCGTGAGCTCAGGCTGATAAAACGCTGGCCACCGACTCATTACATGCTATGCTCAGGCAAATTTTCCCCGCCATGATTGTATCAGGAGCCCCCATGAGCTTGCCTTCACTACTGAGCGTTTCCCCCCTTTATGTTGCGCTGCTGGGTTTGATGTTTATTGCATTTACCCTGCGAGTCGGTTTTTACCGTGTCAATAGCAAGATATTACTGGGGGACGGTGATGACCCGGAAATGCTTCGTCGTATCCGCGGTCAGGGCAATTTTATTGAGACAGTACCCATGGCACTGTTTATTTTAATTGTAATGGAGGTATTAGGGGCATCGGATACCTGGCTGCATAGTTTAGGGGCAACGCTGGTTATCGGCCGCCTGCTTCACTATGTGGGCTTGACCAAGCTTGGCCCCGAGATACTTAGAGCTATTGGTATGATGGCAACCGTACTCACTATTGCGGTGGGCTCAATCTGGATTTTGCTCGACGTACTATAGGCCGTTGTCACTGGCGGCCCCCTCAACATCGCAAATATCAAAGGCGGTATCAACGACTGAGGTTGGAACACTGCCCTTGTACTGGTTGCAAAAGGCTTTATCTTTTCTGTACTGCATACAATGCGGGTAAGTATAAACCTCATAGCCCTTGATAAAGCTAACCACGCAGGTCTTTTTACGGCCTTGCAATTGTTGCAAGGTGGTTTTTATCAGGGTTTTTTCGGTTGGGGTATAGCGCTCTTTAGCTTCCACAAACACCCCTGCGCAACTTATTAGTATGATGCTTAACCGGATTATTGCTGGCATAGCAGCCTCTTAGCTTGTTTTAATAATTAGCCATCAGTAACGGGGTTATTCAACCGGTAAAGAGGCGCTACGCCAAGCACTCATATCACCCTCTAAGTGACGCACCTCTCCAAAGCCCTGTTGTTCCAGATAATGTTCTACCTTTTTAGCCCGGCCACCTTTTTCACAATAAACCACCACCTCATCCGCAGCCTTTAAGCCAAGCGCTTGCAGGGCATTTTTATAATTATCATAGGGCACATGAATAGCGCCGGGCACATGGCCTTGCTGAAACTCTTCCGCGGTGCGCACATCGATAATAGTGGGAGTGGATTGGTCCGCCATACGGGTTACCAGTTCCTGCTGACTAATCGTCGCTGCCTTTTCTGCATGGGTGCAGGCGGCAAGCAATAGTAACGATAAAGCCAGTAGATAAGTCAGCAGTGTATTCATCGTTATTTCCTCGCCTCTTTAATCAAATCATAAGCCGCCTGAATTTCCTGGGCTTTTTCGGTGGCAACTTTCATCATATCTTCTGGCACCCCCTGGGCAATCAGTTTATCAGGGTGGTGCTGACTCATCAGTTTTCGGTATACTTTTTTAATCTCTTTATCGCTGGCACTGCTGCTAACACCCAGCGCTTTGTAGGCATTGTCTAAATCATTGGCTGATGTTTGCTGGCGGCCCTGTTGTTGATAGCCGCCACCGTGGAAATTTTGCTGAGCGGTTAACATCGCCAACAGTTGTTCAAACTGGCGGCTGCCTATACCCAGATAACCAGCGGTTTTTGCCAGTATCTCTTTTTCCGCCTGGTGCATTTCACCATCAGCCATAGCAATGCTAAATAAGAATTCCAGCAATAAAATTGGCAGGTTATGTCGTCGGCCACCTTCGTTAATAAAGGTAGAAATTATCGGCTCTAATTGAAAATTACTGTGGGAGCCCTGTTTAAATAAATTAATCGCTTCTTTACGGTGCTCAGGGGTTAAGCCCAGACGCTCCATTAATACTTCGGCTTGTTGAATTTCCTGTTCGCTAATGCGGCCATCGGCTTTGGCCAAATGCCCCATAATGGTAAAAGTGGTTTCAAAAAACAGGCGCTGTAATTTGGCTCGGTCAGCGCCGTAGTCAAAACCCATCGCCTGGCCAATACCTTTATCAAAAAAGTGGCCGGCAAACAGGCCAATAATAGCGCCAAAAATGCCGCCGGAAAAAAAGCCGATTAGGCCACCAATTAATTTTCCAAAAATCACTATAAGGTCTCCAACTGCTTACTGCATTGTTGCACGAATAAATGTAACCATACCGGCAACCGCTTGACGGGCCTCAGGCACATACTGGGTCAGGATGGGGAAAGCATGTGCCTGCTTATGCCAATACTTTGATTCCACCTTAACGCCTTTGGCGCTGGCCGCCGCGACAATACGTTCGGCATCGTTTAATAAAATTTCGGTAGTACCGGCATAAACCAATAGCGGGGGGAAGCCACTAAAATCAGCAAATACTGGTGAGATTTTTGGCTCAGCCAGATTGTGACCCTTGCCGTACACTTTGGCAGCCGCAGCTAAAAAGTTAACCGGCAAAAGCGGGTCACGGTGTTTATTGCTATCAATACTATTGCCCATATGGGTTAAATCCGCCCAGGGGGATAAACAGATTGCCAACGCGGGTAGGGGTATATTCTGATCTCTGGCATCCAGTATTACCGCTAAGAGTAAGTTGGCTCCGGCAGAATCACCGGCAAAGGCTATTTGCCCGGCATCGTAACCATTGGCTAATAACCACTGGTAGACGGCAATACCATCGTCAACCGGGGCGGGGAAGCTGTGCTCCGGTGTCAGCCGGTAGTCCACTAACAACACCTTCATGCCTGACTGCTCCGATAATTGCGCCGCTAAATGGCGGTGAGTTACCGGCGGTGAGCCCACCATAAAGGCACCGCCATGAAAATACAGAATAATCTGCTCGCTAGCCCTGGCAGGCTCCGCAATCACCCATTCACAGTCAACGCCATTAAGCGCTTCAAGTCGATGTTCTGTGCTGGCCGGTAGCTCAACCTTGGCCACCAATTTATTGAGCTTGGTTTGTGCCTGCTCATAGCTACTCTTTCTTAGCGTGCGCTTTTGCAGCCTGAAGATCAGATTAAATACCGTTGATTGCCAACTCATAACACACCCTTGTTATTTATTTTGGTAATACTTTCTTTCGCCGCCAGGCTGCTTTTTAAAACGCTTGTATTCCCATTGATATTGCTCGGGAGCCAGTGCCACACACTGTTCAACGCTTTGATTGAGCACCGTCAGTGCCAGCAGCTCATCGGCGGCGGCCACATCCTCCGATACCTCGGCAAATACCAGACGGAATTTACCGCTATGTTCAACTCTTAGGGCTGAGGCGGTCATCACGGTGGCGCCGGTCCGTTTCGCTAATTTTTTAATCAGGGTTGTGGTTAATGCGGGCACTCCAAAAAAGGGAGCAAAACCGCCGCCTTCCAAGGGCGGCACCTGATCAGGCAAAACCCCGATCATTTCGCCCTTTTTCAGGGCCTGTAACAGGGCCTTAACGCCACTGGTATCGGTGGGCACCAGATTGGCGCCATTGCGGCTGCGGGCTTTAAGAATTAACTGCTGTATGGCTTCATTGTCGGGGGGCTGGTACATACTGCTGATTTGAGCCTGTTCCGCCAGATACAGACCAACTACTTCCCATGAGCCAATATGGGGGGCAAGAATAATCAAGCCTTTATCCGCCGCCAAAGCCTGCCGAAACTCCGCCAAACCCTCCACCTCGACTACCGTAGCCATTACATCGGCCACCGGGCGCTGCCAGACGGGTGCCAGCTCTAAAGCTGTCATGGCCAGATGTTGCAGGCTGCTCTGCGCCAGCTTAACGCGCTCGGCCGGGGGCATATCCGGGTAGCAGATCGCCAGATTCTCCTCCGTCACCTGGCGGGCTCGGCCACCCGAAAGCCATAAAAAACGGCCCACCAGCGCGCCAAAACACCGCAATAAGCGAATAGGTAGCAGCGACAGTAATTGGAACAAAGCGATAAGCGCAAAGGTGGTGATTGTTGTCATTGTGGGCAAACCGAACTAAGGGATTGAAATCATACCGGTTTCCCGGCCCTTCAGGAACGCTAATTACCGAATTTTCACACCCTCTGGCAATAGAACCTTAGGCCCAACTGCCTGTATAATGTCCGGCTTTGCCATCACTGACGGTGGCAACACCAACACTATAAATATAGAAAGAGCCAAATTGTGACCACACAAGCCGCAACACCACCAGATACCAAGACCTTTCAGGGCTTGATCCTCGCTTTACAGCAATATTGGGCAGCCCAGGGCTGTGTGATTTTGCAGCCATTGGATATGGAAGTAGGGGCGGGCACCTTTCACCCCGGCACCTTCCTGCGCGCCATTGGCCCTGAAACCTGGAATGCCGCTTATGTGCAGCCCTGTCGCCGCCCCACCGATGGCCGCTATGGTGAAAACCCCAACCGTTTGCAGCACTACTACCAGTATCAGGTCGTGATGAAGCCCAACCCCGCCAATATTCAGGAGCTGTATCTGGATTCATTGCGCGCTTTGGGTATAGACCCTTTAACCCACGATATCCGTTTTGTTGAAGATAACTGGGAGTCTCCCACTCTGGGCGCCTGGGGCCTGGGCTGGGAAGTTTGGCTCAATGGTATGGAAGTCACTCAGTTTACCTACTTCCAGCAAGTGGGTGGCCTTGAGTGCTACCCCGTTACCGGTGAAATTACTTACGGTCTTGAGCGTATCGCCATGTACTTACAGGGCGTTGATAGTATTTATGATTTAGTGTGGACCGAAGGCCCTGAAGGTATCGTGACTTATGGCGATGTGTTCCACCAAAACGAAGTAGAGATGTCGACCTTTAACTTTGAAGAAGCCGATGTTGAGCAACTGTTTAAACACTTTGACCACTGCGAAGCGGAAAGCCAGCGCCTGATCGAAAAAGGCCTGCCCTTACCCGCTTATGAAATGGTTATGAAAGCCTCGCACTCGTTTAATTTATTAGATGCCCGCCACGCTATCTCTGTTACGGAACGTCAACGCTTTATTTTACGCGTTCGTACTTTGGCTCGCGGAGTGGCTCAAGCTTATTTTGATGCCCGTAAGAATCTGGGTTTCCCCCTTGCGCCGGAGCATTTGCGCAACGAAGTATTAGCTGCAATAGGGGAGGAAGCATAATGTCTGATTTTTTAGTTGAGATTGGTACCGAAGAATTACCGCCGACTGCCTTGTTAAAACTATCTACCAGTTTTACTGAGCAAGTAAAAAACGGGGTTAGCGCTGAAGAACTAAACTTTGCCACTATAGAAAGCTACGCTACTCCTCGCCGTTTGGCTGTAGTCATTTCAGGCATCGATACCCAAACCCCGGAAAAAGATATTGTTGCCTGGGGCCCGCCAAAGAAAATTGCTTTTGATGATGAAGGCAAACCAACTAAAGCGGCCGAAGCCTTTGCCAAAAAGAATGGCATTAGCATTGATGATGTGCAGCTTGAAAACGATGGCAAGGCTGACAAATTAGTTTACCGCTCGACTAAAGCAGGTAAAGCCGCTACTGAGCTGTTACCGGCGATTGTACAAAACGCGCTGGATAAGCTGCCTATCCCCAAACGTATGCGTTGGGGAGCCAGCCGCACAGAATTTGTTCGCCCTGCGCAGTGGATTGTTATGATGCTGGATGAGCAAGTGATTGAGTGTGAAATTCTGGGTTTTAAATCGGGCAATATCACCCGCGGCCATCGCTTCCATTGTGACACGACTCTGGAAGTTGCCAACCCCGCCGCTTATGCCTCACTGCTTGAAACCAGTGGCCATATTATTCCCAGCTTTGAAAAACGCCGCGATATGATCCGCACGCAGGTAACAGCCGAAGGTGAAAAGGTCGGTGGTGTGGCCGTTATTGGTGATGACTTACTGGACGAAGTAACAGGTTTGGTTGAATGGCCTGTGGCTTTAACCGGTAGCTTTGAAGAACGCTTTTTGGAAGTCCCTGCTGAAGCCCTGATCTCTTCGATGAAGGAGCACCAGAAATACTTTCATGTAGAAAATAAAGACGGCGACTTACTGCCTCACTTTATTACTGTGTCCAATATTGTGAGTAACGACCCGGCACAAGTGATCAGTGGCAATGAGCGAGTGATTCGCCCACGCTTAAGTGATGCGGTGTTTTTCTATGAGACCGATAAAAAGGTCAAACTGGAAACCCGCCTGGAAAAGCTTAAAAATGTGGTATTTCAAGCCAAGCTAGGCACCATCTACGATAAAACCCAACGGGTGATGTCACTGGCCGCCGCGATTGCCAATACTATTGGTAGCAATGCCGACTATGCCAGCCGCGCTGCCGAGTTAAGCAAAGCCGACCTGGTTTCCGATATGGTATTGGAGTTCGATAAGATGCAGGGTATTGCCGGTTGCTATTATGCGCTGGCTGATGGTGAGCCAGAAGAAGTGGCCAATGCCATCAAAGATCAGTACCTGCCCAAATTCGCCGGTGATACATTGCCAGAGAGCTTAACGGGCTCTGCTGTCGCACTGGCGGACCGTCTTGATACCATCGTTGGTATTTTTGGTATAGGGCAGCCGCCCACCGGCTCAAAAGATCCCTTTGCCCTACGCCGTGCGACGGTTGGTGTACTAAGAATTATTGTTGAAAAACAATTAGATGTTGATCTGCGTGACTTATTACAACAGGCCCAGCAGCAACATGGCGACTTACCAGCGGGTGAGGGTTTGGTAGATACCGTCTTGGCTTATATGATCGAACGCTTCCGTGCCTGGTACGAAGAAGAACATATTTCTGCTGAGGTTTTCCTTGCTGTATCGGCTAAAGGTTTATCGCAGCCGCTAGATATTAACCAGCGAGTACAAGCTGTACACAGCTTTAGCCAATTGGCCGAAGCTCAGGCTCTGGCCGCGGCGAATAAGCGAGTCTCCAATATACTCGCCAAGCTGGATAACGAATCGCTTATTGGTGCTGTTGATCATAGCCTGTTAGCCGATGCCGCTGAGAAAACATTGGCCGAGTTGGTACAGAGCAAAGCCGCCGTGGTTGAGCCCTTATTCCAGCAGCGCCAATATAAAGAAGCCTTAGCCAATCTGGCGGACCTTCGCGAACCTGTCGATGCCTTCTTTGAAGATGTGATGGTAATGGTTGACGACGAAGCCCTGAAAAATAACCGTCTGGCGCTGTTAAAACAGCTAAGAGGTTTATTTTTAGAAGTGGCAGATATTTCATTACTGGTACCGGCGAAATAGATACGACTGTGAAGCTAATTATTCTCGACAGGGATGGAGTGATTAACGAAGATTCTGATGCCTTCGTTAAAAACGCTGATGAGTGGATACCTATTGAAGGCAGCATTGCTGCGATTGCCCGTTTATCTAAAGCGGGCTTTACTGTCGTTGTCACTACCAATCAATCGGGTTTAGGCCGAGGTTTGTTTCAAGAGTCCGACCTTGAAGCTATGCATAAAAAAATGCATACCATGGTGAAGGCCGCAGGTGGCGAGATTGCTGCGGTGGTGTATTGCCCACACCACCCTGATGATGGCTGTGATTGCCGCAAGCCTAAAGCCGGTCTTATTACTCAAATTGAACAACAGTTCAACACTTCTGCCAAAGGCGCTATCACTATTGGTGACTCACTGCGTGATTTGGAAGCTGGGCTTGAAAAAGGCTGTATTCCACTTTTGGTAAAAACTGGCAAAGGTCAAAAAACTCTGCAAAAGATTATCGCCGAGCAAAAACCCGACTTTCATAATCTGGCGGTCTATAACAATCTGGCCGCCGCCGCTAACGCTATTATTCAATCATGATAATACTACTCGCGTTGCGCGCGCTATTATTTTATCTGGGTTTTGCCTTAACCATTATCTGGTTTAGCACCACGGGTATTTTATTATTTAGTTTTCTCCCTTATTCCATTCGCAGCAGCTATGTATTGTGCTGGAACCGCTTTGTAATTTTTTGGCTGCGGTGTACCTGTGGTTTAAAAGTAGAAGTGATCGGCGCGGAAAATTTACCGGCCACACCCTATGTGGCTTTAGCCAAGCACCAAAGCTCCTGGGAAACCTATTTTTTACAGCAATTTCTGGCACCGGTGTCTATTGTGCTTAAACGGGAATTATTAAACCTGCCATTTTTTGGCTGGGGCTTGCGCCTAACTGATCCTATTGCGATTGATCGGGGTAGTCCCAAGCAAGCGCTAAAACAAACGCTTGAAAAAGGTAAAGCCCGGGTAGCTGATAATATTTCAGTGCTAATCTTTCCTGAAGGAACACGTAATAAAGCCGGTGCAGAAGTAAAATATGCCAGAGGTGGTGCCAATATTGCCGTTGCCTCTGGCGTTCCAGCGGTGCCTATTGCGCATAATGGCGGTGAGTTTTGGCCTTCTGGTGGCTTTTTAAAATACCCCGGTACCATTACCGTAAAAATCGGCAAGCCGATTTCATCGGTGGATAATGATAGCCGGGAGATTACTGAACAAGCCAGGCAGTGGATTGAGGCTGAGGTTGAAAAAATGGATAAGCGAGCCTAGCCTGCTTTACAATGCGCATTGCTATGCGCATAATGGTCTCTATCTTACTCTTGAGGCGATTCACATGGACCCTTTATATGATTATAAGGCCCCCAAAAAAGCCACAAACCTCAGTTTAAACAGTGACTTACTAAAAAAGTCAAAAGCTCTAAATATCAACCTCTCGGCAACTCTGGAACAGGCATTACAAGAGAAACTAGCCCAAACCAAATCACAGCAATGGGCCAGCGAGAATAAAAATGCGATAAAAGCGTATAATGACTTTGTAGAAGAACATGGATGCTTCGGAGATGAATACAGGACGTTCTAATGGCTCAGTTTGATGTTTATACCAACCCCAGCTCTAAAACTCGCAATGCATATCCTTATATAATTGATATTCAAAGCCCACTCATAGCTAATATATCTACGCGTATTGTTATCCCCCTCGGCAGGCTAAAAGACTTCAGGCAAGAAAACATGCGGGGGCCTACCCCTGAAATTAGCTACCTTGAGGAGCCTTATCTATTACTTACTCCACAGATAGCCTCTATGCCGACCAAGCTGTTAAAACAACCGATAGGGTCTCTCAGCCACTTTAGAGAAGAAATTATTTCAGCCATCGATTTTGCTATAACGGGAATCTGATTTCCCAACGTTCTGGGGCTCAGCAGATGGATAAACGAAACTAGAAAGCGTAGGGTGGATTACAATCCACCAAAACCATACCCAGAGCAATTAAAAGCCGGTGGACTACAATCCACCCTACGGGCTTTCAAAATACGTTTTCAACTTTGCCATACCCTCATTAATATCCGCCACTTCAATCCCGGAATACGCAAAGCGAATATAGTCATTCTTTTCACCTGCCAACGGCCTGCCAAAATGCTTACGAGTACAAAACGATACGCTGGTTTGATGTAAGGCTTCAGTCATTAACTGGTTAACATCCGTTAAACCTTTACGCTGCATAATAGCGGTAACATTGGGGAAAACATAAAAAGTGCTATCGGGGGTAGCGACGTTAATACCGTCAATCGCATTTAAGCCCGCGATACAAGCATCACGACGATCACGCAAGACATTCAAAATATGATCTGGCCCGGAAGTAGAGCCTTCAATCGCTTCAACCATTCCGCGCTGAATAAAATGCGGGGTACAGGACTCAGCATTGGTATTAAGCTTATTAATAATTTCAATCGCCGCCACCGGGCCAATCGCAGCACCCAAACGCCAGCCGGTCATGGCAAAGCGCTTGGAGCAGGTATATAGAATAATGGTGCGCTCCTGCATGCCCGGTAAGTTGGCAATGGACATAGGCTCGCCACTGTATTGCACTTCGTAATAGGCATCATCAGCCAAGACCCAAAGATCATGCTTAATCGCTAACTCTGCCAACGCCTCCATTTCTGCACGGGAGGACTGGGCACCATTAGGGTTTTGATAATTGTTATAAATCAGTGCCTTGGTTTTAGGCGTAATCGATGCCTTAAGCGCATCCATATCCAACTCAAAACCGGTATCCGTTTCAATATACCCATAGGCGACCGCAGTACCACCTTGATACTCTATCTGTGATTCATAAATCGGATAACCAGGGTTGGGGTAGAGCACCTCATCACCGGCATCCATTACCGTGGCAATAAATTTGCCGATCACCGGCTTGCCGCCGGGCTGAATGGAAACATTCTCCGTGCTATAACTCAGGCCACGCTTGCTACCCACATCTCTGGCAATCGCATCACGCAGCTCGGCCACACCGCCACCGGGGCAATAACCGGTATAGCCATCACCGATGGCCTTAATCGTTGCCTCAACAATATTTTCCGGCGTGGCGATATTGATATCGCCCAAATGAAAAGGGTAAACCTTATTCCCTTTAGCTGCCCAGTCGGCAGCCGCAGCGGAGACAGCAAAAGCGGTTTCGGTACCCAGTTTGGAGAGTTGTTTGGCCAGTTGCATAAAAAGCTCGTTATCGTTATTAACCATCAATAAACCGGATTGTAACAAGGCTAAATACGCGGTGATAGGGCGTTTAAATAACTTTAATCTGGGTGATAACTCGCGATGCTCCACAGAGAAGAGCCCTGTAAAACTCACCCCCTCAGAATAATCTTTATTCTGACACTGGCAGATTTTTTCCCTACTGAGGTGGGGGTTTTAGTGATGAAAGTGTCTTAGTAAAGATAAGTCTATTTGATAATAAGTAGCGGGCCAGGGAAAAGCGGCATGGGCCAACGAAACAACAAGTTTTAAGCCTGAATATACAGCTAGCAAGGTCAGGCTATATGGAGAATCGATGAATACTGAAGAAAGAATTAAAGCGATTGGCAAAGAAATCACAAGAGTCGCCCTTATTGATGCACTAGGGTCAATACTGGTTGGCCTCGGTTTATACGCAAAATTTGTAGCTAATGGTAATGCTTTTCATCCACTATTAAATGACGGGACTGTAGTCAATATAATGCTCGGAACTGGCGCTGTCATTATAGTTTGGGGGGGCTATAAATTATTTACCCTTAGCAGGGGAAAATTGAGTTTGAAAAATGAGTGCAACTTATAACCGGGCTGAATCAAAGGGCCCTGCCCCCTTTAATTTGGTATAACAAATTTTCGCTGAACAAAGAGTTATTTGTATCTATGACCGATCTCGATATTGCATATAAATTGAATTCCGAAATAGTTACATTTTGGCAGTTCTATGTGGCGGGCATGTCTGGTGTCGTAGGTTGGGTCTTTGCGAGAGATTCATCATGGCCGCTACCTAAGCGAGTAGGGGTAGTGGTTGCTGTAGTTATATTTATGATATTTAACATTTCAGGCCTATATCGAACTACGTCTGCGCTTCATGATATTATAGTAGTCATGTTTGCCGACTGTTATGAAGCCCCCAAGGATGTTTCTACATTAAGCATATTCCATGCAGTACGTAACCGGTTGGACTCAGGTGATTGGTATATGCATATCGGCCCACACCTACTGGTTGATGCAATCATCATATACTTCGTACTATTTGTGGCTCGGCATGAGCCAATAGATAACAACTTCAGTAAGAAGGGCGCGGTCAACCGCGTCGGTTCTTGAGGCGTTTCATATCACGGGAAATCAATGAGCAAATTCGCCAAAAATATAGCCCCGTATATAACTGAAGAGCTAGCAAAATCAGAAGAGACTTTGCGTTTAGGTGATCCAGCTAAGGCTTTTATGCACCTCGAAAATGCCCATATATTAGGTCAGGAATCTACCTATTGGCATGTAAAAGTACATTATCTAATGTTGCTATGGGGGTTAAAGCAGGGTAATTCTAAAGAGGTTTTTGGCCAGGTAATTCGGATAATTGGGGCAGCGTTGCTAACTTCAATTAAAGGTGTTCCCGTTGGTAATACGGGTGGTAGTAATGTCAGTCCGATTACCCCAATGCCTATCAAACCAGAGCAAGCTGAAATCATAGCCAAGGCAAAAGAAAATGCATAATAAAACGAACCAAAGAGCTCTGACCCCATTAACTTCAATAGCTACACGTTACAGGCGTAGAAGCTAATAATTATGGCAGCAAACATAGTCATTATTGGCGGAATTCCAGGAACAGGGAAAACGACTCTGGCAACGTTGTTATCCAAAAAAATCAGAGCAGCCTATTTCAACAAAGATAACATTGAGGCCGCCGTTCTACGGTCTGGTATCTCTAATCGAGATAACCTCAATGGCGTAGGCTACAAAATTATGTCAGAGCTGGCTCTGAGTGAAATACACCACGGCAGGTCTGTTATTTTAGATTGTATAGCCTCCTCTGAAAGAGTCTTAAGGTTCTGGCCTAACCTTGTCAATCAGCGTATAAAATATATTGAATGTATCTGCTCTGATGACACGCTACACAGAATGAGAATTGATACCAGAGTTAGAGAGATTGAAGGGTGGTATGAGCTGAAGTGGAATGATATTCAAAATATTAAAAAGGCGTACCAACCCTTTTCGGAAAGCCGCCTAATTCTTGATTCTGTCGATAGCGTGGAAGATAATTTGACAAAGGCATTAGCCTATATCCGTGAATAGTCACCAGTATATTTGGGTTCCACTGAAAAAACGGATATGGTGTTTTTATATGCGCCACACCAGGGTCAAACTAAGCACTAAGCTGCCTATCAATAACATCTTAGGTTTAAAGGAGCTGCAAAATGCCCATAAACATCGTCTGGGAAGAGAACCATACCCTCTATGTAAAATATAGCGGCACTATCAATGGGTCTGAAGCTCGCCAATCACAAGAGACTTTTGGTAGCGATGAACGCTTTGACGGTTTAAAGGCCATCCTCCTTGATGGCTCGGAAATTGTTGAAAACCTGTACACAGAAAAAGATGTAGAAATCATCTCTGCCATTGCTATTGCGCAGGCCAAGTCTAATCCAGCGATCAAAAATGCCGTTGTTGTGGACGCTACCGACAATGGCGTAGCCCTATCGGCTTTTTATAAATTTCTTGCTGATGAAACAGCCTGGGATATTGAGCTATTTAGTAACGAAGAAGAGGCCAGACAATGGCTGAGTAAACATTAAACCGCTGAAATTAAACAGTGAAGCCTCATTAACAGCACAATTAAAATATGCCACTATAGACCCTTCGTTACATTAACCGATATTCACCAAGCAGCATCAGATAAATTAGATAAGGGCAGCACCATGTCAAAAAGCTTTGAACTTCAGGGACAGATACACTCCATTGGCCAAACCACCGAATACGGCCAGAATGGCTTCACCAAACGGGAATTTGTGGTCAAACTCACCGGCGAGGGCGAGAACGAACGCTACCCCAACTATATTGCGATGGAGCTGATTAAGGACAAATGCGCGTTGATGGATAGTTATAATATTGGCGATGAAATCACCGCCCACTTTAACTTCTCTGGCCGCCTCTGGTCTGGCAATGGCGGCCCGGAAAAATGCTTTACCAGCCTACAGGCCTGGCGCATTGAAGGGGCCAATGCCGATGCGGGCGCAGGCGTTTTTGACCAGACACCACCCCCAGCGACGTTTGACCAGACGGCACCCATCGATAATTTTGATGACGATATTCCGTTTTAATTCAATCACTTCAATCATTGTACAGGCTGCTCGGTAAATGGCTTCAAGCTTATTCAAACTCAGCTGGCTGATCGCCATCGCCCTAATACTGCTCAGTCTGTTTGCCTTTCTCTCTTATAGTAAAAGTGGGGAAGTACGCAACACACTATCTGGTCAGATAAAAAAATGTGAGGTGCTCCGTGGCAGTAGTACTGAGCCGCTCTCCCATGCCACCATCGAAGACCAAACCGGCAACTATATTATTGCCAGTGTGGCTGACTGCAAAGCCGGTGCAGACGTGACTATCTTTATCCAGCGCGGCGCGCTCTATTTTAATACCGTCTTTGCTGCTGAACGTTTATAAACCTTAAAACCAATAATAAAATTGGGTCAACCTTAATGAAAAAAATACTGTTAGCGGTACTGTGGGTAGTTGGCTGGGTACATGTGTTCTTTTTCTCGCCGGAAGATAACAGCCCCATGATGGACTTTATTGTCGCGGTGATGGATAACAATACCGAGTTAGTCGACCCTATGGTCTTTATGGTGTTTAACCTGCTCGGGGTTTGGCCGCTAATTATGGTTGCTATGTTGGTGCAGGATAATCAGGGTAAGCTAAAAGCCTGGCCATTTGCCTTTAGCTCTATGGTATTAGGCAATTCAGCACTGTATCTCTATCTGTTTGCCCGGCGCGATCAGGCTGGTCATATCGCTAAAAAAACACCTCTGGTGCGCTTTGCGGAATCTAAAATCCTTGCCCTGTTATTGCTGGCTTCAACCCTTGCCCTGTGGGTTTATGGGCTGTCGGAGGGTAGTTTTGCTGCTTATAGCGCAACCTGGCAGGTCAATTTTTTTGTTAATGTGATGACAATAGATTTTTTCCTGTTCGCCTTCGCCTTTGCAGCCATTTTGGCTGACGATATGCGCCGACGCCAAATGCCTGTCAACGGCCTGTTTTGGCTGTATGTAATGGTCCCGGTATTGGGTGCCACCTGTTATCTCATGGTCCGCAAGCCCCTGCCTGATAACCCATCGTGATTAGATTTTATTCGGCGATAACTTTACACTAACCGTTTTAATCAAGGTGCATCATTATGGAATGGGCGATCTATCTCTCCGGCGAAATCCACACTGACTGGAGACAGCAAATTATTCAGGGCTGTGAGGCCAATAATCTCGCCGTTAACTTTAGTTCCGCGGTAACTGACCACGAAGCCAGCGATGCCGCAGGGGATGTGCTGGGCCCTGAAGACAACCATTTTTGGCGCGACCATAAATCCGCCAAGGTTAATGCCATCAGAACGAAAAATTTAATTGAGCAATGTGATATAGCGATTATTCGCTTCGGTGATAAATACAAGCAGTGGAATGCCGCCTTTGATGCCGGTTATTGCGCCGCCCTGGGTACGCCCTATATCACACTGCATAATGACGATATTATCCACCCCCTTAAAGAAGTCGATGCCGCAGCCTTGGCCTGGGCAACAAGCCCGGAACAAGTGGTAGAGCTATTAACTTATATTATAAATAAAAGCTGATTAAGCAAGCAGCAACCGCGATACCACCCTGTAATAGTGAAAGAGCCAAGGGTTTAATGGTCGGGGGATAATGGGGCGTAGTATCGATACCCTGATTGCCCATTACCCAATTAACGCCCATTAGCTGAGGCTCTCCACCCAATACGCTAACACTTCAGCACAATCCTGGTCGATTTTTACGGTGGCTAAATCATCCGCCCGGGTTTTACCGCGGTTGATAATCAGTATCGGTTTATTCGACTGACTGGCCAGCTTGCAAAAACGAAAGCCGGAAAAGACCACCAGTGAAGAACCCACCACAACCAATGCCTCTGCATCCTCCAGCGCTTGCATCGCCGCCTGCTGGCGTGGCTTGGGAATGACACCGCCAAAGAAAACCACATCAGGCATCAGCACGCCACCACAGGCCAGACAGGCGGGGGTTGAATATCCTTAATCAGTTGGTCGCTGACATCCGCATCACCATCGGGCCTTAAGGTGGCCTCAATATCCGCCAGTAGGGGGTTGGTTTCTATTAACCGTATTTGTAACTTATTGCGGGGCTCGGTTTGCTGGCAGTCCAGACAGACCACCTGATCAATACGACCATGCAGGTCTATTACCCGCTGATGGCCGGCCTGTTGGTGCAGGCGGTCAACATTTTGGGTCACCACCTGTGAGATAGCGCCGGCCTGTTCCAATGCCGCCAGGGCATGATGGGCATTATTGGGTTTGGCCCTACCCATATAAGGCCAACCCACAGCGCTGCGTGACCAATACCGTTGGCGCTGAAAAGGGTCAGTAATAAAGGCTTGATGCTGGATAGGTTCGCGGCTTTGCCAATGACCTTTATCATCCCGGTAAGTGGGTATACCCGATCCGGCGCTAATACCTGCCCCGGTAACCGCCATAAGCTTAGGATATTGATCGGTAAAATCAGTAAGGGCCTGCTGCCATTGATGGGACACTATAAGTTCCTAAGGTGTTTTAATTGATACGCGGTGCAGCCTTGGGCAGACCACAGGCCAATTACTGATCTATACTACAGACTTTGCAATGGATTAAGGAGTAAGGCATGCGCACAGCAAACTCGGGGGTCACTCTCTCCGCTATCGTTATACTCTGCCTGGCCCTTTTTGCTCAGGCGACTTATGCCACAACCACCGTACTGATCACCGGCGCCAATCGCGGAATCGGTTTAGAGTTTGCCAAGCAATATGCCGAACGTGGCTATACTGTTATTGCTACCGCCCGCAAGCCAGAAAAAGCGACGGCACTCAAGGATTTACAATCTAAACACGGCGCCCAGAATATTTTTATTGAACAGCTGGATGTAACTGACTTTGCCGCCATCGATGCCCTGGCGGAAAAATATAAAGACCAGGCCATTGATATCCTGATTAACAATGCCGGCATTACCGGCAACCCACCAGAGACACAGGTGTTTGGAGAAATCGATTATGCCGTCTTTAATAAGGTAATGCAGGTTAATGCCTTAGCACCGCTTAAAATGACGGAAGCGTTTATTAACCAGGTGGAATCCAGTGAGCAGAAAAAAATTATCACCGTGTCCAGCTCCATGGGATCGATTGAAAAAACCTTTGGCTCCGGCTATTTTTATCGCGCCAGTAAAACAGCGTCTAATATGATGATGTATTCCTTGGCAAAGGACTATTCACTAAAGTTTAAAAAGCGCGGAATTATTATTGGCATGGTCAATCCGGGCCCCACCGATACCGATATGATGAAGGCCATGAAAGAACGGGGCGCAAAATTACGCAGTACCGAACTGGCCACCCGCCAGATGATTAGCAATATTGATGGGCTAACGATCAAAACCAGCGGCTCATTTTTACAGTATGACGGCACCATTTTGCCCTGGTAAATGATGCAGCCTGGGTATACTCCCCAGCTAAAGACAATAATAAATACAATAAGAAATCGATTATGACCTCAACGACTCATACTGATGCTCCGGTAGCAGCGCCCAAAAAGCTCTGGTTAGGCCTCCCCCCCAGCGAGCCTGACCCCTATAACGGCCCCTGGCAAAAAGAAGAAAAATGGACCTTATGGATTTTAGCAATCTGGTGTATAGCCGCTGCTCTGGGTACGGCCATCGGCATAGTAAGTTCCAACCCCGCAACCCAAGCCCTGCTAGCATTGCCCGAGCAAGAAGTATGGATGCGGGTATTGAGGCAAATACCACTGACATTTTTTGTTTATATGTTGTTTGGTCTAGCGGTAGAGAAATGGGGCGTTAATGTCGCCTTTACTCGAAAGTTTGGCCATATTTTGTTTGTGTTTTTCCTGCCCTTATTTGTTGTGCCCGACTCGATACCCGAAGGGGAGCTTTATCGCGCCTGGTATATTTCTGTGGTGTGGAATGCGCTTTTTGCACTGATTATCCCCTACACTTTATTAGTGCAGCCTATTAGACGACGCTTCAAACCGTTCTATTATACGGTGCGCGCTTTTGACCGTCCGGAAGACAGACCCTATACATTGCTGTGGTTTATGTTACAAATGTTAGCCATTGGTGCTTTGCAAGTGCCTATGACGCAGTACTTTGTTGCGGAAGGTCTTTGGTCGCTGTATTTAATTTCTGCTTTTGCCAATGGCTTGGGTGATGGACTGGCAGAACCGCTTGGGAAAATTTACGGCAAGAAAAAGTATCAAGTGGTAGCACTCTTTACCAAACGTAAGTTCACTCGCTCCTATGTAGGTAGTGCAACGGTCTTTATTGCGACAGCGATGGGCGTATTGATTAACTATAACGTATTGACAGGTACACAGTTTTTAATTTTATTGGTGGTGATGCCGCCATTAATGACAATTATTGAAGCCAAATCACCGCACACTTTTGACAATGTCTTTATGTTTGCTGCCTGTTGGGCGGTGTGTGCAGTGGTGATTAATATCTAAAGACTCCTCAATAACACCGTCTTTGCCGCGATGGCCTGGGGCGGCCCGGGAAAGAGTATTGTAACGTCGGCGTTTAAGCCACTAAAACGTTTCAACACCCCACCAACGCCCGAACATAGTAGGGTGGATTACAATCCACCAAGCCCGGCCATAAACAGTAGATACAATCCACCCGCCAATCCACCCGCCGTAAGCTATTTCCCGGACGGCCCTAGCTTGCACGGGAACGACAGCTGTTATCGTTAAGGGGAGGGCATACGGTACTTGTGATGTATCGCTTCTATCTCCTCCAGAACCTCTTCACTTAGTGTTATATCAACACTGGCGATATTTCTTTTCAGCTGCTCCATCGTGGTCGCACCAATAATATTACTGGTCATAAACTCGCGATCATTCACAAATGACAGCGCCATTTGGTCAGCTTCCAGACCGTGCTTATTGGCCAGCTCAACATAAGCTTCCGTGGCGGCTTCTGCATATTGATTGCCATAACGGGTAAAGCGCTGAAATAACTCCATGCGTGAACCCACCGGTTTTTTACCGCCGATATATTTTCCACTCAATACACCGAAGGCTAAGGGTGAATAGGCCAATAGGCTGACCTTTTCACGCATGGTCATTTCAGCCAGGCCGATATCAAAGGTTCGGCAAAGAAAGTTATAAGGATTTTGAATACTGGCCACCCGTGGCAGGTTTTTTTCTTTGGCCAAACGTAAATATTCCATCATCCCCCAAGGGGTTTCGTTAGAGATACCAATATGACGCACCTTACCCTGGTCAACCAATTCACCCAGGGCAGACAGGGTTTCTTCAATACTGACACCATCGTCACCGCCATGCTTATAACCCAGCTCACCAAAGAAATTGGTTTTACGCTCGGGCCAATGTATCTGGTATAGATCAACATAGTCGGTTTGCAGACGTTTTAGGGAGCCATCAATGGCCTGATGAATTTGCTCGCGGCTTAGACGGGGGCCGCCGCGGATATGGGAGGTACCGGGGTTGGCATCGCCACGGCCGGTTACCTTGGTGGCCAATATGACCTGGTCACGCTTGCCGGTTTTCGCTAGCCAGCGACCAATATAATCTTCTGAAAGGCCCTGTGTTTCAGCTTTGGGGGCCACGGGGTATAGCTCGGCAACATCAATAAAGTTAACACCCTGATCAATGGCATAATCCAGCTGCTCTGCAGCTTGTTCGGGCGTATTTTGCTCACCCCAGGTCATACTACCCAAACAAATAACACTAACATCTATATCGGTATTTCCAAGTTTCCGAAATCTCATTTCGACCTCTTTATTAAAATAATGACTCTAATCGCCTCTTACGCGACAGGCCACTATATGGATTTAATCTGTGGATGACAAATGCTCTGCGTTGGCTAGCGCACGGTCATCATTAAAAAGCCTGAAAAGGCCGCATTGGAAGGAGACAGGTTTTTATCGACGTTTTTCTTCGCCTCGTTAATCATCTTGCGGTATTTTTTATAAAAGTCCCAGGTGGGGGCGGGTTTATACACCGGGTCCTCAATCTCAAAATGCTTCAGAATACCTTTGGCAGTGGTAGGTTTTACAAATACATCTTTGGTGGGTTTATAGTAGGAGGGGATAATGGTTACCAAGCTCCATTTGGCGAGTTTTTGGGTTCTTAAGATCTCCACAAAGGCTTCAAAGCCCAGTTGCTGTTTGCCGTGCAACATTTGGCTCAGCGCATTCACCATAAACGCTTTTTCATTTTCATCCATGGATCTAACAAAGTCCCTAAACTTTGGTTTTTCAAACATGGAGACCATAGAAGAACGACTAACCACCTTAATCATATTCTCTGCCGTGACATGCACATTGGAACAGGCTTGCTTGCTAAAGAACTGCTTTGTTTGTTCCGTCAATTTACCCACGTTATGCTTCTTGCCAATTTTGACCATCTCCGGGTCAGCAAAACCTTGTGGGTATTGCATAAGAAAGTCGCCTTCCAGGGCTTTCAGTTTTTTGGCATCCAACATAAGGGGCTCCCTAACGAATTGTAAGAAAGGTATTAGAATGCTTTAACCAGAGCAGGTCAATCGTAGGGTGGATTATAATCCACCATGTCTGCGGGTACGTTTGGTGGATATAATCCACCCTACGGTTTAGGCCGCCAAATATTGAGATTCCCAGTCCATGGGGGAAGCCGCTAAATAACTATGATGTTGCTCGATAAATAGCGGTGCCACGCGGCAGTCTTTAATACAAGCAAGAATAGCTTCGTCGGTATTATCAAAGGTTGCCAACACATAGCCATCTTCTGCAATAAGCGATGCTGAACCATCATCCCATTCACTAATAGAATACTGCATATCATCCTCCAGCCGTTGTTAGTTCGTTGTACCCTGGCGATGAACCTGAACTTCGCCCTGAACTTAAAACTATGAACTTAGCTATAAACTTAACTATGTTACGGTCAACAGTAAGCTTTGGATGTTGCAGTAATATGACAATCTTTAAGGCCTTAGCTTAAAGCACTAATACTGTGGCGCCTGTGGTATTACCAGACTCCACAGTATCATGGGCTTTTGCAGCCTCCGGCATAGGAATACGCTGGCTGATTTCCACACGCATCTTTTCACGCTGAATCATATCGAAGAGGGCGGCGGCCCCTCTTTCCAGATGCTCACGTTTTTCCACATAGGCAAAAACCTGTGGGCGAACCAGCTTCAGCGAACCTCTGGCCGCCAGGCCCAGGATATTAAAGGGCGGCACAGCTCCGGTGGCATTACCAAAGGACACCATAGAACCTAATGGGGCAATGCAATCCAGCGAGGTTTCAAAGGTCGCGGCACCCAAAGAGTCATAGACCACTTGCACACCTTCATCGTTAGTCAGCGTTTTTACTGTGGCGAGAATATCCTGCTCGTTACGGTTAATTACTTCATCACAGCCATACTGTTTGGCCAGGGCCACTTTTGCCCCGGAGCCAACCACACCGATGACTCTGGCACCTAGCGCTTTGGCCCACTGGCACATTAAAGAACCCACACCACCGGCGGCGGCATAGATTAAAACGTTGTCACCGGCTTTAACGCTATAGCTCTCGGTTAATAATGCCCACACGGTTAAACCTTTTAGAAAAGACGCCGCTGCAACCTCATCACTAATACCATCGGGAATACTCACTAATCGCATCGCATCAACATTGCGTTGCTCAGCATAGGCACCGGGCTCACGGGTCATATAGGCCACTCGATCGCCAACAGCGATATGGCTGACATCCGCCCCAATAGCTTCAACCACACCCACACCTTCAACACCAAGTACCGCCGGTAGTTCGACGGGATATAAGCCTTTGCGCATATAGGTATCAATCATATTAAAACCCACAACCGTGTGTTTAATACGTGCTTGGTTAGCACCTAAAGGGGCTAGTTCAATATCCTGCCATTGCATGGCGGAAGAATCACCGGGCTGGCTAATAACGATGGCTTTACTCATAAGCTTGTTCTCATTACAGGGGAGGTAAGGGGCGGGTTGCGCCCGTATAATTATTGGCTTGTTGAAATAGACGAATATTATCGATTCGCTCTTGATTAACAGGGTGGGAGCTTAAAAATTCTGGGGGCTCAAAGGATTGATGGTGTTGAAACAGCGCAAATAAATCCTCTGCCCCTTTAATATGGCCATAATAAGCCAATAGGGTTTTTAGCGCCTCATCGTCGGCGTCTTTTTCCTGGTCACGGCTAAAGGCCATTGCTGTTAAAAAATTAATCTGGTTTATCAGCGTTTCTGCCACAGCATTTTCTCCAACACCTGACAGGCTGGCCATGGCTAAGGCAATGGTGACACCTCTGCCCATCGCTATAATAGGGTCACGGTGTTTGATATGGGCAATCTCATGGGCCAGCACCATAGCCAGTGCATTTTCATTGGGCAGCTTTTCTAATAGCCCCTGATAAATAATAATATGGCCACCCAGTGTTGCATAGGCATTGACTGTATCGCCCTCTATATAGTGTACCGTAACGCTTATATCTTCCGGCAGTTGTTGCTGCTGCACTAAGTCCGCCGTTAGTGCTGTTAAGTATTTTTGTGTTTTACTCGCTGTTGTCACTGCGGGTACCAAAGTGCCAACCACCGTCGACTCGGCCAAACGTGTTTCTACTTCAAAGGGTACAAACCTAACCAACCATTCCGCCAGAGCAAAAATAATCACAAAAGCGGCAACAATAAATACCCCCACCCCAATTAACATGGCCGCAAAATCTTTTAGCGGATGTTCATCGCTTATATTAATACCTTCGGGTATTTTGGGGTTTTGGTAATTCATCAGCTCTGTGTGGGAATTAATGCGGTGCCATAGGCATAGACTTCAACAGAACCAATTTGTTGTTTTTTACCTTTGGTTATCGAGGCGGTTTCTAACTTAACATTGCAAACAGTGGTTGCACCCAGATTGCTAGCTTCTTGTTTCATCCGCAAGATCGCTTCACGGCGGGCCCGCTCTATCAACGTTTCATAGGCCGTAACACGGCCACCAATCAGGCTGCGAAGGCTGGCGGCAATCCGTTTAAAGTAGTCCACCGAGATCACTACATTACCCGCCACTAATGTGGTTTCAACCGGTTCACTTAAGGGTGGTGGCAGACGTTCACTAAAGCAAAGGATAGAGCGGAGCTGTTGCTCGCGCAGGGCAATAGACTTAAAGTGCCGGGTTTCTGCAATGCGGCCAAAAATATAACCCAGAGTTATTAAACTAAGAAAAACGACAATATCAAACATAGGCATACCCTTCGTTATTCGATAACGACCGCGGTGCCGTAGGCAAATAATTCCGCGGCCCCGGCGGTAATAGAAGAAGTGGAAAAACGCACATTAATAACAGCGTTAGCACCAATCGCCTGAGCCTGTTGCACCATCCGTTGAGTCGCCTCTTCCCGCGCTTCCTGTAATAGCTCGGTATAACCTACCAGCTCGCCACCAAAGATATTTTTAAAGCCGGCCATAATGTCACGGCCAACATGCTTTGAGCGTACGGTATTGCCTTGTACCATACCGAGATGTTTGCTGATTTTCTTGCCGGGTATAATTTCTATATTGCTGATTAACACCAGTATCTCCTTTAGGGTTTACGCCGCCGTGCAAAGGCCTTATGTTACACCTATTAACTCCTTTCAGCATAGGTCGATCGTGTGATACCGAAAAAATACACCCACCAGGTATTTTCATTTTTTATGGCGCTATTGATGTCTTGCCTGATGTCTCTGGTGATTACAGTCTTTAATTTGGGGCTGGTAGAAGGGCTATTGGGTATTTGGTTAAAAGCCTGGGGCTTTGGCTTTATTGTAGCCCTGCCAACGGTGCTTACCGTATCACCGCTGGTCAGAAAGTTGGTTAATTTAGTAGTAGAGGACTAACAGCCCTAGGGCTTAGATTGTAGCGCCCGAATCATGCTATTCATCAAGTGGGTATTATCCCAGCCCGCTTTCATCGGCGCCCGGCCCGAATGGGGGCCGGTACGGATAACCACCAGATCGTAGAACCTTGAGATATAGACCATCTGGCCGCCGCGGCCCCAATAGTAAAATAGATCCGGGTCCAAAAAATCTTCGCCATGGTGAGCTGTCCAGTTATCAGGATCGGTTATTCGCTTTTTGTCGGTATAGGCTTTAACCCCTTCCGCACGCCAGGTCAGATAGCCGTAGGCCGTATTGGTGGGGGATGCTTTTATCATATCCTCGACCCAGGCTTCAGAAACAATCTGCTGGCCATTAAAACGGCCGCCATCTTTTAATAGCAAACCTAAACGAGCCCAGTTGCGGGTGGGAATTAATAAACAACACGATACCACGGCATTGCCATTCTCTCTATCCAGCCAAACTTTTGAGGGCATATTGCCCAGCGGCTGCCACAGGTTTTGATTTAAAAAATCGGCATAGCGCTGACCGGAAACACGTTCAAGAATAATACCTAACAGGGCAGGGTCCATTTCGTTGTAATCGTATTTTTCCTGAGGCTGCCAAATTTTTTCGGCGGATAACACCAAGGCTTCACGATCTTTGGAAAATAAATATTTAAAAGCGCTTTTTTCCCGGAACGGGTTAAGGCTAAAGGGCATTTGTTCTAGCCCTGATGACATGGTTAATAAATCATAGAGTGTGATATTACCTTTGTCGCTACCCTCCCACTCTGGGATATATTTTTTCACCGGGTCATCAACAGAGTCGATTAAACCTTTGTCGATGGCAATACCGACTAATATCGCCACAATGGTTTTATGGGCAGACTGTGATTGGGTCAGGCTATTTTCATCCCAGCCCTCGTTATACCACTCAGCCTGAATAACACCTTTATGGATAACCATCATAGAAAAGCTTTTATACTCTTTGGCATAGGAAGCCGCTGCATCCAAAACATCCTGCGGAATGGTTTGTGTTTCAGGCTTCGCCTTGGGAAGCACTATTTCTGCACTACCCGCCACTATCTCTGTTGGAGAAAAGTTTTCATAGGAAGGGTCTGGGTGAGTTAAGGTATCCCATAGGCGGCGATAGAATACCGGGTCATCCCAATAGCTGATATTGATTGCGATAAACCCAAAGAGTGCAGCAGCTGCAAATAGTTTCTTAATCATTATATTATGGTTATCAGAGTAAATAAGAATAATAGAGAATAGCGGCTCTGGCCCTGCGCTTCACCTGGCTTAACACAACTTTTCCAAGCCACTTATTGCTTCAGCTAAGACGGTACTAACAACGGGTGTCTTATTGATGCCTGGTAAAGAGCCAATTAATCATAGAGCTCACCAAGCCTCATCTCTTAAACACTGTCCGCTTAATTAGTTTAAGACTAGCTTAAATTTGCTATAGGGGAGGCTATTTTATAATGTGATGGCTTTTAAAGCGATGCGTCAAATGCTAGCCTCAACCTATTTACCTTTAATGTCTTTTACAGCGGCTACGCTGTTCCTAAGCTTTATCTTCAGGTTGTTATTGTATGTCTGAGTTATTTAATGATATTGCGGACCGCTATTTAAAGCGCCGCCAGTTTTTAAGCGCTGGTGCTACGCTGGCAGGTATTGGCCTTATTGGCTGTGGTACCCGCAAAGACTCATCCCGGCCTGCCACCCTGGGTAGCCAACCGCCAGGCTTTGCTGGTATGCCTCATCGCCTGGAGACATTTCATTCTGTGGCCGAAGGGTACCGCGGCGAAGTCTTAATTCGCTGGGGAGACAGTCTTGGCGGCCAACCGCCCACCCGCTTTCCGATTAGCAGCGAAGAGCAGCGTGATCGCTTTGGCTATAATAATGACTTTATTGCCTATTCTCCCCTGGACCAACAGGCAGCCAATGGTACCGAGCATCGTGCGTCCAATAATAGCCAGCACGGGTTATTAAGTATCAACCATGAAAACTGTTATCCCCACCTGATGTTTCCCGGCTTTAAAAACCGGTTTGATGCAGAGGGCCTAACCAATGATGAACAAGTAAAGTCATCGATCTATTCCGTTGGCCACAGTGTGATTGAAGTCGAAAAAATCAATAATCAATGGCGAGTGATTGATAACAGCCCCTATCAACGGCGGATAACACCCTTTACGGCTATAGAGATTACCGGGCCTGCGGCGGGCAGTGAGCGCTTAAAAACCAGCAAGGAGAATACCGGCCGCCAAGTGCTGGGCACGCTGGGTAACTGTGCCGGAGGTAAAACACCCTGGGGCACCGTATTAATTGCCGAGGAAAATTTTTCTGAATTCTTTGGTTTGGACCCAGCACATATAGCCAATATCCCCGACCGGGAATTAACTAATCACCGGCGTTTTGCCGTTGAAGAAGAAGGAGGCTTTTGGGCCAGAGTCGATCCGCGGTTTGATGTCACCAATGAACCCCATGAAATGAATCGCTTTGGCTGGATGGTTGAGTACAACCCCTATGACCCGGACAGCATACCCCAAAAGCGAACAGCCCTTGGCCGCTTTGAACATGAGGGGGCTACCCTGGTCTGTAAAGAGGGCCAGCCTGTCGTTGCCTATAGTGGTGATGATGCTGAGCATCAATACCTTTATCGTTTTGTCTCTGAAAAAGCGTACCGGGAAGGTGACCATCAGCATAATCAATACCTGCTGGAAAGCGGTACTTTATACTGTGCTGTTTTTAATGAAGACGGAACCGGTCAATGGCTTCCTTTGCTTTATGGTCAGGGACCATTAACCGCGGAGAATGGTTTTTATAATCAAGCGGATGTTTTAATCGACACCCGCCTTGCAGCCCAGTTACTCGGTGCCACCAAAATGGACCGGCCCGAAGATGTGGAAACCAATCCCCATACCGACCGCACTTATGTGGCGCTAACTAAAAATAAACACAAATTATCTGCCAATGCAGCCAACCCCAAAGTACAAAACCCCGCCGGACATATTGTTGAAATACTGCCACCGGGTGTTGATGGACAGCGCGACCATAGCCAACATTATTTCTCTTGGGATTTATTATTACTGGGTGGCAGCGATCAAACAGGGGCTAAGCCTCAGGGCCTGTATGGTGGACAGCTTGAAGAGGGTGGCTGGTTTGCCAACCCGGATAATATTGCCTTTGATGCCAGAGGACGGCTATGGATTGCATCCGATGGCTGCCAGAGCTTTGGCTTTGCCGATGGGCTTTGGTGTACGGCAACCGTAGGGGAAGAGCGAGCCAAACCCCGGCACTTTTTTTCCTGCCCAACCGGGGCAGAACTCTGTGGTCCGGAATTTACCCCCGATGGCAAAACCTTATTTGCCGCAGTACAACACCCCGCTACCGATTATCAAAGTCGCTATGATCAACCGTCGACCCGCTGGCCAGACTTTGATGCTGCGATACCGCCACGACCATCCATTGTTGCTATTACTAAAGATAACGGCGGCTTAATTGGAGACTGACTATGGCCTGCTATAACAGCAAGCGATCAGCTTAATGCAACCATCGATAATTCGCTATTAAATAGCAGGGCTGATTTAACCATCATCTCGATAACCGCTTATTTCATGGACCCAAGCCATATCGGCTATTTTTCCCTCTAAAAAACGCACATAGGTTCTACTCCCCATAAACGTCGCCTTAAACACAGCCCAAAAGTCACCATCTATAGCGTGGTTAATGGGGTATTTATGCCATATTGGCTCAAAGTTACTCGCAAGCCCCTCAAAGGCATTAAAACTATCAAGCAGCAACTTGCCATTTTGGTCCAGAGTAAAATGCTTTATTCCGCCGCTATGTATTGAGGTCACCCTGCCTCTATAGACTGATTCCAGAGCTTGTATGTCTTCGAGCTTGATAAAGCTATCACCCCAGCCATGATTAATAGAAGGATCTTTACCCCTGATCAGTGAATAGAGATAAAGGCCATCGAAATTAACCGACGAATAGCGGTTGTCTAATTGATCGGGGACTTGATCGGTCATTGCTGTAGCGCAGATAAATCTACTTTAAGGGCTTTTATAGTTGAGAAATACGGCTTTAACACCATTGAGGGTGGCTCTTCTTTGCTGCTATTGGCCTGCTGCTCAAAACGTATCAAATGCTGCTGCAAGGCGGATTCTGCTTTTTTAAGCCTTTGAAGGCCAACAGCGCTTTGACTAAAAGAGGCCATTTCAAAAGCCCCTTTAAGCTCATGGCAGCTGGTTTTTAAGGACTGCGCTTTGCAGGTATCCATAGCCTCAATAGATTGACTGGCTGCCAGTAAGTTATCAATCACTTGATGGCGTCGGCCAATCACCAACTCAAGTTCCTCAAAAGTCAGGGTTAAGCCCTGACTTATTGTTTTCCGCTGCTTCTGCATAAGGAACAACGCCGCCAACAGCAATAGGATAATAAACATAACCATTATCTGTTCCACTAGTGGCCTCCTAAAGACTGCTACTTATCGCCTTGCGAAGAACCTGTTTGGGGCTGGCCAGCACGGTTTAAAAAATCCATTATTTTTTTCGAGTCCGAAGTGTCGATCATGTCGTCGCCTACAGTGTTAATAGTCATCTGGCAGGCCGTCGCCTTGGATAAATAAACCACACCGCTATCCAATTCTAACTCCATCCAGGTCACCCCTGAAATACTTCGCTGGATAGGAAGTCTGCTAAGGCCTTCACTAACAATCACTTTTTCACCAGCCCAACAGGTAATAAAGTACGGCGTTTTATTCTCTGTTTGTGAATAACTGTTTAGTGAAAAGACTATCAAGGGCAGTAGTATTAATACCATCTTCGTCATTCGGCTTGTCCTTTATTGATTGGCGAGATATCAAAAATTATGGGGGAGGGCTTAACTGTCGTCTTTAATCGCATCGATACGAAGCAGCAGTTCCATCATTTTTTGGATATCCTGGTAAATTTCTTTACGGATAACATCAACTTTCGGTGCTGTTATTCGACCATCCAATGCCTCGTGGATGGCCGCTGCTGTCTCACCACGTTCAACATCTACTAATACCATAGCGTCCAGCAGCTCAATATTTGAGGTATTGGTATAGTCCTTGGTTTGGTATACGGCACAATTAAATTGTTGGGCAAAGTCGCTTAGCAGGCTTAGCTCGCCGGTCTCTTTAATAATCTGTAAAAACTCTTTCAGATTTAAATGGTGTCCCTTCATATTGGGGTCACATTTATTATTAAAGGTATTGTCTTTAATGCCTAACGCTTTAGCTAAACCTGTCATACCCCGCTTATCACCTTTGTGGTATGCCTTGGCAACTTTATGGACTTGGGTCGTGATATTAAAATAGATATCATCCATGGAATAAACCTTATTTATTGTTATCCGGGTACTTTATCACAGAGTATTGAGTTTTACCGCTGCCCCCAAAGCATTACTTTTTAGAGCTACGGTCAATGGTGGGGGTTTCATAAATGCCGTAATCTACCGCGTCATCCTGCCATTGGTTTTTGGCCTCCTCTTGTCTTTGCTGCACGGTTTTTCCCCAGACCTCTAAGTGCACCCGCGCCATAACGTCACTCATCGCTTTATAGGTGCTGATTGATAGAAAAACACCGGCTTCCATAAAGCCCTCAATACGGTGGCGCTCGGTATCCGATTTATGGCCCTCTTTGGATGCCATAAAGTATTGGCGTAGCCGATGGGCGAGTTCTTCCAGAAATAGATTATTTGTCATTATGCGCTCGTTGTTTAATGTTCGTGCTCAATATGGGTAAATCCCGGTTTTTAATAAGGGAGAATAGACAAGCATACTATTTCTAAATAACAGATTCACTGTAGATTCACAGAACAATCTACAGTGATAATTTTTTGCTATTGCTCTACGTTTACTCCCTCTCAATAACAACAGGATAAGCCATGGATATTCATCAGTTGGACTGCTTCCGGGGTGATACTTATGCAAATAAAAAAAACCCAAAACCTTTTCACTCACGCTGTGAGCAGAAACATGTAAGCTATCAGCACGATCAATTGATAGAGCGCATTCATTATTTGAAAAAACTCAACGGCTCTAGCTTTAAAAGGCTGTATCAACAGGCCCAGGAGGATAAAGGGATAAAGTCTTACCGGCTGGTTGCTCCAAAACAGATTCAAGAGATCAAACGCCTAAACGAATTGGCTCCCAATATTAGCGAAGTGACTGACTATATCGCTCAATCGCTCTGCCTGCCCCTTTATACTAACAACCGTATTATGGGCTTTCGGCCGATTTTACTGTTAGGGGATCCCGGTATTGGTAAATCCTATATCACTAAACTGATTGCCAGATTTTTGGGTATTGATTTTAAAAGTATTGATATGGGGTCTCTGACATCCGCCTTTGAACTACAGGGCAACAATAGCTCATGGAACTCTAGCCAACCGGGGCAACTTGCCCGGGCTGCCATTGAGTCGCCCATAGGGAATTTTATGTTGTTGTTGGATGAAATTGATAAGGCCCCGACAAGAACACAATACCCGCCATTAAATGCCTTATATCCACTGTTGGAAGAGCATACTGCTAAGTACTATCGTGATGCGTATTTAGAAATGGCGTTTGATCTTTCCAAGCTAATGATTATTGCTACAGCAAATACGGTTGATACTATTCACCCGGCATTATTGTCACGCTTTTATATTATTAATATTAAAAAACCAACGGCACAACAGCAGATGAAAATTGTTAAAGCCATTTTTCACCAGTTGATTAAGGATAAACACATTCATGAAATACAGAATAAGGCGCTATCTACCGAGATTATTCACCATCTAAGCAAAAGCAGCCCACGAGAAATTAAACGGAAGCTAGAGATAGCCCTATCCAAATCAGCCTATGAACGAGCTTCACGGTTTAACCCTGAGCAAAGGTTTGACAATGTAGCTGATTTGGAAGAACTGGTACTGGAGCCCCATCATTTTGGTATAAAAGAAAGCGCTGGAAATAAACCCGCCACAAAAGTGGTGCCGTTGTTTAACCGCTCATTATTCTGATAGGTGGCCAGCGAATATGTCAATCTACCTGGCAAGATATACCGCTAAGTTAGCTATGGTGGTTTTGGTAACAACCGCTATTTGGCTATATGGTTTTCTGGCACTAGCCACACTTAAGTTTATTGCAATGGATGTGGCGTTATCTCCTATGCTCTCTTTGCAATGGATAGTTCAAATTTTTTTCTTTGGTGGGGCTTGTTATCTATACAGCCTTGGTATTTTCTGGGGGTTTCAGCAAGTGCTTAGGGTCGGCCCCTTGAAAAGGGTATTTGCCGTATTGTCAGCGCTATTAGCTAGTCTTTTAGTAATATACCTTGATAACAACGCACCCACTTGCTGTTTTAAACCAAGGGCTCTTTGTATTGATTCACAATTAGGTGGCATTATCATGATAGTGACCTGGGGAGTAATACCTTTGTTGGTAGATAAGCGTTGTAGATAAGCGTTGGTAAGCCCTAGGGTTTATTCAGGCTGTTCCGGCATAGATACCTGCATAAAAAAAGCTGTGCCTTTTAATTAAGGGACTGGCAACCTTTAACCAATCATCACAACTCAGTGAAAAATCTGATGGTTTATTAGAGAGCAGAGCCTCGTATGTATCTAAAAATATAACGGGGGCTCGCTTCTTTTGTTGTGAATATGACTCCAGGTCAAAAGAAAAGAAGCTAATCAGCAAATCTTCTATTTCATGTATATCAAGGTGCTCAATGCTTTCCAGTTCTTCCTTTACACTCGGGTTTAGAGCAAATTGGGTTGTATATAATTTATAGCATTGCTGGACAGCGTCTTTGGCTGCGCCAACAATCCCAAAACCGTCAAAGGATGAAATTATCGAGGCAACAAGCCCTGACTCATCAATAAATGGAAGCTCATCTTCATTGAACTTAATATCTGGGGATTTTTTTGCGAAATATATACTATACGCGATTTTAAAATGGGGGAATTTTGCTCCTTGACCTTCAAGCTGATTGACTATTTCGCATAGAAATCTACCAAGTGTACGTAGCTCTTTTCTAGCGAAGTCGACTTCAGCCCACAGTATCTTATCAGGGTAGCTCTGACACTTCTTAGCAAGCTCCTTTCTTAGCCTTGTTTTACCAATACCCCCAACACCATAAAAAGTGATTACATTTTTTTCGGGGGGAACCCCTGTTTTAATTGTTTCTTGGATAGCTGTACTAAATATTTTTTGCGGTGTTTCTCTATCAGTAAATACCCTTGTAGCACGCTCTCTTTTTTTTGTTTTCCTTAACTCAACCATAGAAGAGCCTTAACTTCCCGCGACTAATTGATTTTATTGTTTATTACTTGAAAGCCTTATTCAAAACCCCCGCCTTCTCAATAAGGCTTTATCCAAGAAGAGGGGGAATCTGATAACTAGTACTGATTTTTATTATCTATCGCTCACGATTAAATTAAACGTCCAAATTAGCCACTTTCAAGGCATTCTCTTCAATAAATTCGCGACGTGGCTCAACCTGATCACCCATCAATGTAGTAAAGATCTGATCTGCGGCAATAGCATCTTCTATCGTTACCCGCAGCATTCTACGCTCTTCGGGGTCCATTGTGGTTTCCCATAGCTGCTCGGGGTTCATCTCACCCAACCCTTTATAGCGCTGGATATTAAGACCTTTTTCAGCCTGAATCATTAACCAATCAATGGCCTGACTAAAATCATTAATCTCTTCAGATTTTTCGCCGCGCTGAATATAAGCACCCTCTTCAAGGAAACCAATTAGCTTGGCACCCATGGCAACAATGGCCTTGTAATCGTTGGATGAAAAGAAGTCCTGGTTAAAGACAAACTCGGTATCAACACCATGGGCTATTGAAATAATACGAGGCAAGAAGTTATGGCGCTCGGTATCTTCTTTCACATCAACCTGATAAGACTGGCTGTTTGAACCTTCGCCCAATTTTTCTTGAAGCTGATCGGCCCACTGCTGAACAGCAGATTGATCACGCAATTGTTCCACGGTTAACTCAGGCAGATAAATCATTTCCTGCATGGCTGTTTCTGGATATAAACGAGATAGGCGAGCAATAGTGCTTAATACGCTGCGGTATTGTTTAACTAGATCTTCCAAGGCTGTGCCGACAATGCCTGGAGCATCGGGGCCGGTATGCAAAGAGGCATTTTCCATCGCGCTTTGTGTCAGGTACTGGTCTTTACCATCTTCATCTTTTAGGTATTGGTGCTGTTTGCCTTTACCAATTTTGTATAACGGCGGCTGGGCGATAAATACATGGCCGCGCTCAATCAGCTCTGGCATCTGTCTAAAGAAGAACGTTAGAAGCAGGGTTCTAATATGAGAACCATCCACATCCGCATCCGTCATAATAATAATGCTGTGGTAGCGCAACTTATCGGGATCAAACTCTGATTTGCCGATACCGCAGCCTAAAGCCGTTACGATGGTGCCGACCTCTACGGAAGAGAGCATTTTATCGAAACGGGCTTTTTCTACATTTAAGATTTTACCTTTTAGCGGCAAAATCGCCTGGGTACGACGATCACGGCCCTGTTTGGCCGAGCCACCCGCCGAATCACCCTCCACCAGATAAACCTCACTAAGTGCAGGGTCTTTCTCCTGACAGTCCGCCAGTTTGCCTGGCAGGCCGGCAATATCCAATGCGCCCTTACGGCGAGTCATTTCACGCGCTTTACGAGCTGCTTCACGGGCACGGGCAGCATCCATCATTTTGGTCACTACCAGCTTGGCTTCACCGGGGTTTTCCATCAGGTAATCACCAAAAGACTGGTTCATCGCCTGTTCTACAACGGTTTTTACTTCTGAGGAAACCAGTTTGTCTTTAGTCTGTGAAGAAAACTTGGGGTCTGGAACTTTAACCGAGATAACGGCTGTTAGCCCTTCACGGGCGTCATCACCGCTGGTGGAGACTTTATCTTTCTTGGCGAAGCCTTCACGCTCGATATAGCCATTCAAACTACGGGTTAATGATGCTCTAAAGCCCGCTAAGTGGGTTCCGCCATCACGTTGCGGGATATTATTGGTATAACAGTGGATGCTTTCCTGAAAACTATCGTTCCATTGCAGGGCGACTTCAACACCTACGCCACCTTCACCCATGACATTAAAGTGAAATAGCTTATTAATGGTAGACTTATTTTGGTTCAGATAAGCCACAAACTCTCTTAAACCACCGTCATAAGCATAGTCTTCCTGCTTACCGCTACGCTCATCTTTTAAGGAGATATGGATGCCGGAGTTAAGAAAGGCCAGTTCGCGAAGACGTTTGGCAAGTTGGTCGAAATGGAATTCAATATTGGTAAAGGTATCCGCTGAAGGTTTAAAGCGAACTTCGGTCCCTGTGGTTTCTGAGTCCCCCACGATAGCCAAAGGAGCCTGAGGAACACCATGGCTATAGATCTGCTCATGGATTTTACCGCCACGGCGGATTGTCAGCTTCACTTCTTCCGATAGCGCGTTAACTACCGAAACCCCCACACCGTGCAGACCACCGGAGACTTTATAGGAGTTATCATCGAATTTACCGCCAGCATGCAGCACGGTCATAATAACTTCTGCCGCAGAAATACCCTCTTCATGGACCTCTGTCGGTATACCACGGCCATCATCGGAGACACTGACCGACTCATCAGGGTGAATAACAACATTAATAATCGAACAGTGACCCGCTAAGGCCTCATCGATAGAGTTATCAACCACCTCAAACACCATATGGTGCAGGCCGGTACCGTCATCGGTATCACCGATATACATGCCCGGGCGTTTACGCACAGCATCCAGGCCTTTTAAAACCTTGATACTGGAGGAGTCGTAGCTGTTTTCTTCTTCGCTCATAAAAAACCTGTTCGTTTTGTTTACGATGATGTTGTTATTGTTTTGGCATTAATAACGCCATGTTCCACGTGGAACATACTGATTGCAGCCTGTTCAGACCAGCAATCATCTATATCTTTATGATCTACGCAGGTAACAAATACCTGGCATTTTAATTCTTCTAATAAGGCACACAGGGCTAGCCGGTGTTTTTTATCTAATTCCGCCGGCAAGTCGTCAACCAGATAGACGCAGGAACGCCCTGTTAACTGGGATAACAAATACCCTTGAGCCACTCTTAATGCACAAACCACCAGCTTTTGTTGGCCTCTGGATAAGATATCCGCTGCACTGGCTGACTGATAGCGTAACTTTAAGTCGGCTCGGTGCGGCCCAGAGGAGGTATGACCCTGCTCCTTTTCTCTTATTGCATTAGCCGCCAACACCTCAGCAAGGTCTGTATCTTTATCCCAACCTCGGTAATAACCGAGTGACAAACCCTCCAGACCCAGTAATCGAGCCAAAGTCTGCTCAAATACAGGCACAAGCTGCTGGAAATAGTGGGCTCTAAAGCCATCCAACTGCCTTGCAAGGCCAACAAACTCGTCGGTCCAGACCGCTAATTGCTGGTCGTCGATTCTACCATGACGCAGTAAACTATTCCGTTGTTTTAAACAACGCTGCGTATTCTTCCAGACCGGGTGGAACTGATGTTCCACGTGGAACACTCCCCAATCTAAAAACTGCCGCCTTACTGAAGGCGAACCCTCCAACAACTTAAAAGTGTCGGAGCTAATCACTTGTACCGGTAAGTTCTCTGCCAGAGCAGCGGCTGATTTAACCGACTGTCCTGCAATTTTAATAATGCCCGGTGTAGCAGGGGACTTAAACCGCTCAACACCTACCGGCTGGTAGCCTGCACCTGGGATATCTATCTCGGCAAAGGCTACACAGCTTTCCATTTCGCTGTTTATTAATGGCTTTAGCTTATGGCTACGGAACGAACGAGCAGAGGAGAGTAGGTGGATTGACTCTAATACGCTGGTTTTTCCTGCTCCGTTTTCACCATATAGCACATTAATAGAGGACAGCGGGTTAAGACTGGCGCTACGCAGGTTACGTATACCAGTAACTTCCAGTCTTTTGATTAACACGCTATTAAGCTATTCAATTCGACTCATTAAAGACGCATTGGCATAACAACATACATGGAATCCCCTTCTTCGGACTCCTCAAGAAGCGCACTGCTATTAGCATCTGATAATGACAACTTCACGGTATCACCGCTTAGCACACCCATTACATCCAGTAAGTAACTGACATTAAAGCCAATTTCCAGAGACTCGCCCTGGTAGTCAACATTAACAATCTCTTCCGCTTCTTCCTGCTCCGGGTTGTTGGCCACAATCTGCAGGCTGGCATCCGATAACATCAGACGTACGCCACGGTACTTCTCATTGGAAAGGATAGAAGTACGAGAGAAGGCCTGACGTAATTCATTACGCGAGCCGAACACCGTCTTAGTACTGCTCTTGGGCAAGACACGGTCATAATCTGGGAATTTACCGTCTACCAACTTGGAGGTGAAGGTAAAATCAGTGGTAGTCGCACGGATATGGTTAGAACCAATCACAACGCGAACATCGTCATTTTCATTCATTAATAGACGCGCTAACTCAACTACACCCTTGCGAGGTAGTATAACCTGTTGATTTTCTTGGGTTTCTATAGGAGCAGCGAGAGTACATAGGGCTAAACGGTGGCCATCAGTAGCCACAACGCGTAGCTGGCCGGCAGAAACCTCCCACAACATACCATTCAGATAATAGCGAACATCCTGCTGAGCCATCGCAAAGCTGGTGCGGTCGATGAGACGCTTTAAATCACCCTGTTTGACGGTAAAGTCCTGGCTACCTGGACTTTCTTCTACATTAGGGAAGTCATTGGCAGCTAAAGTGGATAGGGTAAAACGGCTGCGACCGGATTTCACAATCACGCGCTGCTCATCCTGGGTAAACTCAATATCACTACCATCAGGCAGGGACTTACAGATATCAGCCAGTTTTCTGGCTGGAACAGTAATCTCACCACCCGATTCCGGCGCCTGCTCTAAAGTCACACGACCAACCAATTCAACCTCAAGATCCGTACCCGTAATCGACAACTGGTTACCTTCCAATTCCAACATCACATTAGACAGAATTGGCAAGGTCTGGCGGCGTTCCACAACACCGGCAACCAGGTTAAGTGGTTTTAACAGGGCTTCACGGGAAATCACAAATTTCATGTTGATCTCTATCCTTATCGGTTAGTTTAGGTAGTGAGTGAGCGTAATAGGTTTTTACAATCTTCACGGATATCAGCATCCGTCTCTTCTAATTCTTTTATTTTGCGGCAAGCATGCAACACAGTGGTATGGTCGCGGCCGCCAAAGCTATCGCCGATTTCCGGCAGGCTGTGGTTGGTTAATTCCTTGGCTAATGCCATCGCCACCTGACGTGGGCGGGCCACTGAACGACTGCGGCGCTTGGACATCATATCGGATACTTTGATCTTATAATACTCGGCAACCGTGCGTTGAATATTGTCCATACTGACTTGCTTGTCCTGTAAGGCTAGCAGGTCTTTTAACGACTCTCTAATCAGGTCAATATCGATTGAACGGCCAGTGAAGTGAGCACTCGCTATCACCCGCTTTAATGCCCCCTCAAGCTCACGCACATTGGAACGAATTCTTTGGGCAATAAAAAAGGCAGCATCGGCGGGTAGGGCGATATTCGCCTGTTCCGCTTTCTTCATTAATATAGCAACACGGGTTTCCAGCTCTGGAGGCTCAACAGCTACTGTTAAACCCCAGCCAAAGCGGGACTTAAGGCGCTCTTCCAGGCCACTGATTTCTTTAGGATAGCGGTCACAGGTCAAAATCATCTGCTGGCCACCTTCAAGCAAGGCATTAAAGGTATGGAAGAACTCTTCCTGAGAACGCTCTTTACCGGCAAAAAATTGAATATCATCAATCAATAGCGCATCCACCGAGCGGTAGTAACGCTTAAATTCATTAATCGCATTTAACTGCAGTGCTTTTACCATATCTGCAACAAAGCGCTCCGAATGCAGATAAACCACTTTGGCATCCGGCTTTTTCTGCATAATCGAATTACCCACCGCATGCATCAGGTGAGTTTTACCTAAACCAACGCCACCATAGAGAAATAGCGGGTTATAAGCGCCACCGGCATTTTCGGCGACTTGCATAGACGCCGCTCGGGCCAATTGGTTGGATTTACCCTCAACAAAGGTATCAAAGGTGTAATTTTCAATCAGAAAGCTCTGATGCTGAATACCACCTTCAACCTCAACCTTGCGGGAGGACTGCGAAGACGGGGAGCTAATAAAGCCGGGGGCCCTATTATCATTGGAATAAATACTTTCACCCCTGGCATCGACGATAGCGCTTTTATTACCGTTTGGCTTGGCCATAGAATTTAAATCAGCTGGGGGCGCAGCGGGATTAACAATCGGATTAATCGGGCGCTGGGCTGTGGAAGCCATAGCTTGATCACGGCGGGCTACTGGCTGCTGGTCGCCAATCTCTAAACTGACATCAACCCCCTGATCACCAGACAATTCAGAGGTAATTTCCAGAATACGGCTTAAATACTTGTTTTTAACCCAGTCTTTAACAAAGCGATTAGGAGCAAACAGGCGAATTTGCTGACCATGGACCTCTGCCTGCAAAGGGCGGATCCAGGTATTAAATTGCTGGGAAGGTAGTTCATCCTGCAACAGATGATTGCATTGTTGCCACATAGAATCAGACAAAGGCGTGCTCCGGCATAGTATTGGCCAAAAGCGTCGCAATCAGCAGGGCTGTTAAACCACAAACGGTGGTTAAAAATGAGTTTTTCACGGTTTTATCCAAAAACACTAGCATCGAACCTTATTTTTCTAGCTGTTGTTCGTTTTGCTCACACCATTAATCCGGTTTGGCATTACTCTGGCCGCCTCAAAAATGGGATAACTTTGCCAGAGAGCTGTGCATTGTACTCTTGGAATTTTGACTTATCCACAAAAAAACGGGGAATAATGAAAAAAAATGCACCGCCTAATAGATATTAATTATCAATGACTTATAGGCTATTATCGATCAGTTATTAAGATATTACATAGTAAACACTACTTTGTGGATAAGTATGAATAAGAGCTGTGGATAAGTTATCAATATCATGTATATAGACTGTGCCTAAGCCGTTCCCGATAGAACGCTGTCTATTGCTTCCTTTATATACCTAAAATTACTGTAAAATCAGCCAATAAACGATTTGATATTGGGCAACAAATTCTCTAGAATGCGCGGTCCTTGATATCGGGGGCCTAATTACGTCTTTTTAGACACTATAGCCGCCAGATAAAAAACATTTTTTAGCTCAGTTTGGAATTAACGTCATGAAAAGAACATTTCAGCCCAGCGTACTTAAGCGCAAGCGCACCCACGGTTTCCGTGCTCGTATGGCCACTAAAAACGGTCGTGCATTAATTAACCGTCGTCGTGCTAAAGGTCGTAAGCGTCTTTCTGCTTAATAGAGAGTCTTCGCATTCATCATCCTAAAGGATAAATGAACAGTTATGATTAACTATTCATTTAACAAATCCCTAAGACTGTTGGATGCAACTGCTTATAAAGCCGTTTTTGATAACGCCCAGTTAAAAGTTTCCAAGCAACAGGTTTTATACCTGGCCTGCAAAAACGGCACGGCTACTCCACGATTAGGTTTAGTCATTGCAAAAAAGAATGTCCGTCACGCCACACAGCGTAACCGAATCAAACGCATTCTTAGAGAAAGCTTCAGATTACAACAGCACCAGTTAGGTGGTATTGATACTGTAGTATTAGCAAGACGCGGCTTAGACCAATTGGATAACACAGCATTACATGCGTTATTCAATAAGCTTTGGCAGCAGCTTTATGAAAAATCCTTAAAGGATAAAAACAAAGCTGACAATAAAGCAAAGCAACAGTCACAGAAAAACTCCTAACCCTATTCTTTCTATCTTGATAGGCGAAACATGCGCCGGATATTTATAGGCTGTATCAAAGGTTACCGATATGCGATTAGCCCGTTAATGGCTAACCATTGTCGCTTCCATCCCAGCTGTTCCTGCTACGCTATTCAAGCTATTGAAACCCATGGCGCTATCAAAGGGTGTTATCTAACCCTTAGACGATTACTACGTTGCCATCCTTTTCATCCCGGCGGCTTTGATCCTGTGCCGGAAAAAACCACCGATAACAACGACGGGCATACTGCACACTAATTATGGACTTCCAACGCTATTTATTAATTGGCGCCATCGCCGCCTTATCTTTTATGTTGCTCACCGAGTGGGTTAATTTTAAAGATGAAAGAAAAGGTACTGATGTTGTTGCCGCTTACCAGCAACAGCAAAATACTGGTAATACGACTCCAGCAGCCACTGTCCCAGAATCTGCTTTTCCAACAGCTACCGCAAGCAGTAACAATGATGCCGATATTCCAAGTCTGGAGCCTGAAGAGCCTTCTAATGAAACCGCTTTTGTTGAAAATATCGACCGGGTAAAAGTTAGAACAGATGCGTTGGAAATTGATATTAATACCCAAGGCGGCGATATTGTTTTTGCCGCTTTACCCAAGCACTACGCGGAATTAGATAACCCTGATGTTCCGTTTACCTTATTAGAGCAATCTAATTTGCGTACCTATATTGCTCAAAGTGGTTTGATTGGTGTTAATGGTATCGATACATCAAAAGGTCGCGCGCAATATACCAGCCAGCAAAGAGAATATAGATTAGAAGATGGCCAGGACGAGTTATTAGTTGATCTGATTTACCAAGCCAGCAATGAAGTCACTATTACTAAACGTTTTCGTTTTACCCGCGGTGAATATTTAATTGATATTCAATACCTGATTGATAATAGAGGTAGCTTGCCCTGGACCGGTGGTATGTTTGGCCAATTGAAGCGTGACAATACCCCAGACCCTGCTCAGGATAGTTCAGGTATGGGCTTGGCGCCTTACTTGGGTGCTGCTATTCACCTGCCCGATGAGCCTTATTCCAAAGTAAGTTTTGAAGATATTGCTGAAAAGCAGTTCCCTAAACAAAACCTGGAAGGCGGCTGGGTTGCGATGATTCAGCACTATTTTACCAGTGCCTGGATCCCTGACCCTAGCCAGACGCATACTTATTCGATGTTAAAGGCTAAGGACGATGCCAATATTATTCGTTTTACCAGCCCACAGGTTACCGTTAATGCAGGCGAGACCGGAAAAATTATTTCGCAGCTCTATACCGGCCCTAAAGACCAATACCGTTTGGAAGAAATTTCTTCCGGTTTAGAGCTTACCGTTGATTACGGAATTTTATGGTGGATTGCTCAACCCTTATTCTGGTTGCTCACCAAGTTACATGGTTATCTGGGTAACTGGGGTTTTGCGATTATTGCGGTAACGGTTTTAGTGAAAGCGGCTTTCTTCCAGCTAAACGCAAAAGCCTATACCTCAATGGCCAATATGCGCAAGGTACAGCCAAAGCTAACCGCTATCCGTGAGCGCTATGCTGATGACCGTCAGAAGCAATCAGCAGAGATGATGAACCTGTACAAGAAGGAAAAGATTAATCCTTTAGGTGGTTGTTTGCCCATCCTGGTACAGATGCCGGTATTTATTTCCCTATACTGGGTATTAATGGAAAGTGTGGAATTACGTCACGCTCCCTTTATTGGTTATATTGATGATCTATCGGTAATGGACCCGTACTTTATCCTGCCGTTGATTATGGGTGTTTCTATGTTTATTCAGCAGAAACTAAACCCACCACCACCAGATCCAATGCAGGCTAAAGTGATGCAGTGGATGCCGGTGATGTTTACTTTCTTCTTCCTGTTCTTCCCGGCGGGTTTGGTGTTGTACTGGGTAGTCAACAATACACTGTCGATTATTCAGCAGTATATTATTACCAAGCGAATCGAAAACGAATAATCCCTATTCGTCATTGTAGGGTGGATTATAATCCACCAAGTGTGACCTCTGGCAGTAAAAACCGGTGGATTACAATCCACCCTACAGACTATGGAAAATAACAGCCTACATACCGACACCATCGCAGCCATTGCCACCGCACCTGGCCGTGGTGGTGTGGGCATTATTCGTGTCTCTGGTCCAAATACCCAATCTATTGCCCGGAAAATTACAGGCGTAGCGTTAAAACCTCGCTATGCCAATTACGGTCCCTTCTACGAAACTGCTGAAGACTTATCTCAATCAAAATTAGATAATGGTATTACACTCTTTTTCCCTGGCCCCAATTCTTTTACCGGCGAAGATGTTTTAGAACTGCAAGCCCACGGCGGCCCTGTTTTACTCGATATTTTATTAAAAGAAGTGATTAAACTCGGTGCCAGAATGGCAAGGCCTGGCGAATTTTCCGAGCGCGCTTTTTTAAATAATAAAATCGATTTAACTCAGGCAGAAGCCATTGCAGACTTAATTAATAGTGCTTCTGAGCAAGCGGCAAGAAATGCTTATCGTTCTTTGCAGGGTGAATTTTCTGAAAAAATTTCCAGCTTAGTTGAAGCTGTTATTCATTTAAGAATGTATGTTGAAGCGGCCATTGATTTTCCGGAAGAAGAAATTGATTTTCTCGCCGATGGAAAAGTCGCTGCCGATTTAAACGCCATTGTTGAAAAATTAGCGTTAGTGTTTAAACAAGCCAAACAAGGTGCATTACTTCAGGAAGGTATGACCGTGGTGATTGCTGGCAAACCTAATGCCGGTAAGTCCAGTCTATTAAATGCTTTATCCGGCCGTGAAAGCGCGATAGTGACTGAGATAGAAGGTACTACAAGAGATGTACTGCGTGAACATATCCAGATTGATGGTATGCCGCTACATATTATTGATACGGCAGGTCTTAGGGAAAGCCCGGATATTGTGGAGCAGGAAGGTATTCGCCGGGCCTGGGCTGAAATTGAAAAGGCTGACCGCGTGTTATTAGTGGTCGATAGCACTCAAAGCCAGGAAACCGATCCCACCAAACTGACCCATGATCTTGGCTCAGATTTAGCGGAAAAACTCTCTCACCAGCAAAATATCACCGTTATCCATAATAAATGTGATTTATCCGGTCAATCCGCCAGTATCACTAGCGGTGAGCCGACGCTTATCAAGTTATCAGCCAAAGCTAATCAAGGTATTGAGCTATTAACTGAACATTTAAAGAGCTCAATGGGCTTTAGTGGCGCAGGCGAGGGGGGTTTTACTGCCAGAAGACGCCATTTGGATGCCCTTGAACAAGCATCCCAATCTCTACAGGCGGGTAAGTTGCAGTTAGATTCCCACGGTGCCGGTGAATTACTGGCTGAAGATCTGCGCCAGTGCCAATCTTTCCTTAGCGAGATTACCGGTGAGTTTACGCCGGATGATTTATTAGGCGAGATCTTTTCCAGCTTCTGTATTGGTAAATAACAGCTAATACCGACTTATATAGCTGTTTTACCGTAGTTATCCACGAAGTTACCCACATATCCACTGCTGAACTTGAATCGATTACTGATCAAATATACCTGTGGGTAAACCAGGTTGATTGGCTGTGAATAAGCCTTGGGTTTGATCTGCATGAAAATAGGCGCTTTTCAGGGTTTGGTTACCCCTGTGTATAAGCCGCCCTTTTATACACCGCTAATCCATACCCTAAATACAGCTAATGTAATGGATTAAGGCCTGTTTATCATTGCTATAAACCATTGATTTTATTGTATTTAATTAGGTTACTAACAGAAAATGGCTTGCCTAATAATAGTAGTAATATTAGAAAACAATCTATCTATATACCTATATATAAATAATATATTTAATTAATAAAAACCTTATTCAAAGATTTCAAATTAACTTGTAGGGTGGATTGCAATCCACCTTCGCTCTATCAGGGTGGGTTGGTGGATTATAATCCACCCTACATTCGGTGGAATTTTAACTGATTATTTTTTCGCCATTCACTTTCACCGCCTGCTCGCCTACTCTATAATCCACGCCCTTTTTTGATTCAGCCAATGCCTGAGGTTTTAGCAGTGGACTACACAGAACAATTTGATGTTATCGTTATCGGTGGAGGCCATGCCGGTACTGAAGCCTGTTTGGCTGCTGCTCGTATGGGCTGTAAGACACTGCTGCTTAGCCATAACATCGAAACTCTGGGCCAGATGTCCTGTAACCCGGCGATTGGTGGTATAGGTAAAAGCCATTTGGTGAAGGAAATTGATGCTTTGGGTGGTGCCATGGCCACGGCTACCGATTTTGGTGGTATTCAATTTCGTACGCTTAACGCCCGTAAGGGCCCAGCTGTTAGAGCTACCCGTGCTCAGGCTGATCGTGTGCTTTACAAAGCTGCTGTGCGTGAAATTTTAGAGAACCAGGCTAACTTGAGTATTTTCCAGCAGTCTGTTGATGACCTGATTGTTGAGAACGGCAAAGTTACCGGTGCAGTTACCCAGATGGGGGTAAAGTTTTACGCACCGACCGTTGTGTTATGTACCGGCACCTTTTTGGGTGGGAAAATTCATATAGGTTTAGATAATCATAGCGGTGGCCGTGCAGGTGATCCGCCCTCGATTGCTTTGGCTGACCGCTTACGGGAAATGCCTTTTAATGTTGACCGTTTAAAAACCGGTACACCACCACGTATTGATGCGCGCTCGGTTAATTTTTCTGATTTGGAAGAACAGTGGGGTGATGACGTTGCACCGGTGATGTCATTTATTGGCTCACAGGAGCAGCACCCTGAGCAAACCTGTTGTTGGATTACTTATACCAATTCAAACACCCACGATATTATTCGCAATAATTTAGATCGCTCACCAATGTACTCCGGTGTGATTGAAGGTGTAGGCCCACGTTACTGCCCATCGATTGAAGATAAGATTCATCGTTTTGCCGATAAAGATTCACACCAAATTTTTATTGAGCCAGAAGGTTTAAAAACTCACGAGCTATACCCCAATGGTATTTCAACCAGTTTACCCTTTGATGTGCAGTTGGAATTAGTGCGTTCGATTAATGGTTTTGAAAACGCCCATATTTCTCGGCCAGGTTATGCGATTGAGTATGATTATTTTGATCCCCGTGATTTACACTATTCACTGGAAACAAAATTTGTAGAAGGCTTATTTTTTGCAGGACAGATTAATGGTACCACCGGTTATGAAGAAGCCGCTGCACAAGGTTTATTGGCGGGTTTAAATGCTGGCTTAAAAGTACAGGGCAAAGAAGCTTGGTGTCCACGTCGTGATGAAGCTTATATCGGCGTTATGGTTGATGATCTAATCACTATGGGTACGATGGAACCTTATCGTATGTTTACCTCTCGAGCCGAATACCGTTTATTGCTGCGTGAAGATAATGCTGATTTACGCTTAACCGAAAAAGGCCGTGAACTTGGTTTGGTTTGCGATAAACGCTGGCAGAAATTTATTGAAAAGCGTGAAGGTATTGAAATAGAAACCCAGCGTCTTTCATCAACGTGGGTGCAACCAAAAACACCGGAGGGTGATCAAGTTGATGCATTAGTAGATCAACCCATTTCCCGTGAATACAGTTTAATGGATTTAATTAAACGCCCTAATATTAATTACAGCGATGTCGCTGGCATTAAAGGTGAAGCAAGTAATAATCCTCAAGTTGCTGAGCAGGTTGAAATACAAATTAAATACTCTGGCTATATTGATCGACAGTCGGAAGAAATTGATCGCCTACGTCGTTATGAAAATACCATATTGCCCGTAGATTTTGACTACCATGGTGTTGAAGGCCTTTCTAACGAAGTAAAACAGAAGCTTTCTGATGCCAGGCCGGATACTTTAGCCCGTGCTTCTCGCGTGCCCGGTGTTACTCCGGCTGCGGTTTCTTTATTGCTGATTTATTTAAAGAAACATGGTGCCTTAGAACGCGCTGCCACTTCCGCTTAATTCGAGAAGATAAACCTTGGATAGTCAATTTAAACAGCTTTTGGAAGATGGTATTGATGACTTATCAATGTCATTTAATCCGCAAACCATAGAAACACTGTTAGCCTATCACCAGCTGTTAATAAAATGGAATAAAGCCTATAACCTAACGGCGGTTCGTGATCCTCAGGAAATGATTCACCGTCATTTGCTGGATAGTTTAACGATTGCTCCTTATCTGGACGGCGAGCGTTTTATTGATGTGGGTGCCGGTGCTGGTTTGCCAGGTATTATTATGGCGATTATTTTTCCTGAACGTAGTTTTGATTTACTCGATAGTAACGGAAAAAAAACGCGCTTTTTATTTCAGGTTAAAACAGAACTACAACTCAACAATGTCAATATCCATCACTGCCGCGTAGAAGAGCATAGCGGCCAACTTTATGATGGTGTTTTATCTCGAGCTTTTGCCACCTTGGCCGATATGGTAGAAGGCAGCCAACAATTATTAGATGGGGAAGGGCGTTTCTATGCAATGAAGGGCGTTTATCCAGAAGATGAACTGAAAGCCTTGAGTCAGCTAGAGAAAAACTATAAGGTCGAAGCCTGTCACGCGTTGTCTGTACCCAATGATGAAGGTCAGCGACACTTAATCGTCTTACAAAAGAGCTAACAATGGGAAGAGTTATAGCGGTTACCAACCAGAAAGGTGGTGTGGGTAAAACCACCACCTGCGTCAATCTGGCTGCCTCCCTTGTTGCCACTAAAAAGAAAGTGCTGCTTATCGACCTTGATCCCCAAGGCAATGCGACGATGGGCAGTGGTATCGATAAAAATGCCGTAGAGCGCAGCCTTTACGATGTATTAGTTCATGATGTGCCCATTGCTGAAGTCAGTGTCCATGCTGAAAACTGCGGCTACGATATGATTCCTTCCAATGCGGATGTCACTGCGGCTGAAGTAGAGTTATTGGCGATTGAAGGCAAAGAGTTTCGTTTACGTGATGCCTTGGCGATTGAGCGGGCAGAATACGATTATATTATGATCGATTGTCCACCCTCACTAAATATGCTGACGGTAAATGCCTTAACCGCCTCTCAGGGCGTGATTATCCCAATGCAGTGTGAGTATTATGCTTTGGAAGGTTTATCGGCACTGTTAGAAACCATTTCTCAAATTCAGGAAGTGCTTAATCCTAAGTTGGAGATCGATGGTTTGCTGCGCACCATGTATGACCCGCGCAATAGCCTGACCAATGATGTATCAAAACAGCTGACCGAATACTTTGGTGATAAAGTCTACCGCACAGTTATTCCCCGCAATGTTCGCCTGGCTGAAGCACCAAGCCATGGTATGCCTGTGATGGCTTATGACAAGCAATCCAAAGGCGCCTTGTCTTATCTGGCTCTTGCCGGTGAAATGCTTCGCCGTAGCGATCAGTAGGGTGGAATATATTCCACCTTTTTAGGTGTGGCGGTTTGGTGGATTATAATCCACCCTACGGTTACCCATTCTTGCTGTTTGGCGGTAAGATAGGCGCCAACAAAAAACAAAGATCAGACGATTGGGAATTTCATGGCGGCTAAAAAACGCGGTTTAGGGCGAGGGCTTGATGCTCTCCTTGGTGGTGCTGGTAACAGCAAACCCACAGAGGTTGCAGAACCCGGTCAACCAGTAGCAGAGCCCACCTCACCCTCTGCAACACCGACTGACGGCGACTTACGCAACCTGCCTGTTGATCTAATCCAGCGTGGTAAATACCAGCCTCGCCGCGATATGCAGCCTGAAGCCTTGGAAGAATTGGCGGAGAGCATCAAAGCTCAGGGGGTTATGCAGCCTATCGTTGTTCGCCCTATCAGTGCTGATAAATACGAGATTATTGCCGGAGAGCGCCGCTGGCGCGCTACCCAGCTAGCCGGGTTAGACAGTATTCCTGCAGTGGTTCGGCAAGTGCCTGATGAAGCTGCCATTGCGATGGCGCTGATTGAGAATATCCAACGCGAAGACCTGAATGCTATGGAAGAAGCCATGGCACTATCGCGTTTACAGCAAGAGTTTGACCTGACTCATCAGGAGGTTGCTGATGCAGTCGGTAAATCTCGCGCCACTGTCAGTAACTTGCTGCGCCTGATGACCTTGCGTGACGATGTTCAGCGCATGTTAGAGCATGGTGATTTAGAAATGGGCCATGCCAAAGCCTTACTGGGCCTTCCTTTGGAGCACCAGTCAGCAGCGGCTAATACTGTGGTCAGTAAAGGTTTGTCCGTTCGCCAAACGGAGTCTTTGGTGCGCTCAAGGCTGGCGGAGTTGGAATCTCCCAAGGCTAAAAAGAAGCAGGCCATCGACCCTGATATCCAGAAATTACAGGATCAGCTCTCTGAAAAGGTCGGTGTACCCGTCACCATTGATCATAGTGCTAAAGGCAAGGGTAGGCTGGTGTTAAATTACAACAGCCTGAATGAGCTGGATGGCATCCTTAACCACATCAAGTAGGGTGGATTGCAATCCACCTTTTTCACCATGGCGGTTTGGTGGATTATAATCCACCCTACATGATGTAGTGGTGTTTTCTAGCTTGATCACTAGATAGTGTACCTAACGGCAAACGTCGCCGATATTCAGTAAACCTGCGGTGAACCTCGCAAAAATCCCCCCATTTTTTACTCCCTAAACTCAATATTTGGTTGAATAGAGCCCCCTTTATCCCTATAATGCGCCCGCCTTAATCGACGATTGATTAAGCGACCACTCCATTTTCAGGTTTTTGACCTGAATTCAGGTAGCCAAGAGTCAAGATACGCAGCTAGAGGCGTTGAGCAGGAATTAGCGTGGAAATGCAGTCAAACAAAGATGCAGCCACTGGTGCTCAACTGGGAAAACCCCCTCTTATGCGGCTTTTTGTATTGCAACTACTGGTGTTGTTGGTGATATCCACAAGCTTGTTACTGTTGGATACCACAGCGGCCTTATCGGCCCTTGTGGGTGGCTTAATTTCGATAGGTCCTAATGCTTATTTTGCCCGTTGGGCATTTCGCTTCTCAGGAGCGCGAGCAGCAGGGGATGTAGCCCGGTCATTTTACCGTGGTGAGGCAGGAAAGTTTTTATCAACAGCCGTTTTGTTTGCCGGTGCCTTTGCACTGATCAAGCCGATTAACCCAGCTGTTCTCTTCCTGACTTATATGTTTATGATGGCGTTGAATTGGATTTTGGCGCTGCGAGTCATCAAGCGATGAATCGCCCAAGAATTTTGGAATTGCTTTTAATTTTATCTAACAGGTATTAAACAGCATGGCTGGTGATACGTTAACCACTGAAAGCTATATCAAGCACCACCTGACCAATATGACCTATGGCAAACTGCCAGCAGGGTATGTTCGCGAAGGTTACGACGGTACTACAGAAACCTTAACTCAAGATACATGGACTCTGGCCCATAACGATGTCGAAATGAAAGACATGGGTTTTATGGCTGTGCACGTTGATTCTATGTTCTGGTCAATTACCCTGGGTTTAATCTTTGCCTTTATCTTCCGCAAAGTGGCTGTGGGCATGCACTCAGGTGTTCCCAAAGGTCTGCAGAACTTTATTGAAATGATTATCGATTTTATCGATACCAATGTTAAAGATACCTTCCACTACAAAAATCCTTTAGTTGCTCCACTAGCGCTTACTATTTTCATCTGGATCTTCTTTATGAACCTGATGGATTTGATCCCGGTTGACTGGATTCCAGAGCTAATGATGTGGGCTACAGGCGATCCGCACTTCTTCTTCAAAGTGGTTCCAACTACTGATCCCAATATCACTTTGGGTATGGCATTTACCGTATTCTTCCTGATGATCTACTTCAGCATCAAAGAAAAAGGCTTTATGGGTTTTGTTAAAGAATTAACCCTGCACCCTTTCCATGCGGGTAAGTGGTATGTCGATATCTTCTTAATTCCAGTTAACTTTATCCTGGAAAGTGTTTCTCTAATCGCCAAGCCTATTTCTCTCGGTCTTCGTTTATTCGGAAACCTCTACGCTGGTGAAATGATCTTTATCCTGATTGCTGCGATGTTCGGTGCCGGTTTATTCCTCGGCGTATTAGCGGGCTTCTTGCAACTGGGTTGGGCGATCTTCCATATTTTGGTTATCGCGTTACAAGCTTTTGTTTTCATGGTGCTGACTATCGTTTATATGGCGATGGCACACGATGTTGACGAAGAACATTAAACTTTAATTTACTTTTAACTTAACGAACGTTTCGTTCACTACTGGAGATAGAAAAATGGGTCTTGCATTAATCGCCGTTTCTCTTTTGATTGGTTTGGGTGCCGCTGGTACTGCTATTGGTTTTGGTCTTTTAGGCGGCAAATTGCTTGAAGGTTCTGCACGTCAGCCTGAGATGGCTCCTATGCTTCAGGGCAAGATGTTCCTGATCGCAGGTCTATTGGATGCGGTTCCAATGATCGGTGTTGGTATCGGCATGTACGTATTGTTCGTAGTTGTACCGACTTTAGCCGCGTAAGTTAAAAAGTTAACAACAACTTTTTTTATAAACTTATTTAAGCTGAGGTGTCGGCGTGAACATTAATCTGACTTTGATTGGCCAGTCCATCACATTCCTTGCGTTTGTGTGGTTCTGTAAAGCCTTCGTCTGGACTGCGATTCGCAATGCCATGGACGAGCGTGAAACACAGATTGCTGATGGTCTTGAAGCTGCTGACCGTGCTGGTAAAGATTTAGAACTAGCACAGGAAAAAGCGACACAGCAACTGCGTGAAGCCAAGCAGGAAGCTTCCGCCATCATCGATGCCGCTAACAAGCGTGCAAACCAAATCGTTGATGAAGCGAAAACAGCTGCTCACGAAGAAGGCGATCGTATTAAAGCTGCTGCACAAGCTGAAATCGATCAGGAAGTTAACCGTGCTAAAGAAGCCTTGCGTTCGCAAGTGGCTGGCTTAGCGTTGGCTGGTGCCGAGCAGGTACTGGAAGCTTCTATCGATGAAAACGCTCACAAGGCGTTGGTAGATAAATTAGCAGCAGGTCTGTAAGGGAGTTTTAGCATGGCTGAATTAAGCACCCTGGCAAGACCTTATGCGCGAGCAGCATTTGAATTTGCAGCAAACGCTGATGACTTGGCCACCTGGTCCAAGCAATTAGCTACCGCTGCGGTTGTTGCCAACGCAGACAACATGGTGAAGGTATTAACCTCACCATCTTTAACCTCTGCTCAACAAGCAACACATTTCCTGGAAGTGTGTGGTGATGAGCTAACCGCGAACGCACAAAACTTTATTAAAGTGTTAGCTGACAATAAGCGCCTGCCGCTATTGCCAACTATCTCTGCACTTTTTGAAGAGTTTAAAGCGAATCGTGAAAAGAGTGTTGAAGTAGAAGTAGCAACCGCCTTTGAGCTGGATGCTGCTATTCAGGAAAAATTGGCTACGGCCTTAAGCGGTAAGTTAGAGCGTGATGTAAACGTGCAAACCGTTATTGATAAAAACCTGCTCGGTGGCGTAGTAGTACGCGCTGCGGATGTAGTAATTGACGGTAGTGTGCGCGGACGTTTGAATAAACTTGCCGAAGCAATGAATTCCTAGTGAAGAAGAAGGGGTTGGTTAAAGAACCTGGCCCCATAATGAGGAAAAGACAATGCAACAGCTGAATCCATCTGAGATTAGCGAAATTATCAAAAGCCGCATCGATCAACTTGATGTGTCTAGCGAAGCCCAAAATGAGGGCACCGTGGTATCTGTTACCGACGGTATTATTCGTATCCACGGTCTGACCAACGTAATGTACGGTGAGATGATTGAATTTGAAGGCGGTATCTACGGTATGGCGTTGAACCTTGAACGCGATTCTGTTGGTGCGGTTGTTCTAGGTGATTACCAAAGCTTGGCCGAAGGCCAAACTTGTAAGTGTACTGGTCGCGTACTTGAAGTACCGGTTGGTCCTGAACTGCAAGGTCGCGTTGTTGACGCGTTGGGTAACCCAATCGACGGTAAAGGTCCTGTTAATGCGAAAGCGACTGACTTTATCGAAAAAGTTGCTCCCGGTGTTATCGAGCGTCAGTCGGTTGATCAGCCAGTACAGATTGGTTTGAAATCCGTTGACTCGATGGTACCCATCGGTCGTGGCCAACGTGAGCTGATCATCGGTGACCGTCAGATCGGTAAAACAGCGATTGCTGTTGATGCCATCATCAACCAGAAAGACTCAGGCATTAAGTGTGTTTATGTAGCGGTTGGCCAGAAAGCTTCTTCGATTGCGGCGGTTGTTCGTAAATTGGAAGAGCACGGCGCGATGGATCACACCATCATCGTTGCAGCAACAGCGTCTGACCCAGCAGCGATGCAGTTTTTGGCGCCTTTTGCCGGCTGTACCATGGGCGAATACTTCCGTGACCGCGGTGAAGATGCACTGATCATTTATGATGACTTAACCAAGCAAGCTTGGGCTTATCGTCAGATCTCTCTTCTATTACGTCGTCCTCCAGGTCGTGAAGCTTACCCTGGTGACGTTTTCTACTTGCACTCGCGTCTGCTAGAACGTGCTGCTCGTGTAAACGCTGACTACGTTGAGAAATTTACCAACGGTGAAGTAAAAGGCAAGACCGGTTCATTGACCGCTCTACCTGTTATCGAAACCCAAGCGGGTGACGTATCGGCTTTCGTACCGACTAACGTAATCTCGATTACCGATGGTCAGATCTTCCTTGAAGCCGACATGTTTAACGCCGGTAACCGTCCAGCGATGGATGCAGGTATTTCTGTATCGCGTGTTGGTGGTGCTGCACAGACCAAGATCATGAAGAAGCTGTCCGGTGGTATTCGTACCTCTTTGGCACAGTATCGTGAATTGGCGGCATTCTCCCAGTTTGCTTCTGACCTTGATGATGCAACACGTGCTCAGCTAGATAACGGTGAGCGTGTTACAGAATTAATGAAGCAAAAACAGTACGCACCATTAAACGTTGCGGAAATGGGCTTGATTGTTTACTGCGCGAACGAAGGCCACTTGGACGACGTTGCCGTTGAAAAAATCGGTGATTTCGAAGCAGCTTTATTATCATTCGCTAATTCAGAATACGCAGACACTATGAAAGCGATTGCCGCTTCCGGTGACTGGAATGATGACTACAAAGCGAAGTTCGTTGAGTTGGTAGAGAAGTTTAAGTCGACTCAAACTTACTAATACTTTTTATGGGACTGTTCGCAGTCCCGTTTGTAGGTAAATAGAATGGCAAGCGGAAAAGAAATACGTACTCAAATATCGAGTATCCAAAGTACGCAGAAAATTACCAGCGCAATGGAAATGGTTGCCGCTAGTAAAATGCGTAAAGCGCAGGACCGTATGGAAGTCGGTAAACCTTATGCGCAGCGGATTCGTTCGGTAGTTGGTCATATTGCTAACGCAAATCCAGAGTACAAACATATGTACATGCTGGAAAGAGAAGTAAAACGCGTAGGTTTTATTATTGTATCGACTGACCGTGGTTTATGTGGCGGCTTAAACATTAACTTGTTTAAAGCTGGCATCAAAACCATGCAGTCTTACGCAGATCAGGATATCGAGATTGATGTCTGTACTGTGGGTGCAAAAGCTGCGGGCTTCTTCAACAGTTACGGCGGCAATGTAGTAGCTGCAGTGCGTGACCTGGGTGAAGATCCTGCGATTGCCGATTTAATCGGTAGCGTAAAAGTTATGCTCGACGCTTATAGCGAAGGCAAGATCGATAAATTGTATCTGGTAGGCAACGAGTTTGTTAACACCATGACGCAAAACCCTACAGTGCAACAGTTGTTGCCACTGCAGGCAGAAGATGACGAGACCTTGAAGCATCATTGGGATTATTTGTATGAGCCCGATGCTGAAGAATTGTTAGAAGGCTTACTGACTCGTTATGTTGAATCGCAGGTTTATCAGGCTGTTGTAGAAAACGGCGCCTGTGAACAAGCATCGCGGATGTTAGCGATGAAAAATGCGACCGATAACGCGGGCGACCTGATTGACGACTTACAGTTGGTTTACAACAAAGCACGTCAGGCAGCGATTACCCAAGAGCTTTCTGAAATTGTTAGTGGTGCAGCCGCAATTAGCAGCTAAGCAACACACACATGACAGATCAAACAGAATTTAATTTTGATGGCGAAGCCGAGAAGGCCAAGCCCGAAAATCCTAAAGAGGAACCGGAAATGAGTAGCGGACAAATCGTTCAGATCATTGGCGCGGTAATCGACGTGGAATTCCCACGCGACGCAGTCCCCCAGGTTTATGACGCACTAACAGTCACCGAAAAAGGTTTGACGTTGGAAGTACAACAGCAATTGGGCGACGGTGTCGTTCGCGCAATCGCGATGGGTTCTTCTGAAGGTGTTAGCCGTGGTTTGGCAGTAGCCAACACAGGCGCTCCAGTTTCTGTACCGGTGGGTACTGAAACACTGGGTCGTATCATGGACGTACTAGGCAACCCAATTGATGAGTGTGGCCCAATCGGTGAAAAAGAGCGCGCCTCTATCCACCGTAAAGCGCCTGCTTATGATGAATTGGCAGCCTCTGAAGAATTGCTGGAAACCGGTATCAAAGTTATCGATCTGGTTTGTCCATTCGCCAAGGGTGGTAAAGTTGGTCTATTCGGTGGTGCGGGTGTTGGTAAAACCGTAAACATGATGGAATTGATCAACAACATCGCGACTGAGCACTCAGGTCTATCTGTATTCGCAGGTGTTGGTGAGCGTACTCGTGAAGGTAACGATTTCTACTACGAAATGCAGGAAGCTGGCGTTGTAAACGTTGAAGAATTCAGCAAGTCAAAAGTAGCGATGGTTTACGGTCAGATGAATGAGCCTCCAGGTAACAGACTACGTGTTGCTTTGACTGGTTTGACCATGGCGGAAAAATTCCGTGACGAAGGTAAAGACGTTCTATTGTTCGTTGATAACATCTATCGTTACACACTGGCGGGAACCGAAGTATCGGCACTGCTAGGTCGTATGCCTTCTGCGGTGGGTTACCAGCCTACACTGGCTCAGGAAATGGGTGAGTTGCAGGAACGTATTACTTCAACCAAGACCGGTTCTATCACTTCTATCCAAGCGGTATACGTACCGGCGGATGATTTGACCGATCCATCACCAGCAACCACGTTTGCTCACCTGGATTCGACGGTTGTACTTTCTCGTGATATCGCTGCAAAGGGTATTTACCCTGCGGTAGATCCACTGGACTCTACTTCACGTCAGCTAGATCCACTGATCATTGGTCAAGAGCACTATGAAGTTGCTCGTGGCGTTCAGTCAGTGCTTCAGCGTTATAAAGAACTGAAAGACATTATCGCCATCCTGGGTATGGACGAACTGTCTGAAGAAGATAAGCAAACTGTAAACCGTGCACGTAAGATTGAGCGTTTCCTATCTCAGCCTTTCCACGTTGCAGAAGTATTTACCGGCTCTCCCGGTAAGTATGTTTCTTTGAAAGACACTATCTCAAGCTTCAAAGGCCTGTTATCAGGTGAGTACGATCACATTCCAGAGCAAGCGTTCTACATGTGTGGTGGTATTGATGAAGTGCTTGAAAAAGCGAAGTCTATGTAAGAAACGCTTCAGCGTTTCTTACACTTCATAACGAATAGGCGTACTATTTATGGCTATGACAGTACATTGCGACATTGTTAGTGCAGAGGAAGAAATTTACTCTGGGCTGGTAGAAATGCTCGTGGCGACAGGTGCATTAGGGGATTTAGGTATTGGCTATGGCCACGCCCCTCTGCTGACATCTTTGGAGCCAGGTCCCATTCGCATTAAAAAACAAGATGGCGAAGAAGAAGTTTACTACGTCTCTGGTGGTTTCCTGGAAGTTCAGCCCGGTACCGTTAGCGTATTAGCCGATACGGCTGTTCGCGCTGGTGATATCGACGAAGCTTCAGCGCTGGAAGCCCAGAAAGAAGCTGAACAGGCTCTGGCCAATCAGTCCGGTGACTTCGACTACGGCAAGGCAAGCGCTCAGCTGGCTGCTGCCACCGCACAACTTAGAACTTTGCAGGCCATCCGTAAAAAGATGGGCTAAACAACTGCATTAGTTCCGAATAAAAGGGTAGCTTAGGCTACCCTTTTTTGTTTACCCTACTACAATAATAAAAACAGTGAAAATCCAATAAAAACGGCAACTTAGCTCGAATAATAACCAATATAGGCTGCCGTCGAAAAAGGAAAAGCAAGTGACAACCGAAGTTGTAATCCTGGCTGCGGGCAAAGGCACCCGTATGCGCTCTAAGCTACCTAAGGTTTTGCATCCAGTTGCAGGCAAGCCTATGGTTGGTCATGTAATTGATACTGCAAAGAAAATCCAGGCTGACGCCATCCATGTGGTGATAGGCCATGGTGCAGAACAGGTACAGCAATGCTTTGCCGAAAGTGACCTGCACTGGGCTATCCAGAGTGAACAACTAGGCACAGGCCATGCAGTAGCCCAGGCCATGCCCGCCGTTAAAGCAGATAGCATTGTCCTTATTGCCTATGGTGATGTGCCTTTGGTCGCTGCAGAAACATTAGCAGCCCTGGTTGCAGCGGCTAATGAGACGACTTTATCTCTATTAACCGTCCACCTCGATAATCCGACCGGTTATGGCCGTATTGTAAGAGAGGCGGGTGCCATCACGGCTATTGTTGAGCAAAAGGATGCCAGCGAAGAGCAGTTAGGCATTAACGAAGTTAATACTGGCATACTGGCAGTATCAGCAGAAAAACTTAATCAATGGTTGCCCACACTGTCATCAAATAATGCACAGGGTGAGTATTACCTAACCGATATCATCGCTATGGCAGTTAATGATGGTATGACCGTCACTGCCCAACACCCTCAATCGGCGATGGAAGTAGAGGGTGCGAATAATCGTGCACAGGTTGCTGGTTTGGAACGTTTTTACCAGCAGCAACAAGCTCAGCGTTTAATGACCGAAGGGGCGACTCTGGCGGACCCTGCTCGTATTGATATTCGAGGCGAATTATCCATTGGCCAGGATATCTTTATTGATATTAACTGTGTCTTTGTTGGCGACGTGAGTATTGCTGACGATGTTATTATTGGCCCTAATTGCGTTATTGAAAATTCTACTGTTGGTAAAGGTACTGTTATTAAAGCCAATAGTATTTTAGAAAATGCCACCGTTGCAGAACAATGTGATATCGGACCCTTTGCCAGATTGCGCCCAGGCTCTGTTTTATCCAACAAAGCCAAAGTCGGCAATTTTGTAGAAACCAAAAAAGCCAATATTGGTGAAGGCAGCAAAGTTAATCATCTGACTTATATTGGCGATAGTAATATCGGCAAAGGGGTTAATGTCGGTGCAGGTACCATTACATGCAATTACGATGGTGTTAATAAATCGACCACCAATATCGGTGACGGAGCTTTTATCGGCTCCAATAGCTCACTGGTAGCGCCAGTCAATATAGGCAGTAATGCTACCGTTGGTGCTGGCTCTACTATTAGCAATGATGTTGCTGATGAGCAGTTAAGCGTGGCCCGTGGCAAACAAAAAAATCTCGATGGCTGGAAACGACCCACTAAAAAATCTTGAACTTATTGAAATAGGCCTTAGGTAAAACTATGTGTGGAATTGTAGGCGCGGCGGCGCGAAGAGAAGTTTCAGCAATATTGGTAGAAGGATTAAAGCGCCTTGAATACAGAGGTTATGATTCAGCGGGTGTCGCTATTATTGACGGTGATGGAAACATTGGTTGTCATAAAAAGCTGGGTAAGGTTGCTGTTTTAGACGAAGCGGTTTTACAACAACCGCTGGCTGGTGCGACAGGTATCGCGCATACGCGGTGGGCAACCCACGGCCAACCCTCTGAAGCCAATGCGCATCCACATGTATCTGCTGATCAAATAGCGCTGGTTCATAACGGCATTATCGAAAACCATGAAGAGCTTCGTGAGTCACTAACCGCGCAGGGTTATACCTTTAACTCACAAACCGATACAGAAACCATTGTTCACCTGATTCATTCGAAAATAACAACCGGTCTTAATTTATTAGATGCGGTGAATGCGGCGGTTAAAGAATTAGAAGGTGCTTTTGGTCTGGCAGTTATTAATAGAGATGAACCGGAAACCATTATCTGTGCTCGCAGCGGCAGCCCATTGGTTTTAGGCTTAGGTATAGGGGAAAACTTCTTAGCCTCTGATCAACTGGCCCTGCGTCAGGTTACCGATCGTTTTATTTATCTCGAAGAGGGCGACTTCGCTGAAATTACACCCGATAGTTATAGAATTTGGGACAAAGACGGCGCAGAAGTTGAACGTGAAAAACTACACCTAACCGATCGGGCTGAGTCGGCCAGTAAAGGTAAGTACCGTCACTATATGCTCAAAGAAATTTATGAGCAGCCTGACGTCATTAGAAATACCTTGCAGGGTCGCATTGGTAAAGACCAAATTTTAGAACAGGCTTTTGGTACTGAGGCCAAAGCGATATTGGATAAAACCAAGGCGGTACAAATTGTTGCCTGTGGTACCAGCTATCATTCCGGTATGGTGGCACAGTATTGGATAGAAGGCATTGCTGGTATTCCTTGCCGTGTTGAAGTGGCCAGTGAATTCCGCTATCGAAAATTTGTGGTTCAAGAAGATACGCTGCTTGTTACCATTTCTCAATCTGGCGAAACCGCAGATTCTTTAGCGGCTTTACGTTTGGCAAAAACCCTGGGTTATGCCTCCACCATGACCATCTGTAATGTGGCGCAGAGCTCCTTAGTCCGTGAGTCGGATTTAGCCCTGATGACAGAAGCCGGCCCGGAAATCGGCGTAGCTTCAACCAAGGCTTTTACCACCCAGCTAGTCGCTTTAATGTTGCTAACGGTTGCGCTGGGGCGTCGCCGAGGCTTAAATAAAGAGTCTGAAGCTGAGATTGTTCAGGCGCTACATGGCCTACCCACATTGCTCGAAGAAACCCTGACCCTGGATAAGCCTATCCATAAAATGTCAGAAGCTTTTGCCGAAAAACATAATGCCTTATTTTTAGGTCGCGGCGCACAATGGCCTATCGCGATGGAAGGGGCTTTAAAGCTTAAAGAAATCTCTTATATCCACGCCGAAAGCTATGCCGCGGGTGAATTAAAGCACGGTCCATTGGCTTTAGTTGATGCCGAAATGCCGATTGTTGCGGTTGCCCCCAATGATGAATTATTGGAAAAACTAAAATCCAATCTGGAAGAAGTACAGGCCAGAGGCGGTGAATTATTTGTTTTTGCTGATAAGGCTTCAGGGTTTAGCAGTGGTGAAGGTGTGCATGTCATCAGTGTGCCCCATGTTGCCGATGTTATCGCACCGATTATCTATACCATCCCGTTACAGCTATTGTCTTATCATGTTGCCGTATTAAAAGGCACCGATGTTGACCAGCCAAGAAATCTCGCGAAATCAGTGACTGTAGAATAACTCGTAGGGTGGATTATAATCCACCAGCCCTCCTGGACTGTACTAGTACCGTTGGTGGATTATAATCCACCCTACGACTATCGCTCCAGGAGGCCTACAATGTCTATCACTAAAATCCACCATATCAACTTTCTGGTCAAAGACCTTGATCAGGGCATTGAGCAATACAAAAAGTTATTGGGTACCCGTGATTTTATTGTGGATGCATTGCCGGGCCGCGGGGTAAAAACCGCAAGAACCCGAGTCGGTGAATCCTGGTTGGTACTAATTCAACCGGTTGATATGTCTGGTATCCCCGGCCAGCATCTAGAGCAGCATGGCGAGGGCTTTTTCCTGATTTCCTACGGTGTCGATGATTTGGCAACGGCCGCAGAGCAGGTGATCGCCAATGGCAGTGAAATGACCAGTGCCGAATCCCGCAAAGGTCTTGAAAACTGGCAGGTTTGGGATATTACGATGGAAGATACCTTCGGTGCCCAAATTCAGTTATGTGAAGAGCGGGACTAATTTCCAATCATTCCAAGAAAAACCCCAAAAATCGCACAGTTTTATAATAACGGCATATACTTAACCTAGCTTTGAACCAAAGTTCAATGCTTGCCGTACATAAAAAATATTAAAAAATCGGATCACACATTTGCAAGACCTACCGGGGAGATAAACCATGTTCAGAAAGTCCGTGTTGGCCTCAACTATAGGGGCGATCAATATTGCCTTGTTATCAGGGGCTGTGCCCTCGATAGCTCTGGCTCAACAAGCCACCGTCGAAGAAGTCGTCGTTACCGCACGTAAGCGGGAAGAAAATTTACAGGATGTGCCCATTGCAATCACGGCATTTACTGAAAAAACTATAGACCGGGCAGGTATTGAGCGTCCGCAGGACTTTATTGCCCTAACCCCCAACGTCACCATCGTTGATTCCGCCAATGCCGGTGATACTCAGGTGACTATCCGTGGTATTACCTCAACCCGTGACGCCGAAGGCACTTTTGCCTATGTGGTCGATGGTGTGCTGGTGACCAACCCCAATGGTTTTAACGGTGAGTTATTTGATATCCAACAGATTGAAGTACTCAAAGGCCCACAGGGTGCTTTATATGGCCGTAACGCGGTTTCGGGTGCCATTATTGTTACCACCAAAAAGCCGGGTGAAGAATTTGAAGGGTCTATTACCGGCGGTGTTGGCTCCAATGAATTACAAAAAGTCCGTTTAACCGCCAGTGGCCCTATTGCCGATGGCTTAAAAGGTAGCTTCGCTTTTAGTAACCGTGAAGATGACGGCGATAATAGCAACTCCTTTACCGGTAAAGACGGTTCGGTGGATTTCCTGGAAGAACAAAACTTCCGTGGCCGCTTAATTTGGGATGTTAGCGATCGCCTAACCCTGGATGCTACCGCCAGCTATCGCGATGTAGAGTCCGGTGCGATTAACTTTAACGCGGTCTTTGCATTGCCAGATGCTGCGGTTAATTTTGGTGATCCTGCCCTGTATAAAGATGTGAACGATCACGAATTTGATTTTCGCTTTAATGTCCCAGGACAAAACGAGCAGGAAACAACGACCTTTTCGTTAAAAGCGGATTACGAAATGGATGAAGCCATCGTCACGGCAGTATTTGCCTATGATGATATGGAAGAGTTTTTAATCTCTGACGGCACCAGCGCCGCTTTCGGCTTATATTCCTTTGATTTTGGTGCCGGCGCATTACCACCTGCACCCACCAAAGAAGCGCAGGCAGCTTGTTCTTCCAGCTACCAGCAGCTGTTGACTGATGGCGCCTATGCCCCCGGTGCCAATGCGCCGTTCTTCGCCTTTCCCGGTAGTGTGCCAGGTGAAGCGGTTGATTTGGGTATCGCCCCTTTCTATGGCCTAAATGCTTTATTACCTCCCTATACACAATCAACCTGTGATGGTTATCAATACCAGCAGCGCGATCAGGAAAGCACCAGCCTGGAATTACGTATCGCTTCCAAAGATACCGACAAGCTTAGCTGGATGGGCGGTATCTATCTTGCCCAAATTGAACGTGAAGTTGCGGTTTCTTACGGCGCCGATTTAGGCGATGGCTTTTTTGCTGAAAAACCCTTTGTAGAAAACCGTACCGACCTGTTGTTCTGGGACGAATTTGAAACTGATGTTTACGCTATCTTCGGTAGTATCGATTATGAGATTAATGCTGAACACAGTGTTTCTTTAGCTGCACGTTATGATGAAGAAGAGCGTGAAGTTTCTAACAATGTGCCTAATGTGGCCTCGGCCCAGGCCTTTGGCGGCGGCGGACCGATTAACCCCGCTTATGCACTGACCAGCACCATTGAAGACCGTGATGAAGAGTTTTCACAGTTCCAGCCCAAAGTATCCTGGAACTGGGGCTTTAGTGAAGAAGCGTCTATGTATGCCAGTTACGGTGTCGGTTTCCGCAGCGGTGGCTTTAATAACCTGGGTAGCTCCGCATTGGTAGAGTCAGCTTATGCCAATATCCCCACCCGCCCGGCAAACCTGAACGACGACTACGAGAAAGAAGTTTCCAAGTCTTTTGAGTTAGGTGTTAAATCCGAATTTATGGACAAGCGCTTGCGGGTTAATGCTGCAGTGTTCCACACCGAAGTAGAAGACAGCCAGTTCTTTAACTTCCTCGCCGGTGGCTTTGGTATTTTACGTGTTGTGACCAATATTGATGAAGTCACCTTGCAAGGTGCAGAAGTAGACTTCCAGTATTTGGCCACGCAAAATATTTCGTTCTACGGTGCCTTGGGTTTAACCGACAGCGAGATCGATAAAAATACCAACCGCCCCTATACCGAAGGCAATGAAATGCCTTTGACCCCTGATATGACCGGTAACCTGGGCATACAGTGGGTTAGTGAAGTGGCGCAGGAAATCGATTTTGTGGCCCGTCTTGACTGGCAGTATGTCGGTGAAACCTGGTTCAGTACGGTGCAGGATGACACCACGCTAAATGCTTTTACCGATGTATCAGCCACCTATCAAACGGTTGGTGCTGTGTTTGGTGATGTGACACAGACACCACCGGGCCCAGGTATTCCTGCGGACGGTATTATCGGCTTTGGTACCAGTAAGTACGATAAAGGCCAGCGGGACGCTTACGATTTATTAAATCTGCGTCTAAGCCTTGAAGGTCCCTCATGGACACTGACAGCCTGGGGTGACAATATTCTGGACGAAGATTATCTGGAAGAAATTATTCCAGCGCCTGAGTTTGGTGGTTACTTTATTCACCCAGCTAAAGGTGAGTCCTATGGTTTAGATTTTACCTACCGCTTCTAAGTGCTAACCGTGAAGTAAAAAAAGCGGCCCACAGGGCCGCTTTTTTGTAGGGTGGATTCTAATCCACCAAACCTGCATGCAAAGGTGGATTACAATCCACCCCACGATACTATTCTTATCCAAAGCTTCAAATAATGACTTCTCCTTATTGAATGCCTTCTAGTTGCCAAGTTTATCAATACCTAAAAATAGCAAGACTGGAAAAGCTTCTATTATCGCAAAACTCTACGATAGACCCCTCAAATAATGATAATTTACCAGGAGAAGTACTATGAAGGCTTATATTTTAGGTTCCGCTATCACGTTGATTGCAAGCAATACCTGGGCAGCACTCTATGATCTTGAAGGCTCAGGTCAATTTGATGCGGTGAATGATTTGCAGGACTCCACTTATGAATTCAGTTTGCAAAACGCTGTGATAGAAACAAACGGTGTATTTGAATACCGCCAATCAAAAACGATGATCACGCAAGTGGGGACCATCTATGTGGTCAGTGACTTTGTTCTTGATACTATCAACAAAACCAGCACCGAGGTGATCGTTAGCTGTGGCGATGCCGACGGCGGCTGGGTTGGCGAGCATGTTTGTCACCCTGCCTTGGAGCAAATTGCTAATCAAGATCAAATAATTACAGACATCAGTGATACATTAGCGTCAGATGGCCGCGGCGGTTTTACCTGGATTAAAGCCGGTGATATTGATACCCACTATGGCCCGGGCTATGACTATGCAGAGTTTCATTTAATTCAGATATCTGAAGTGCCAGTGCCTGCGGCCGCATGGCTATTTGGTTCAGCGCTGCTGGGTTTAGCGGGTTTTAAGCGAAAGCACAGCTATTGCTGAAATTATCTATTATCAAGGCTGCCACGGCAGCCTTTTTATCTAGTCAGCCCGTAGGGTGGATTACAATCCACCGGTATAGGGTACTCATAGCTGGGCTTGGTGGATTGTAATCCACCCTACGATACTTCCCAGAGCGCTTGTGAAAATACGGGGTAGGCCTCGCGAAGCCCATTAAAATTCAAACATCATCAAAGACCTAAACCAACGACAGGTATAAAGGTGTGAAACAGCAGTAGATTCTAATCCCCCCTGCAAGCTATGATCACAGGATGAATATCAGAGAAGCTACCCAAGCTGACTGGCCTGCGATATGGCCGATCTTCCACGACATTGTTTCCACAGGTGATACCTATGCCTATAAGGTGGACACAACAAAAGAACAGGCCGAGGCAATATGGTTAAGTGCGCCACGCAAAACCTATGTGGTTGAAGAGGGTGGAGCAATACTCGGCACCTATTATATAAAAACCAATCAATCAGGCCCTGGTAGCCATATCTGTAATTGTGGCTATATGGTTTCCTCCGCCGCAAGAGGCAAAGGGCTGGCAACATCAATGTGTGAGCACTCCCAGACAATAGCCTTAGAACTGGGCTATAAGGGGATGCAATTTAACTTTGTTGCCTCTAGTAATAAAGGGGCTATTAGCTTGTGGAATAAACAGGGATTTAAAACCGTGGGTCGTTTGCCTGGGGCTTTCAATCACCCAGTCGAGGGTTATATAGACGCCTTGGTGATGTTTAAGTGGTTAGAGCAGCCAGAATAGAAGGGCAATAAAAAAGCCTATTTTAGCTAATGACTAAAATAGGCTTGATTAAAATAATCCGCTGCATAAAAACAACAGACAATAATGAGCAGCGATTAAAACTTAATATGCGCAGAAACCCGCACAGTTCTTGGCTCAAAAATCCGGAAATGAATATCTTCTACCGGGGCCGCTTCACTGGCCAGTTGTGACTCATAATAATATTCAATATCACGATCATCACTATCTAACAGATTAATCACTTCCAGCTTCACGCCAAATTCATCCCAATCCTTGCCGGCTAACAGATTAACAATAGTAGAACTTTCGCCTTTAATATCGCCGTTTTCTTCCAACGGTTCCTCACCAAAGTAACGGGCGCGTACACTACCGTAATAACCATTTTTGAAATTGGCACTGACACCTAACTGCACCACATCTTCCAGCGCACCAGGAATTTCGTCACCCAGCGTCGGGTCAAAAGGGTCGGCTTCATCAAACTCCGCATCAGAGTAAGCGTATTCCAAATCCAGCGTCCAGACATCATCAATACGATAGTAAGCCGTAATCTCAACACCACTGCGCTCACTGGAGCGTGTCGCTTCGGTATTACCCGCATCACCTACAAATAATAATTCGCTGTCCAATTCCAATGTCCAAAGGGCGATAGAGGCATTTAAGCGCTCATTGAAAAAGGCGCGCATACCGACTTCATAGCCAAAAGAATCTACCAGTGGATCAACCGTATCAATAGCAGAGCCATCTTCTGGGCTAACCACCGTCGTGGTACCACGGGCATCATTAGAGTGATAACCCTGGCCCATCGCAAAATAGGCTTCATAGTTTTCATTAAAGGAGTAATTGACGCTACCTTTTGCGGTGACAATACTGTCGTCATCAGTACCACCGTTGGCGGTCAAATCAATACCATCGATATTGGTATCCACCAAACCCTTCACATCAAAATCAAAATAATCATAGCGCACACCAAAGGTGGTCCGTAACTTATCGGTCCACTGCATGGTGTTTTGCCAGTAAGCACCGACACTCCATTCTTCCACTTCATCAGCTCTTACCGGGCCGCGTCGAACACCAGCAGTGCTTTTATAGAGGCCAACTTCTTCGATATCGTCATAGCGGAAATCGCCACCAAAGGTATTGCGCATTTTGCCGTTATTGCTATCGAAGTGACGATGGCCCTGACCGCCCCAGATTTTGCGCTCATCAACTTGCTGAAATTGGTCACTATTAATGGGGTCAATGAAATAGCTAAAGTTTGAAAACAAATCCAGCTCATAATCAATCAGATAAGCACTGTATGAAATATGGTCAGAACTATAAGAAGCACTAAGGCTATAGCGGCTGCTTTCACCACCAACGGTCGTATCCACCGTGCCAAACTCATCGAGAGTGCCGTCATCAACCGCACGCTGGGGGATTTGATCGGCGCCGTTCCAGCTATTGTCATAACCCATTAAGGTGACCGAAAAGTCGCCATCATTAATACGGGAGGTATGTTTAACCAGGAAATTGGTTTTGTCGACATCTTCACTGATGTCTTCCCAGGGGCCATCGGTTTCCTGTAGCTCAACCGCATAGAGCAACTGCCCGCCCAATACTGATTGGCTATCGGCAATCAACAGTCGCTGGTAATTATCTTCACCGATAGACAGCTCAATCTCACCTTCTTTAAGCATATTGGCGGTGCTAAAATGCGCGCTACCAGCACTGGAAAAATCACCAACCTGCACATAGTAGGGGCCTTTTTTATACGCCAGATTATCGACCATCTCAGGGATAATAAAATTGATATCGGTATAACCCTGGCCGTGGCCATGAGTGCGCATATTGACCGGCATGCCATCCACATAGGTAGCAAAATCAGTACCGTGGTCCAGATTAAAGCCCCGCAAAAAATACTGGTTGGCCTTACCTGAGCCACTGTGCTGCGTGGCCACCATACCGGGCACCAGCTCCATAATTTCACCGGTGCGGCCCATAGGGCGCAAAGAGATTTCACTTTGGTCAACATAGCCCTCAGAGGCCGATACGGCGGAGCCCACTAAATTGATATTACGGCCAGTAACCATAACATCTTCAATTTCATCGTTGGCATAAGTGTGCGTACTGCCAAGGCTTGCAGTAATGGAAAGGGCTAAAAAATTTAACGTTCTATTCATTATATTTCCCAAAATATAGGTCTGTTGTGAATAAGGGCGGTATACGCCGGCATGTTATAGTTAGATTAACTTTATTTGTCGTAGCGATGCGCGATAATAGGCTAAAACCACTAAGAATCAATATTGATTACAAGGTTTCTAAGTTATGTACCCATCTCTTACGGTGAAAAACCAAGAAGAGATCAATGTAAAAAAACCGCTTATAATAGACAGCTGTCTAATTAAGGCACGCCCAGAGTGAGATAGAGAATTTAAATGGAAAGAGTGATCGCCGAGTTGCGAGCCTGTAATGAAGACGTACCCGTACCCTTAGAGCTGCCGGATATGGATGATATCATCGATGTTGAGGAGCAAATCCTGGTATCGCTGGATAATGAGTTCCGGCAATTTATGCTGACGGTCAGCGATGTGGTTTACGGCACCATGGAGCCTGTGACTGTTGCCGACCCCAATTCTCATACCTATCTGCCCGAAGTAGCTGCGGTAGCCTGGTCACTGGGCGTATCCCGTGAATTAATTCCCCTGTGCGAATATCGTGGTAACTATTATTGCACCAATGAAATAGGTGAAGTGGTCTACTGGGAAAACGGCGCCCTTACCGATGAAGAGCCTTGGGCCAACGTCTGGGTTTGGGCAGAACATGTTTGGTTAAATACGTAGTTGCATACGTAGTTGGATATTTAGTTGGATACAGTGCCCATACTCTATAGCTTTCGTCGCTGCCCCTATGCCATTCGCGCTCGCATGGCCCTGCTATCAAGCAAGATAGCCGTAGAGTTAAGAGAAATCATACTGCGCGATAAGCCCGCTTCAATGCTGGAGTATTCGCCCAAAGGCACCGTGCCGGTTTTAGTCTTAAATGATAACCGGGTGATTGACGAAAGCCGGGAAATTATCAGCTGGGCCTTGCAACACAATGACCCCGAGCAATTACTGAGAACGGATAAAACACAGATCAAGCAACTGATTGATCAAAACGATGGCGACTTTAAAGCCAGCCTGGACCGCTATAAATATGCCGATCGCTACCCGGAAAAAACCATGCTGGAATACCGCAGTGACGGCGAGCAGTTTCTTGCCCTGCTGGAACAGCGCTTAGGGCAGCATCGTTTTTTGATAGACGATAAACCCTCAGTGGCTGATCTGGCTATATTTCCCTTTATCCGCCAGTTTGCCCATGTCGATAAGGCCTGGTTTGACCAGAGTCAATACAATAATCTGCAACGGTGGTTAAATGGCTTTCTAGAATCAGCGGCCTTCGAGCGCTGCATGCAAAAAAGACCACCCTGGAAGCCAGGAGACAGCACCGAATTTTTTCAATAATCGATTTAACCCATGACGAGGTAAGGATTATGAATAGCGAACTACTGACAGGTTTTTTTGGTTGGGGTGCAGTGATTAATTATTTACTGCTAACACTCTGGTTTTTGTTTTTTGTTGCCGCCAGAGATACGGTTTATACACTGCATACTAAGTGGTTTAAGGTATCCGAAGATAGCTTTGATACCATTCACTATTGCGGTATCGGTTTATTTAAGTTGTTGGTATTTGTATTCTTCCTAACACCTTATTTAGTGCTGCGTTTCTTCTCGTAGGGTGGATTGCAATCCACCAAACCGTTATGCTGAAAAATCGGTGGATTATAATCCACCCTACGGTTTATTTTGCTAGAACCACATTGACCAAAAAGTAAATCGCCCCATACCAAACAGCCGTCATTAAAATACCGACTGCAATAAACTGTGAGGCTTTACCGCGCTTAAAGTCTCGCTCTTTATTCTTCTTGCTCTGCACACCAAAAAACGAGGCTAAAACACTGCCGACCATTTGAAAAAAGCTAAGGGGTTTTTCTTCCGAGCCGGCATTGTCATCTTTCATAATTACTACCTGTATCACTATTTATTCAACAAACGCCCGTTCAATCACATAGTGGCCAGCATTGCCGTGACGGGCTTCTTTTAAACCCTGAGCGTCTAAAATCGCGCAGGTATCTTTTAACATACTGGGGCTGCCGCAAATCATAAAGCGATCATCATCTTTATTAAAGGCGGGCAGGCCAATATCAGCGGCCAATTTACCACTGGCTAACAAATCTGTAATGCGGCCTTCATTCTTAAAGGTCTCACGGGTAACCGTAGGGTAATAGATTAACTGCTCTTTAATCTGTTCACCAAAATATTCATTATTGGGCAGATGCTCATTAATCGATTCCTGATAGGCCAACTCATCAATATAGCGACAGCCATGGGTCAGAATCACCTTATCATACTGTTCATAGGTCTCAGGGTCTTTGATAATACTCATAAACGGTGCCAGGCCGGTGCCAGTACTAATAAGGTACAGATTTCTACCGGGTAGCAGATTGTCCAAAATCAAAGTACCTGTCGGTTTGCTGCTGACCAGAATGGTATCACCGGGCTCAATCTTCTGAAGTTCAGAGGTTAGCGGGCCATCGGGCACTTTGATGCTAAAAAACTCCAGCTCATCTTCGTAGTTAGCACTGGCAATACTATAAGCTCTCATTAGCGGCTTACCTTCTCTCTCCAGCCCAATCATCGTGAAATGGCCATTCTTAAACCGAAAGCCCGATTGGCGGGTGGTTTTAAAGCTGAACAGAGTGTCTGTCCAGTGGTTAACGTCGGTGACTTGTTCGGTCAGTAAGTTGCTCATGGTGGTTCCTTAATCTTGCTGTTGAATCATTGGGGCTAGAATAGGGGGGTTGATATATTAGTAAAACGGGTTATTCTTGTTTATATAATCGGTTTTACAGGTATAGAACGATGCGTTATACCCTCAGGCAGCTAGAAGTGTTCCTTGCCACCGCCCATTTTGAAAATGTCACCAAAGCGGCGCAGAGCCTTGCCATGTCCCAGTCTGCGGCGAGTGGGGCGCTTAAAGATCTTGAGCAACAATTCGATATGCAGCTGTTTGACCGGGTCGGCAAACGCCTGCAAGCCAATGAGCAGGGCCTGTCTTTGCGGCCAAAAGCACAGGCCCTGATCGAACAGGCCAGAGCTTTAGAGCAGGAGTTGGTCAACCATAAGGATATTGGCCATATTAAAGTGGGGGCCACCCTCACCATTGGCAATTACCTGGCCGTGGGTCTAATGGCTGAGTTTATGCGGGAGAACCCCAGTGCCGAAATCCAGCTAGAGGTGGCCAATACCGAGGCCATTGCCAAACAGGTGCTTAACTTCGACCTGGACCTTGGTTTAATAGAAGGTGAATTCCACCATGCCGATCTTGAAGTCAGCCACTGGCGTGATGATGAGCTAGTTGTATTTTGTGCCCCCAACCACCCCTTGGCGGCAAAGCAGGTATTAACAGATCAGGATTTGCTAGCCGCTGATTGGATACTAAGGGAAACCGGTTCTGGTACCCGGCAAGGTTTTGACCGCGCTATGCATGGCCTGTTAGCAGAGCAAACAATTAAGTTAGAGTTACAACATACCGAGGCTATCAAACGGGCTGTAGAAGCGGGTTTGGGGATATCCTGTTTATCAAGAATCACCCTTGAAGATGCCTTCCAACGAGGCAACTTAGTCCCTTTATTAGTACCTCACCGAGATTTTCATCGAGCCTTCTACGTTATACTGCATAAAAATAAATACCGCAGCACAGGTATCCAGCGTTGGCTGGCCTTATGTACCCAGTAATATTTTTGCGATAAGGCAAAAATTTTTAAGCATCCCTTGTCATTAAAGCCTGAAGAACGCAGATGATAGCGGCAAGTTGTTATGCTTTTTCAGTGTATTGCTTAAACTACTGATAAACCTAAGTAAAATTCCCTATACCAATATCAGAAAAATAGTCGACAATATTAGTCAAATATAAAAAACATCTGACTTAACGATTGAAATAGAACGCATGGGGTGTTGAAAACAGGTTGGCTACTGCTATACCTAAAGAACCTCCTACACATTATCAGCCTTCGTAGAACGTAATGACCCGATAGAAAAGCCGGGGGTATACGTGTCGCAGTTGCAAGGTATAGGTTACACGTTAGACAAGAACCAGGATCTGTTTATGAATCTTACTGTATCTGCACGCATTATCGGTGGCTATGTCATTGTCTTGTTACTGGCAGCCGCTATTCTTTTCGCCGGCTTATTTGGTCTCAATAGCATTAATAATAGCCTTCACAGTGTTACAGACAAAGCGGTACCTATGGTGGACTCGGTTGCGGCCATGTTATCTAACCAGCTTGAAGCACAGGTTGAACTAGTTCACTACCATAAAACACAAAGCATCAATGACCTTGAAGACATCGCAGATATTTATAGCGATTTAATGGACAACAATACTGATGCCGCGACACGCTTAAAAGCGTTGGCCAAAGACGATCCTGCTATGGCGAAAAAACTGCAGGGGATCTTAGCCTCTCAAGCTGAGATGTTTTCTGCGGCAGATGAAATGATGGCCTCCCATCAAAGCTCTCTGCGTCAGGGAAGAATCATTAGTGATAAAAGTGATAAATTTATTGATATGGGCGATGAGGTTATTAGCTACGCCGTTGATATAGAGGGTTTACTAAAGCGCAGCGAAAATAAAACTCTACTCAGTAAGCTGACTATTTTACTGGATGATACCAGTATAGAAGCTTTAGATGCTTTAGAAAATACAATTCCTGCTGCAGTGGAAGGTGCTGAAAGAACAGTACAAGAAAATTTCGCACAAATGGATGCCATCATTGCAAAAATAGAACAAAGCGGAGAGCTAACAGGCTCTGACGAATTTAATACCCTTAAAGCGTCCTACGATAGCTTTAAAAATGCCTGTATAGGTAGTGATGGTTTGCTACCGCTGTATATCTCAAAGCTTCGCAGCGACCGCCAATCCAAGTCACATTTACAAGCCATGGAAGAAGCCAGCTCAGCAGCTGTTACAGGCCTGAATTCTTTAGCAACGGATATTCGCCGGCTAACAAAAGGTATTGCAGGTTCAGCAACAGAGTCAGTTAGTTTTAGCCAAACCTTAATTATTGTCTTTGCCGTTATTGCGATTGTGGTATCTCTGTTAATTGCTTTTCTAATTACGCAGTCCATTCGCAAACCGCTTAATGAAATTGTTGAGGCCATTCAATGGGCGGCCAGCGGTGATTTGCAACACGATATCGTGGCAAGAGGTAACGATGAGTTCACCACTGTTGCAAATAGCGTACAAGAGCTGGTTACACATTTGCGCAACACCCTACAAGAAATCAATGGTAATTCATCTCAGCTAGCCGCCACCGCAGAAGAGACCGCGGCTATTTCCGAGCAAAGCGCTGAAAGCATTGCCCGGCAAAAAGACCAAACCAATATGATTGCGACGGCTATAGAAGAAATGACCGCAACCGTTGATGAAGTGGCCCGCAGTATTAACCTCACCCTGGAAGAAGTAGAAAAAGCCCATGCAGAGGTCAGCGAAGGTTCACAGTTGCTTGACCAGAACATTGCCGCTATACGTCACCTGTCTGACGATATTGATAACGGTGCCACCGTGATTGAAAACCTCAATGAAAATGCCGAAAACATTGGCTCTGTGGTTGATGTTATTCGAGGTGTTGCCGAGCAAACTAATCTACTGGCACTCAATGCAGCCATTGAAGCGGCCCGTGCTGGTGAGCAAGGCCGAGGTTTTGCTGTGGTGGCTGACGAGGTGCGTACACTTGCCAGTAGAGCGCAAAGCTCTACCGATGAAATTCACAATATGATTGAACAACTACAGGCCGGTGCTCGTGAAGCGGTAACCACCATGAATAAAAGCCGTGAAGAAGCGCAAACCAGTGTCGATAGCATTATCAAAGCTGGCGAGATGTTAGGGCTTATTTCATCCGCGATTACCAATATCAAAGATATGAGCCATCAAATTGCCAGCGCTGCAGAAGAACAGGCCGCCGCCACTCAGGAACAAAATAGAAATATCAATGAAATCGCTCAGGTTGCAGAAGAGACCGCAACCGGTGCCACTGAAAACCAAATGGCCAGCCAAGAGCTAGCTCGTATGGCAGAAACTCAGCTCACATTAGTCAATCAATTTAAAGTGTAGTTCCTCACTAAACCACTAAGGAAATGATTATGAAAACAGTAAAACTTATCGGTGTTGCCATTATGGTATTAACCTTTTGGTCGGGTACTGTCGCCGCTGCAACGTGCGAAATTCAATACACCCGTACCGCCTGCCCTGGTAAAGAAAATATCAGCTATAAAAAGTGTAAGGGCAAAGCCTCCTGCTCTAAATTTAAAGAAGCCGACAGTGCTGACCAGTGTGCCGCCATGGCTACCAAGTCCTGCGCCAATAAGCGTCTAAGTATTACCAAGTCCAAAGTGATCAATGCCGTATTTGATGGCAATGCCATTAAGACCGGTGCCGGTAGTGATGACTTCTGTACCGAGTATGCCAATACCGCTACAGAATTTAACCAGTGTGGTTAGAAACGCTATAGCGTTATCAAAGGCGGCCTCGGGTCGCCTTTTTTGTAGGGTGGATTATAATCCACCGGTATATGGATGCTCATGGTTGGGCTTGGTGGATTGTAATCCACCCTACGATACTGGTTTCAACAAACGTGAAAGAAAGCGTGATCTTAAGGCAGTGAGGTGTTTGTTTTCCGGGGCGTCAAAATGCATGGACGCATTTTGTCGAGCGCCCATGGATGGTTTACAGCGTCCCCGGAAAACAGACCCCTCACTGCCGGACGCTTAGCGCAAAGCCTGTTAAAATTCGTGAAACAGCAGTGGATCATGACCCACCCTAGCTGTAATGGCTTGCATCCTCATTCCCTGCTAGTCTGAATAAGCAAATTTCAGATTATGGAGTGAGTCATTATGGAACTTAGCCAGGATGATAATGGCAAGGTTTGGTATCTTGATGTGAGTGGAAAACCTCAGGGGCCTTTTTCAGAACCGCAAATTCGTTTGGGAATAAAACAAGGCAAGGTCAAACCCGACATGCTGCTATTTGGCCCCGGTATGGGTAAATGGGATCCAGTCTCATGGCACCCTTTATTTGCAGAAGCTTGCGGCATCAAAAAGCCCCAGCGCATCCCCAAAGCAACCTTTCACCAGCAGGCATTAGTCCATGATATCGATTTCGCTATTTATGGCGATGATATGCAATATGTAGAAATCGAATTAGACCCCGGCGAAGCCACTATTGCTGAAGCTGGCGCCATGATGTATATGGATAACCCCATCACCATGGAAACCATTTTTGGCGAGGGCACACAGAGCGGCGTGGTTGACCATCTATTGGGTGCTGGCAAGCGCCTGCTCACCGGTGAAAATTTATTTATGACAGCCTTCAGCAACAGTGGTGTTGCTAAACACCGTGTTGCCTTTGCCGCACCATACCCCGGAAAAATTATCCCCATTAACCTGGCAGAACTGGGCGGCGAAATTATCTGTCAGAAAGAGGGTTTTCTCTGTGCTGCCAAAGGCGTCAGTATTGATATTGTTTTTCAAAAACGCATTGGTGTTGGTTTATTTGGTGGCGAAGGTTTTATTATGCAAAGCCTGAAAGGTGATGGCCTGGCTTTTGTTCACGCTGGCGGGAGTATTCATAATATTGAACTAACAGCGGGGCAGAGCATCAAGGTAGATACTGGCTGCTTAGTCGCACTGGAAAAAACCGTACACTATGATGTGGAGTTCGTGGGCGGTGTAAAAAGCGCCTTATTTGGCGGCGAAGGTTTTTTCTTTGCCAACCTGACAGGCCCGGGCAATATCTGGTTGCAGTCCATGCCCTTTAGCCGCCTTGCCGGAAAATTACATTCAGCGATGCCAAAACAGTTAGGCGGTGGTGCCCAAGTCGGAGAAGGCTCACTCATCGATTCATTAGGGGTGGTGGGTGATTTATTAAACCGCCGCTAATGCTATTCACCCTCTCGTAAAAACTTGCCCAATTTTTTCTCTACAAGGTGGGGAAAAAGCCTCTAAAAGTGTCTTACTTATAGTGCTGTTGAAGATTAAATAATCCACCCAATATGGGATAGGGTTTTATTCAATCAAGGTAGCCTAAAACCAAACCATACTACAACATCTTAGGGGTACAGTTTAGAGGTACAGTTTAGAGGTACAGTTTAGAGGTACAGTGTGTCAGGGAAAGATGACGAGATACCATCTAATAAAAGGACCGCTATGGATATTGGCGTATACCGTTAAATTATTTATGACATCTTAAAGGGTTAAAAGGAGATTGATTATGAAGAGATTACTATCGCTAACCACCGTAACGCTATTTAGCTTGATGATGGTTAATCCGGTGTTTGCAGAGGGGTCAAAGGGCGGCTTTTTTTCAGGTTTAAATAGCCTGTTGGATGACGTCAATGAAGCGACGTCCGAAATTGAAAAGACCAGCAAAAAAATCAATGACACTACGAGCAACATTAAGGCCGCCAGCCAAAGGGTTGAAGGTACTGCAAAAAATGTTAAGGCTGTTGCCAAAGGTGAAGAGCTATTGGCCATAGAAGAAACCCAAACAGAGGCTTCTCAATAACGACAGCGCTATAAGACGATTGTTGAAGTAGGGTGGATTATAATCCACCGGTTATGGCATCTCATAGCTGGGTTTGGTGGATTATAATCCACCCTACAATGCTGCTCTTATCCTGTTACGTCTTTGAGTTTCAACAAACATGTAGATCTAAATCCACCCTATTTATAATTCACCCAACTATTCAAAGCAGGCAGCCGAAACTGCGTACCGTTTAAATCCAGCACAATACTGTCATCCAAAATAGCAATGAGCCTTAAACCCGGTGCCACCTGAGCACCAACACGGGCAATACGGCCATTAAGCTTTACAAAACCTGCACCATCATCGGCTGAGTGAACATGAACCTCATAGTTCAGGGTAGGTACGCCCCGTTGAAAACGGCTGGATCGCTCGGTGATTAAGGGAATCTGCTTTAATATAAATTGGGTATTATCCACCGGTGCTTCCATCACCGGTTCAACGACGGGGGCTGCAGTGACCACAGGCTCTTTTACCATCGGCGTTGTTGCTGCGGGCTGTTGATACAAAGAAGCAATGGAGGTATTGCTGGCAGGTTTTTCTACGGGCTTCTTCGCTACCGTTGTTTCAACCACAGGTTTAGGCTTGGGCGCGGCCGCAACTGGGGCCGGGGCCGGTGGTGCAGGTACTGGTTTTTCTACCGTTATGGCTTGTGCCGGTTCGGCCTCCACCACAGGCGTGACTGGCGTAACCGTTTCATCCGTCCATTGGGAATAGCCAAAGGCAGCCAGTGCTAGCACAATAATAACCCCTTCAATAATCCAGCGCCGAAGCGGGCTGCTGGTTTCAGGGGCAGGGCCATGGCTGGCATGGAGGTTGGGGGTATGGTTTTCTTCGGCTCTTTCCTGATCGGCACGGTTCAGGGCATCAAGTATTAATGACATGTTTAACCCTCCACCGCAGTATTGTCTATGACCAACGCTTTAGCGTTGCCGAGGCGCTCGTTCAGTTTGAGCAAGGTCTTTAAGCCGACCACTCCATCATCTAATAACTGATTATTCTTTTGGAAAATTTTAATCCGCTGCATTAACGCTGAATTAAAGCTGCCTTCTGCTAACAGCGAGTCCTGGCCATCCAGTTCAGCAAATTGCTGTGCCAGCCATTGTACCATCGGGCCACTATACTCCTCAGAAAAAGGTTCCGTATAGCCCGGTGGCGGTGACCAGATAAGAATAAAATCACCGGTCCAAATCTCGCCGATCCGGGACAGGGGTATGTCGCTGGTGATAGAGCCTTGTTGCACCGTAGCCTGTTGATTATCCATCGCCACCAACGTGGCATAGGCTTGCATCTTGGCGGGAGTAATGAGTGAGAGTACGACCGGCCGGTTATAAGCCATTAACTCCTGCCAGGTTTTTACCGTCAGTCTTTCACAGCGTGGGCTGCTGTAGTCTTTTTTATTGCAGTCGATGCTTGGCTTGGTGCTCTCCAGATTGAGTGCGGTAAGCAATTCATTGATTGCTTGCTGTTCGTTATTGATCCATAGCGGTTCGGCGGTGACAGGGGCAGGGGCTATCGTCGGTTCTTTAATCTCTGGCGCCGCTACTACTGCGGGAGCTACAGGGCTAGGCGCTTCACTGGGCTTGGGCCACATCCACCAGGCCGAGGCGATAAACATAGCCGCGACCAGGCTGGCAATAATAGGCCAAAAATTTTTCGCTGCATGCAACTCGATATCATCTTCTTCCCCCATCACCTCGGTAATGGCCTGCTTTAACATGGCGCGATCGACGATGGTTTTATTTTTGCCATAAGTACCCAGCAACATGCGGTCACATAGCACATTAATAATACGGGGTACGCCGCGGCTAACCGTATGAATGCCTTTAACTACTTTTTTCGGAAACAGAGTTTGGTTGGCGGGAAGACCGGCCACCTGTAAACGATGGCGGATATAGGCATCGGTCTCTGCCAGATTAAGGGGCTTTAATTGGTAGCGGGCGGTAATGCGTTGGGCCAGTTGCCGCAGCTCCGGTTTATGCAGCAGGGTACGTAATTCGGGTTGGCCAACTAAAATAATTTGCAGTAGCTTTTTAGTATTGGTTTCAAGGTTGGTCAGCAGACGGATTTGTTCCAGCACTTCAAACTGCAAATGCTGGGCTTCATCAATCAGTAATACGGTATTGCGACCATTGGCATAATTGGAGAGTAAAAACTGGTGTAACTTATCGGTTAGCGCTTTAAGGCTTTGTTCGCCGCTATCATAGTCAATACCCAGTTCATCACAGACGGTGGCCAGCAATTCAATCGCATTCAGTGCCGGGTTCAGGATTAGGGCGATATCGGTATTATCGGGGATTTGCTCTAACAGGCTGCGGTTGACCGTGGTTTTACCGGTACCGACTTCTCCGGTTAGCAGGATAAAACCACCACCTACACCTACACCGTAAAGCAGGTGTGCCAGAGCATCCCGGTGGCGGGCGCTCATAAACAGGTAGCGGGGGTTTACCGCAATAGAAAAGGGCGCTTCTTTTAAACCAAAGTAGCTGTGGTACATGGAGTTTCGCCTGTATATTGCCTGGAAATAATAAACGCGGCTTATTATGCATAAACCGCCCATTTAATGCTATTGCTCAGCCCTCCGTAGGGTGGATTATAATCCACCAAACCCCGCCTTCAGCCGCTAAAACCGCTGGATTGTAATTCACCCTACCGAGATACGGGGTTTATTTAATCGTAATCCCGATATATGCCGTATATAGCAAAAGCGGCTTTGTTTGGAGAAAGATGATGAACTCAAAAAGTGCGGCCTCGATAGCCAATTTGGATAGTGATCTACGCAGTTTTCCTATTCGTCTGGCGGTGCAGGGAGAAGACGGCTTCCCGCATATTATTTCACTCTGGTTCCAATACCGTGATGGCTCTTTCTATAGCGTGACCCATGAATCTGCCTGGGTGCTGCGTCAATTGGAAGTTAACAACCAGGTGGGCTTTGAGATAGCCAGTAATACACCCCCCTATAAAGGTGTAAGAGGCGTTGGCCATATCAGTGTTTCCCCCCTCGAGGACGACTTACTCGAAGATTTAATCGATAACTATCTCGGCACTCAACAAAGTGACCTGGCCAGATGGCTGTTATCCAGAAAGGATGACGAAATGGTTATTCGGATTAAACCCAATAATGTATCCCACTGGGATTACAGCGAGAGAATGGAGGGTGCAGCCAATGCTTAATGACAATAAACCTAAAGTCGGTATCGGAGCTTGTTTAGTGGGTCACGCGGTTCGTTACAGCGGTGATGCTAAAAAGCGCAGTCATGTATTGGACAAATTATCTGAAACCATGGATATGTTGCCACTCTGTCCGGAAGTGGCCATTGGTTTACCCGTGCCACGTGAGCCGATCAGAATTGTTGAAAACGATAGCGGCATCTATGTTAAAGATAGCGAATCACAAACCGTTGACTATGCCGAGCCACTGAGAACATTTGCCAATGAGATGGCAGAAAAGCACAGTGACTTCGCCGGTTATATTTTTGTAAAAGGTTCACCCAGTTGCGGCTTCGAGCGGGTTAAACGTTATAACGATAAAGGCAATGCGCTACCCAATACCGGCGTTGGCGTTTATGCGCAGCAGCTAATGGACAACGACCCCTTACTACCGGTTGAAGAAAATGGTCGCTTGCATGACCCTAATCTGCGTGAAAACTTTGTTCGCAGAGTGCATGCCTACCATGAGTGGAAGCAAATCAATCGAACCGGTGAAGTCCCCACGCTGCATCAGTTAAGCCGTTTTTATTCGCGCTATAAATATTTAGTAATGGCCCATAGCATTACGACCTATAAAGCCATTGGCCGTCTACTATCCAAACCCGATCGTCAAAATCCCCAGCGTCAGGCAGACCAGTTTATTGACATGCTGATGACTGCACTTAAGTCCTCGGCCACACGTAAAGGTTATACCAATGCCTTATCGCATATTAAAGGCTATTTAAAACGGGATATTAGTAGTACGGAAAGAATTTCAATTGATGATGTGATTGACCAGTACCGTACCGGCGATGTGCCGTTGATTGTACCGGTGACACTGCTAAACCATTATTTTAATACTTACCCCAATGACTATATTGGCCAGCAAACCTTCTTGCAAAATAGCGTTATTCCCGCGAAGGCGGGAATATAGTAGGGTGGATTACAATCCACCTTCCCTCACCCTCACAATTGGTGGATTACAATCCACCCTGCGTTAATTTTCCAGCTGCCCCAAATTGGCATGAATAACTGAGCCATTAATAGCCGGAGTATTGGCACAAAACCACAGCGTATCGGCAATTTCTTTGGGCGCCAATAATCGGCCAAAAGCAGACAGTCCGGCAAAATAAGCTAACACCTCCGCATCATTGCCCACATGGTCCCGCAGCATTTCCGTATCGGTAAAACCGGGGCAGATTGCTGCGCTATGAATACCCGAGCCAAATAAATCCTGACAACCGGCTTTCATCAAACCAATCTGTGCGTGTTTGGAACTCACATAGGAACAAGTATTGGCTACACCTTTTTCTCCGAGCGTAGAGCTAACATAAAGAATAGAAGAGCCAGTATTCATTACCGGCAGTAGAAGCTGGTTGAGTTGGCTGGCGGCAATAACATTTAATTGCATAACCCGCTGAAATGTCTCTGCCTCTATATCGCGTACCGTATCCTTGGCTAAAACACCGGCGTTGTGAACCAGTGTTATTGCCTCGGCACCGTTAAGCTGCTCAAGCAATGCGTCACCACAGCGGCTGGGCCAGTTGATATCGCTTAGGTCAGCGGTGATATGTGTAATGCCAGTTAAAGCGGGTTGCTGCCGAGAAAGGTTAATCACGCAATAACCTTTATCGGCAAAGCGTTCTGCGGTTGCCAGCCCAATGCCGCGGCTACCGCCGGTAATAACCAGTACTTTATCCATAGCAAACACTCCAGTAATTTATGGCGATAGTACCGTACCCCGGCGGGTCACAACAGGCCTTAAAAGCTGTAACGTAGCCCAGCCTCAATAGATCGACCCGCTTCCGGCGCAATCTCCCGTAAGAAAGAGCTTGAGTTGCGAATCTCTTCATCCGAGATATTTTTTAGCCGTAAAAAGGCTAGCGCTTCCTGACTATCGGCAATCGCTACACGGTAATTGATACCGGCATCCCAGCGGGTGTAACCGTCGGTTGCCTCCTCATCAAAGCCGGGCTTATCCTGGTCATCCGCTTCAACCACCGAAACATAAGTAGACAGGCTGCCCTGAGTAAAGGCCAGTTTGCTGCCTAAACGCTGTGGTGGCATACGGGGTACATCACCGGCGGTATCCAACTCGCCTTCGATATAGTCACCAAATACGGTTAGGGCAAATTCACCGCCCATGGCCTCGCCCAGTATAAAGGTCGATTCAAATTCAATACCGTAAAACTCGGCGTCTTGTTGCGAGTATTGCAATATCTCGGTTTCATCCTGCTCCAAGCGAGTATTTTGCAAATAGATATAGTCACTAAAGTCATTAAAGAAGACGGTGACAAAGCCATCAACCCAGTCGGTTTTATAGTTTACGGTCAGGTCAATATTATTGGATTGTTCGCTATCCAGATCGGTGTCGCCCAGTTCAATAGAGCTGGTGGCTACATGTTCTACATAGTCGCCAAAACTATTCCCGTCATTGGAAAACAGTTCTTCAATTACCGGGGCACGTTCAGATTGCGATAGCGCGATACCGACGCTCCAGGGCGATTCGCTTTGCCATAGGGCAGAGGCGGATAAACTGAGGCTGGTAAAGGTCTCTTTATCCGTGGCGGAGTCCGGGCTTAACTCGTCGCGGTCAACACGGGCACCCAGTTCATAGGTCCAGTCACCACGATGGTAGTCTTCAACTATAAATAAACCATAGTTACTAACATCCGTCTCAGGGATAAAACTTTCTTCCCCCTCCGCGGAAATTTCTGACTCTTTAATTTGCACACCAATCACTCCATGCCACTGGGCGATCGGGGCGTGAATCAGTTCAAAGCGATTTTCCCAGCTTGTATTACGCCATTCGGTGCCCACTTCAGCACCTTCTAATTCCACATGCTCGTAATCGGTATAAGTGAAAAACCAGCGCAGGTTTTCAATAGCCGGAGTAATCTCATGAATATCGGCGCGGATATCATAGCGAGTTTGCTCGATATCGAGGCGTACGACTTCTTCTTCCTCTTCGCCCTCATGCGCTTCATCGTGATCATCGTCATGCGCTTCATCGTGGTCATCATCATGGTCTTCATGGTGGCCATGGGCACCAGGGGGAACACCGTATTCATTTTCAAGTCGATTTACGGAGAAGCCAATAAAGCTTTTATCAACAATATAACTGGCACCCAAGGTGTAGGAGCTCGTTTCCGCATCAGAATTGTCGATAAAGCCGTCCGTACTGTCTTCATCTTCCGGGGCGGCCTTGCCAGGGATCTCTACATTATTGCTTTCTCGTTGTAAGGCATCGATATGAAAGGCGAGGGGGCCGCTGCCGCCATTAAGGGCGAAGACGGCGGTGGTTTCATCATTAACGGAGCCATGGCGAACTTCTATATCACCCGTTAGCTGTTCGGGTACTGCGACAGGCACGCGTTGATCAACCACATTGACTACGCCACCAATCGCGCCGCCACCATAGAGTAGTGTTGAAGGGCCTCTAAGCACTTCAATCGATTCCGCCAAAATAGGCTCTACGCTAACAGAGTGGTCGGCGCTGATATTGGAGGCATCGGCACTGCTGGTGCTATTTTGCAAGACGGTAACGCGGGCGCCTTGCTGGCCTCGAATAACTGGTTGGCCAACGGAGGGACCAAAGCTGGCATTGGCCAGACCCGGTTTTAGCGCCAGAGTCTCACCGATGGTATTGGCCATACTATTGCGTAGTTCATCACCGCTTAATACCGTGACCGGCATCGCTGTTTCTGCTTCGGTGCGATGCATCGGTACGGTAACCAACATATGCTCAATCGCTGTATCTTGTTCCGGGCTTGTGTTTTGTGCTGTTGCGGACACAGCAGACAATAAGGCAGCCGGCAGGGCAGCCTGTTTAAATAAAAAATTCATGATGTTGAAATCCTGTAATTACGAGTAACTAAGGTCGCGGGCAAAACCCAGGACCTGTCGAAAGATTCAATGTAATTAAGCGTTTACAGGAGGGGCGCGAATAGCGAAGGAAACCGTAGCAGAACCGCTTGCAGCAAGCGGGGTCGACAAAATAGCGGTACTGGTCTGAAGCAGGTCAAAAGGGATATCGACAGTAGCGAGTGAGCCCTGTTCGTTAACCTGATTCAGGCAGAGCGTACAATCGATAGCATGACTGTGGCTGCCATCAAGGGCATCCGCACTATGCTCCGCATAAGCCCATTGCCCTGCAAGCAGGACAAAGACAAATAGCGCTCTGGTAAAAAGTTGGGTCATGGCAAATAGCTGTTAATGATGGCTACGACTGAATGGGAGCAATTCTAAAACAAAAAACCCCACCAAGTATAGATGGGGTTGGTTAAAAAAATCATTAAAGATGATGACGTGGTCTTTTCCGGGACGGCCGTGCCATTCTCTGGCCAGGGCATCACAGGGGGCACGCTAAGCCGTTAAGATTAATTCTCCCTGGCTTAACTTGCGGGTAGGAAGACTGTGGCGATCTATATCCCCTTGCAGGGTTAATAATAAATCTCTGGCAAATACCGGGTCATCAAAATGCCAGGAGTGGGACCAGTTACCCCCGCCGAACTATCATCCGGATTGAGTGTACGCCAGTGATCACCCACTTTAACATTGACCACACGCTCATGAGCATTGTCCGGAATCCCCACCCGGCCTACTCTTGGTGCGGTGCCCAGGCGTTTTACATTGGAGACTTTTAAGGCGGAGTCATAGGGGTTTTGGTAATTGGTAATTCTGATGGCATGCTCAAATAAGCTTTGGGATTTATCATCGTTGATCGATAGCGATTTTTTAGCAATATCGCCACCGATAAAGGCAATCTGGCTAACATTCCAATTGATCCGCGATAAGCTTTTATTATGCCGGGCCTCGTAAAAGGCTTCGCGAATAACATAGGCACCGGTAGAGTGGCCTAAAAGATGAACATCAATATCACATTTATTTTTATCCTGAACCATTTGGTTTCTGGCCAAAATAGCAATGCCATCTTTGACCAGTTTTAAAGCGGTGGCCTTGGCATCGGAGCGGTCTTCCAAATAATTTAAGGTCTTGCTGGCGCTGGGCCAGTCAAAGCTGACAATCGCTCCTTGATAACCCTGCTCTTTTAATCGTTTTTGCAACAGATTATGACGCTTCATAATATCGTCCATGGAATTATTATAGCCATGAACAAACACCAGAATATCGCCATAACGATACCCAGCCACCGGATCTTTATCCTGGGCCGAATATTTACCGACTTCTGCCCGCTTAAGTAACCGTTTCAGCCAATCGGTTTGGGTAAGCTTATGATTGTCAGGGTGGGGTAGGGTGCCATCAGGTACTTCCAGGTAGCGCGTTGCGCCGGGTTCATTACCAAACCCTGCATCGCCGGATTTTTTATGTACGCTGCGAACGCTAATTACAAAATTACTCTCAGTCATATTATCTCCTATCGCTTGTTTTGTTACATCCATCGGTCGTTAGGCTATCCAGAGCCTGTTCCATCGTGCGTTTAAACTTTTCACGTTCGGTTTTTAGCTCGCTTCTTTGTTCTTCGAGCTCTAATAATTGTTCTTCATTGTCGTGAACATCTTGCTGGTCTTGTCGAGCATTTCTGATAAATCGTCTGACCTCTCTAATCTCCTGCTTATTTTCTTCCAGCAAGTCGGTAAAATATTGAAATTCCATTTTCCCCCGCAGCATTTTTACATTTTGCTCAAGCACACAATTTAATTTGCTCACTTGTACATGGGTGCCTTCCCGCATAGTTTCAACCTGACTTTTGGTGGCAAAAAATCCATATATCCAAAACAAACCACCGGCAAAAAAAATCAGGATAGAAATAAATTCTTTATACTCATTCAGCTTATTCACCAGCCCATTCTCATTCATCGCCCAATCCCCCAAACAGGGCCAGAACTGCCAGGGCAATAACAGGATGACCCCAATGGAATAGGTTCTGCCATAGGGCAGCTACCATAAGGTGTGGCACAAACTCTGGCGGGTGTTGCACTGGGCAATTGGTATTGCCCTCGGCGGTAGGACTGGTTGCTATAGTTCTCCTGAATTTCACATTGCCGTAAAATGGATGCGAGCCCCATCTCTTGCTGGCTATAGCCAATAATTTTCCCCAGGGAGCAATTCGACTCTTCAACCCGGCCATCACATTCCTCTCTGACTTGTGTTGCGCTATAACCGGAGTCATAGAGGTCAATGACTTCCTCAATAAAGCAGGCCGCTTTCAGGCTGGTTGAGAAAGTAATAATAGATAGAGCTATAATAAATTGTTGCATCCTTGCCCCCTTAATAATCTAAAGGCTATCCAATGAGAAACATTGAACAACTGTTATACGATAAGACACTCTAAGGGAGAAAATCCCCACCTGATTGGTGCAGCCGACAGGGGTTAGTTTAAAATATCATATTAAAATGCCAGCTCACCTGGCCTGAGCAATAAGCTGGCAAATTTTTTTAAACCGGCTGATGGCTTGACTGCCGGTAGTAAATCGTATGAAAGTCTGTCAATGCTTCTTCGCTGCTGGCTAATAGAGAATCAACATATCGTTGGCCATCTTTACACTGATAGATATGGGCGATTTGCCCGGCACTATCTTTGGCGGTAATAATTTTTATGAGGTCTGAAATAGAGTAAGAGTCATTGTCGTTATCGCAGCGCCTGGAAAACAGAGCAATACAACTATCTTTTATATCAGGCTGTTCAATAAATCTTAGCGTGTCACTAACAGAGCCCAACATAAACCGTTTAACAAACTCAAGCCCCTCGCAATCTTCAACGACGGCATCTACAAGAAATACATATTGATTGAAGCTAAATTCCACCAGCGGAAATCTTATTCTGTCAGTAATACCAAACATGGCATCGGTGATATCTTTGCTTTGCCATTCTTTCCTAATTTCAAAATACATGTGATTTACCTCGATAAAAGGGGTTGTCAAAGTCATTTATTGAGACACTTCAATGGCAAAAATCCCCACCTGCAACCGAGTAATTTTTAATTCCGGCCCGTTTTGTTGAGGTCATTTATCGTATTGGCGGGATTAAAACTGAGTCAAAGCCTCTGTTAAGGAAGGTAAATCCCCTAATTGCTTATGGATACTCCGCTATAATCCTTTTAAAGCACTAATAAAATGGCCCATAAGCCATTAACTTCCCAAGGACTCAAACACCGTGGCTTCACCTCTTAATACCCTCAGCAGCCTGTTCAAGAATATCCGTCAACGTCGGGGCGGGCTGCCACTGATGATCATTGCCGTGGTGGTGGTGGTTATCTATCTCTTAATTGTGACTCGGCCACGGTTGGAGCCAATGGACTTGCCTGAGCGGGTTTGGGTGGTGGAGGCCGTGACCGCCCAACACCGTAATATTCAGCCCCAGCTCAGTCTCTACGGTATGGTGTTTGCGGGCCGGGAAAGTGACCTCAGAGCACAGGTCTCTGGCAATGTTGTGGTGGTAGGCGAGAAGTATAAAGAGGGTGGTTGGGTCAAAGCAGGCGACCTGCTGGTACAAATCGACCCCTTTGAATATGAAAACACCTTAATAGAAAGCCGCGCCCAACTGGCTGAGGCCCGCTCCAAGCTAGACCTGCTGGAGCGTGACTATGTTAGAGCCAAAGAGTTACACCGCAAAAAAGATGCTTCACAGCAGTTTCTGGATACCGCCGAACTTAATCTGGAGCAGCAAAAATCCATTGTCGCTCAGCGCGAAGTCGGCGTAAAACGCGCCCAGCGCAACCTTGAACAAACCAAACTGTTGGCGCCCTATGACGGTGTCGTCGATGAAGTGAATGCAGAACTGGGTATGCGCCTAAGCACCAATGACAAAGTGGCCTTGGTGATTGACACCCAACGACTGGAAGTTCGCTTTAGCTTATCCAACGCCCAATTTGGCCGTATCCTCGATCAGGATGGTTCAGTCTTATCCCGGCCTGTTGATATCACCTGGCAGGTAGGCAACAAGGCCCTGAACTACAAAGGCAGTATTGAGCGCCAGGGTGCACAGATTGCTTCCGAAACCGGCGGTGTGGATATGTATGCGGTGATTAATGGCAGTGATGTTGCGTTGGCAACACCGTTGCGTCCCGGGGCATTTGTTCAGGTCTCGGTTGCCGATCGTCGTTACGATAAGGTTTTATCCATACCGGAACAGGCACTCTACCAGCAAAATACGCTGTATATCGTTAAAGATGACCGGCTGGATGCACGCAAAGTTGATATCGTCGGTAGCAATGGCAAAGAGATTCTGGTGCGCGCCATGAAAAATCAAACCATTGCTGATGGCGAACTGATCGTGGTCACCCAAATCCGCGAAGGCGGTGCCGGTATAAAAGTCAGGGTACAGCAACGTACTAACAGCCAGCCCAAACCCATCCCGGCCAAGGCTGCCACTGAAACCGTGACGCAGGTGCAGTAATGGAAAGCCCTATAGCAGGACCTCAAGGCCGAGTCGGCTTAATCGAACTCTTTGTGCAGCATCGCAATGCCGCCACCTTATTAATGATCCTAATGATTCTGTTAGGCATTTACGGCATCAGCAGCTTAAACCGCCAAGTGATGCCACAGTTTGGCCTTGAGCTAATTACCGTCTCTGTCCAGTGGCGTGGTGCCAGCCCTGAAGATATAGAAAGTAATATTATTCAGGCCATGGAACCGGAAATACGCTTTCTCGATGGGGTCAAAAAAGTGCAGGCGGTGGCTTACGAAGGAATGGCCATGGTCACCGTGGAGTATGTAGAAAATACCAGCATGTCCAAGGCATTAACCGATATACAATCCGCCGTTGCCCGTATTACCACCTTGCCCAGCGATATCGAAAAACCGATTATCAATCAGGTAACACCGCGAGATAATGTGGTTAGCCTTGAAGTCTCTGGCCCCTATCCAGAAAAAGCCCTAAAAATGATCGCCAAACAAATGCGCGATGATTTATTAAATCGCGGTCTGGAGCATATAGAAATTGATGGTGCTCGTGATACCGAGTACTGGGTACAAATTTCTGACTATGTATTGCGTTCGCTCAATCTCTCTGTGCAGGATGTTGCCGATGTGATTGGCCAATCCAGCCTGGATTTACCGGCAGGTAGTATAGAAGCGTCAGAAGTCTCCAAACAAATTCGCAGCAAAGGTCTGGCAAGGTCTACCGAAGCGCTGGGTGATATCGAAGTTAAAGCCCTGAATAGCGGTGAAAAAGTACTGTTAAAAGATATCGCCAATATTGTCGAAGCGCTGGAAGAAAATAAACCCTCCCATCAATTAGCGGGCAATAGTTCAGTCACCGTTAGAGTGAAACGCGCCGCTGGCGAAGACTCTATTAAAGCCAATAGAAAAGTACAGGCTTATCTGGCGGAATTGGAACCTACACTGCCGCCCTCATTAACGGTAAAACAATACGATGTGTTTGCCATGTTAGTGGTAGAGCGTATTGGCATGATGCTAAGCAATGGTTTAACGGGTTTATTATTAGTACTGGCCATTCTCTATGTGTTCTTGTCCGCCCGTTTAGCCTTCTGGGTAGCGGCGGGTATTCCCATCTCACTGCTGGCGACAATGGGCATTATGTCACTGATGGGTTTAAGCCTAAACCTGATCAGTATGTTTGCCTTAATTATGGGGCTGGGGATTATTGTTGATGATGCTATTGTGGTGGGGGAACAGGTCGCCCGCTTACATAGCCAGGGTATGGCCAAAAAAGAGGCGGTATTAACCGGTACCAAAATGATGTTTGCGCCGGTTATGGCGGCATCACTAACGACGGTCATGGCGTTTTTTCCTATATTGATGATTGGCAGCACCATTGGCCAGATTCAAAGCGAACTGCCCAAAACGATGATGGCGATTATTATTGCCAGCCTGGTGGAATGCTTTTTAATTTTACCCACCCATTTACTGCACTCCTTACGCGATAAAAAAGAAGAACAACCACAGGCATGGCGTATTCGCTTTAATCAAAAGTTTGATCAATTCCGCGATGGCCCATTCCAGAGCTTTGTTGAGTTTTGCTTTCGTGAACGTTATTCGGCGTTGGTTCTGGCGGTGGGTGCATTTTTAATTTCCGGCGCCATGTTAGCCACGGGTAGAGTTGGCTTTGAATTTTTTCCCAATATTGAAAACAATACCACCTACGCCAATTTTAGCTTTAGCCCCGGCAGCCCGCGGGAAAAAACCGTCGCCATGGTGGCTGAACTGGAAAGAGCAGCCCGTGTAGCGGACCGCGCGCTGACCGGTGGGGAAGGCAGTTTAATTAATGTAGCTGTTAGTACCATTGGTCAGGTCGAAGGCCGTCAGGATGCGTTAAGGGTAACCGGCGACCATCTAGGTGCCTTATCCGTAGAGCTAACCGGTGGCCAATACCGTACCGTAAGAACTCCTGCATTTATTCAGGCCTGGGAACAGGAAGTCAGACCCTTGCCCGGCCTTGAACGTCTAACCATTATTGAACGTAAAGACGGTGGCCCACCGGGTAAGGCGATAGATATTCGCTTATTTGGTGCTGATTTAAAAACATTAAAAGCTGCTGCTATAGAAGCGCGGGAACAGTTAGCCAAACTCCCCGGAGTGATGGCGCTGGAAGATAATCTGCCCTGGGGTAAAGAAGAAGTTATTATTGAAATAACACCGGAGGGGCGGGCATTAGGTTTTACCACGCAGTCCGTCGCACGCCAGGTAAGAAATACCTATGAAGGGGCCATAGCCAAACGTTTTAGCCAGGACCAGGAAGAAATTATTGTTCGCGTAAAGCACCCCGAAAAAAGTGCCGACAGCGTTAACCTGGAAGATTTATATTTAACCCCCCACGATGGTTTTAGACGTGTACCACTCAGTGAAGTCGTTAGCTTTAACCAGACCGTTGGTTTTTCCAGAATTCTACGTGAAGATGGTTTGCGGCAGGTCTCAATAGAAGGTGAAGTCGACCCGCAAATTACTACACCCGGCGTGGTATTAAAAACCTTTGGCGAAAGCATTGCGCCACAGATTGCTGAAAAATACGGCGTTGAGTTTGCCTTAAAAGGCAAGGCCGATGAGCAGCGTGAAGCCGCCGGCGGTGTCAAGATGGGTGGGCTATTAGCCTTTTCTTCTATCTATATTATTTTAGCCTGGGTGCTAACCAGCTATAGCCGTCCCTTAGTGGTTATGTCGATTATTCCTTTTGGTATGATCGGTGCGATTTTAGGCCACTGGGTGATGGGCTTTAATATGAGCATGTTTAGCATTATCGGCTTGCTGGGTCTGGCCGGTATTGTAGTGAATGACTCGATTATTTTAGTCACCACCGTCAAGCAAAAAGAAGAGGAGGGGCTGGCTTTATATGATGCCATTATGGCGAGTACCCATGAACGCCTGCGGCCGGTTATCTTAACCACCCTGACCACGATTGGCGGCCTGATTCCCATATTGTCCGAAACCTCAAAACAGGCGCAGCTGATACAGCCCCTGGCGATCACGATGGTATTTGGTTTATTGATATCCACTACCCTGGTATTGGGCTTTGTGCCTGCGCTCTTGGGGATTATTGGTGATTTGCGTGGCACCTTAAAAAGAGCCCCTGATAATAGCGGGGTTAACGCCCAGGCCAAGGCTTAATAAGCCTTGGCATTAAAAGTCAGTATTGATACCTTTAAGTATCGTTGAGTAATACATGGCGCCTTTAACCAGGCAGGGGGTGTATGTTGAGTATTGCCGCTAAAGGAAGTTACGGCGTGTTTGCCGAGTGCCCTCGGTGCCATCGATCTATCCCCCATGGTTTTCAAATCTGCAACCACTGTGGCCATGGGGTCACCGCGGACCAGCAACAGGCATTACGGCAACGTCTGGCGACACACTTTTTTGGTTATCTATTGATGGCAGGCAGCATGATCATCCTGGTGGTGCTGGCAGCGAATCAATGGCTAGTCTAATACCTGCAAGGGGCACCCCGATGACAATAACAAACCTGAGCACGCTGGCACTGAGCCTATTGCTGATAAGTGGCTGTGCAGCTACAGATAACACAAACCAGGCCGATAAACCCACTAACACTGCTGTGGCAACCACCTGCGAAGAACCCCGCCCACAAATCTGTACGATGGAATATCGGCCAGTGTGCGCCACCCTCGAAAACGATGAGCGCAAAACCTTTGGCAGTGCTTGTTCTGCCTGTGGCAATGGTCTGGTACAGGCGCATCGCCCCGGTGCCTGTGAGGACTAAAGCCAGCAGAGTGGTGTGATCGCTATTAATTGATTAGAATTAGTGCCTAACTTTTTGATTTGCTAAAGGAAGTAATGTCAGGTCAAACACCGACAAACGATACTGCGGACTCGTCGCCAATCTGCCCGGTAGGGGAGAGTCAGTGTGGGGTGATCGATGAGGTTGTTGCCCTGCGGGGTGAAGTAGCAACCCTGTCCGAGCAGGTGCGTACCGATACCCTCACCGGTTTATTTAACTTCCGTCACTTCCGTCAGGCCCTGGATCAGGAAATGGAGCGTACCCGACGCACCATGCAAAGCACCGCGCTGGTGATGGTCGACCTCGACTACTTTAAAAAAGTGAATGATAGCTGGGGGCACGAAGTGGGCAACCAGGCCTTAGTCTCAACCGCCCAGTTACTACGTTCCACCACCCGCCGTTTAGATATCCCTTGCCGCTATGGTGGCGAAGAATTTGCCGTGATTTTACCCGCCACGGATTTAATGACGGGTATTCAAGTGGCGGAGCGGATACGTGCAGCGATAGAAACCACCCCCGTGATGGTCAATGGCGAGGATATTGGGTTAACCGCCAGCCTGGGTGTTGAAATCTACAGCGCCCTAAAAGAAGATACCCCTGAGCAGCTGATCGAGCGCGCCGACCGCTGCCTCTATAAAGCCAAGCAGCAGGGCCGCAACCAAGTCTGCCATGGCACCTTTGATATGGGCCAGAGCGAAGCGGCTGTCAGCGAAGAGGAACGGGATGCACTGTCTGATTTCTTTGGTGACGATAGGGCCGATGAGGAATAACAGCAACTATTAGTCTATAAAGCACTTTAAAATTCACGTTTTTATAACCTATGTGCATTAGCTCAAGGCTAAATATCCGGTTATGATAAATAACAAACGCTGATCTGTATTCGCGTACCAAAGGAGTTATCTATGCTTGGTTCTGTTGATATCAAAGACCATATGGCAAAAAATCCGGTGACTATTTCGCCCGATGCACCTCTCTCCGATGCGGTAAGTAGTATTTTGCGTCATAAGATTTCCGGCCTCTGTGTCGTTGATAACAATAAAAAACTTCTGGGCGTACTCTCTGAGCTGGACTGCCTGAAAGGGTTTATGGCCGCCACCTATAATAGCGCCAGTATCGGCAATGTCTCCGACTATATGACCACGGAAGTAGATGTTGTCGATGTACATGAAAATATTATCAATGTCGCCAACGATATGATGAGTAAAAGCCAACGTCGCCGCCCGGTGATACAAGACGGCAAGTTGATCGGCCAAATTTCCTGCCGCCAGTTATTGTATGCCGTGGAAGAATTCTCCAGCAACGCCAGTTACGCTTAAGTCCCCAGCCATTACCCTCGATGCCTGGTAGGGTGGATTACAATCCACCAAGCCCAACCATGAGCCTTCATAACCGGTGGATTATAATCCACCCTACGGGCTGCATTTTGACGCCCCTTAAAACAGATACCTCACTGCCTTAAGAACACGCATTCTTTCAGCCAGTATCGTAGGGTGGATTACAATCCACCAAGCCCAACCATGAGCCTTCATAACCGGTGGATTATAATCCACCCTACGGGCTGCATTTTGACGCCCCTTAAAACAGATACCTCACCGCCTTAAGATCACGCATTCTTTCAGCCAGTATCGTAGGGTGGATTACAATCCACCAAACCCAGCACAGCACGTTCCCAACTTATGCAAAACGATTACCCCCAACACCAGCCAACGTTTTTCACCCAGAAAATTTCCAAAGCTAGGTTCCCGCCTGCACAGGAATGGCATCTTTATTTTGAGCAGACCTCTGGCTTTTCTTGATATTGGCAAGCAGCGGTAACAACACCACTGCAAATAAAGGAATAAACACCATTCCCAAACTCAGCAAACTACTTTGCACACCATAAGCATCTACCCAATAACCCAGTATCGGCCCCGTCACAATAAAAATACCCCTGACACCCAGACTGACCAAAGAATTAATCGTGGCGCGAAAGTTGGCTTTAACACGTTTGTTTAACGCATCATAAAACACGACCAAACTTAAACCCCGGCTAACTGGAAATGCCAAGCCCATGGCAAGGCCCAATAAACCACCAAAAGACCCCATACCAAAAAAACCGATCATCGGTAATAGGGCGATCAGAATAAACACCTTGCGAAAACCTAACAGTGCTTCAATTTCAGTTGCATAACGGGCAGTGACGCCACGGATAATACAGTGGCAGGCCCAGATATAACCAAACCAGGTCACCGGAATAGATTGCAACTCCCAATACTTTTGGTACAGCCAAAAGGTATATAAGGCCGCCAGGCTAAACACAATAATAGCCAGCGCCGTCCATAACACTAAGGGGTCTTTAGTGATATTGTGACAAACCTGCTGCCAGTTTTCTTTGTGGCTGTTCGTGCTTATTTGTCTGGGTGCTTCTACCAATAGCAGGGCAAATACCAACCCCAGCACACTGATAATTGCCTGCGCCCATAAAACCCAGTCCAAATACCACAGACTTAAAAGACTGGCTAACACGGCGGCAAAACCTCCGGCAAAGCCTTCAATAGAAACAAGGCGTGCAATATGGCGGCTGTTATCGCCTTTGTATTTCTGCTTGCCATCCCGGTTAAGATAACTTTGGCTATCATAGAGCAGGGCTAAGTCAGCACCGGAGTTTAGGCTGACACCCAAGCCCATAATGGCTTCATAAATTAAAAAGTCAGTAAAGCTATCGGCAAACACTAAATGCACAAACGATAAAAAGCATAAACCCGCACCCAGTGCGATAGTATTTTTTCGTCCCCACAAATCCGCCAGATAACCGCTGGGTACTTCGCAGACCGCAACCACCAACGCAAACAAGGCCTGAGTTTGCAGAACTTCAGACATAGTCAGGCCGTGCCTTTGCATTAGCGGTACAAAGATAGCGGTAATAATCATGGCGTTTTGAAAAAACGACATGAGATATATGTTAGTAATATTGCGGTGTAGTGCTCGTTCCATGGCGGACTCCTTACTGCATAAAGCACCGGAGAACCAAATATCGGAGAGTTTTACGTTATGAAAAAAGCAAGTGACATAACGAAAAAAGCCTCCGGGCTGTTGGTCCTCGGAGGCTTTTATTCGTTAATTAATGAACTTTACCTCGAAGAACCGATGCCCTTATGCATACGCACACAAGACGCCACTGCAGCAAAGGGTTTGCCGAGTGATGCGGGTGCTGTATAACTAATTCGGTTTAAGGTGTTCATTGTTGTAATCTGTTCGTTGTTTTAAAAAACGTGCTTTTGCAAGCAGGCGGAGGATATTGCGCCTCGATCAAAATGAAGTCAATCCCCGTTAGTGATTATTTTTAATAAATTCTGGCTAAAAGCGCAGCACTGACTTCATTGCGTATGGAGAGGGGCTTTGCTAGAGTCATTTGATAACCGGAACAGACGACAATAATTGAGAAGGCGCTCTTCGTGAATATAAACCGTATACTTATATTAATTGCTATCAGTGTGTTGGCCGCCTGTGCCGAGGAAGCACCCAAGCAGCAGGCGATAGAAGTGATTGTCGACAACGTTGTTATAAAACCCTACCAGCCCAATAGCACCTATGTGGGCCGTTTGCAGGCCCAGGAAGATGTGCGGATCCAAGCCAAGGTTGCAGGCTACCTAAAATCCCGGCACTTTAAAGAGGGCGACCTGATCGAGCAGGGAGCCTTGCTCTACCAAATTGACCGCGCCCAATATGACGCCAGCTACGCCCGGGCCAAAGCCGACAATGCCAAGGCCCAGGCCGCCAAAGAAGTCGCCGACCTCAACTTAGCCCGGGGCCAGGAGCTGGCACCTCAGGGCGCTATTTCCCAATCGGAACTGGATAAAATCACTGCCACTAAATTACAGGCCGACGCCGACCTGCAAGCGTCACTGGCGCAGTTGCAAAGTGCTGAGGTTGATTTAAGTTATACCACCATCAGAGCACCGATCTCTGGCCGTATTGGACGTAGTGAAATCACCGCCGGTGATTTGATTGGCCCCGACAGCGGTGTGCTGACATCGCTGGTAAGTATTGACCCTATCAATGCTATCTTCCAGGTTAGCGAAGCCATCTATTTAATGAGCGATGAGCGCAGGCGCAAACAGGAAAGTGAAGGCCGTGAGGTGCCCAGACTAACGGTAAAGCTGGAACTATCGAACCAGGAAATTTACCCCGAAGCGGGTTTTATCGATTATGTGTCTAACCGTATTGATGAAACCACAGGTACGATAGAAGCCCGTGCGGTTATTCCCAATGCCGAAGGTTTATTGCGCCCCGGCCAGTATGTCAAAGTGATACTTGAAGTGCCCTATGATGTTAACACCCTGATGCTGCCGCAACCGGCTGTGCAAGCTGACCAGCAGGGCAGCTTTGTACTGATTGTCGATGCCAATAATAATGTGCAGCGTCGCAATGTTGACCTGGGTGACAGAATTAACGATTTAGTCGTCGTGAATCAGGGCGTTGAAGAGGGCGACAAAGTGATTGTCCGCGGTTTGCAAAAAGTGCGTCCGGGCCTGCAGGTAACCTACCAGGAACTCTCCAAACAAAAAGCCGAAGCCGAAGCCCTGAGGGCAAAGCAACAAGCAGAGCCCGCCGCCGATAATAAAGGAGCCTAACTATGTTTAGCGCCTTCTTTATCGAGCGACCTAAATTTGCTCTGGTTATTTCAATTATTCTTACCCTGGCCGGGGCCATTGCTATCACCATCTTGCCCGTTGCGGAATATCCCGCAATTTCACCCCCGCAGGTTGTGGTGAGTGCAACCTATGCCGGCGCCTCAGCTGAAGTGGTAGAGGAAACCGTTGGTATACCCATAGAAGAAGTAGTCAACGGTGTTGAAGGCATGATTTATATGTCCTCAAAAAGCGCCAATGATGGCAGCTATAGTTTATCGGTTTCGTTTGAAGTGGGGTCAGACCCGGATATGGCTTTGGTGCGGGTACAAAATCTGGTGAAATTGGCAGAGCCAAAATTACCTCAGGAAGTGCGCCAACTCGGTTTGGATATTGATAAAAAATCGCCGGATATTTTATTAATCGTTAGCGTGATGTCACCGGATGAAAGTCTGGACTACGCCTTTATTTCCAACTACATCAAAATCAATGTGCAAAGTAATCTGGCTCGGATCAAGGGTGTTTCCAAAGCCGATATTATGGGGGCGGCAGATTATTCTATGCGCCTGTGGCTGGACCCAAACCATATGGCCACCCTGGGTATTACTACCTCGGATATTTTAAATGCCCTGAACGAACAAAATGTACAGGTGGCGGCGGGTAAAATTGGTGCGCCACCTTTTACCGGCCCCCTGCAAACTGAATACAGTTTACAAACCAAAGGTCGACTGAAAACACCGGAAGAATTTGGCAGCATTGTTTTAAGAGCCAATACCGATGGCTCAGCGATTTATTTACGCGATGTTGCCAGAGTAGAACTGGGACAGTCAGATTATAGTATTGAAGGTGAGTTTGATGGCAAAGTGGCCGCCAATCTTGCGGTCTACTTACTGCCAGATGCCAACGCCCTTGAAACCGGCCGTCTGGTTAAAGAAGCAATGGAAGATATGTCCGTGTACTTTCCCGGGGGCCTGGACTATTCCATTGGTTACGATACCACGCGTTATATCGAAACCTCCGTCATGCAAGTGGTCGGCTCCTTAATGGAAGCGGTGGTGCTGGTTATCCTGATTACATTTATTTTCCTCGGTAATCTTCGTTCCACCCTGGTGCCTGCTGTGGCTATCCCGGTATCGCTGGTTGCTACCTTTGCCATACTGTTAGCGATTGATATGAGTATCAATACTGTCACCTTATTTGCCTTAATACTGGCGATAGGAATTGTGGTCGATGATGCCATATTGGTGATAGAAAATACCGACCGCTTACTGGAAAGCGATCCGTCGCTAACGCCTAAAGCGGCGACCTTGCAAACCATGCGGGAAGTGACCGGGCCGATTTTAGCCACCACCCTGGTTTTACTGGCGGTGTTTGTGCCGGTGGCGTTACTGCCCGGTATTACCGGCGTTATGTATCGGCAGTTTGCGGTTACCATTTGTGTGGCGGTATTAATTTCCTCGTTAAATGCACTGACCTTAAGCCCGGCCTTGTGCAGCTTATTATTAAAATCCGGTGGCCAACAGGAGTCGGCCTGGTTTGCTATCTTTAATCGCTACTTTAATCGTTTGCGGGAAAAATACGGCCGCGGTGTTGCCTGGTTAGTCAGGCGTACCAGCTTAATCGTACTGGTTTTTGCCGGTATTATTAGCGGTCTGGTTATGGGCGTTATCAATATGCCGACAGGCTTTGTGCCGCCGGAAGATAAAGGTTTATTTTTTGTGAATGTGCAATTGCCGGATGCCTCTTCCATTAACCGCACCGAAGATGTCGTCGAAAAATTAGTTGAGATTGTTGAACAAGAACCCAATGTAGAAAGTGTTACCTCTATTACCGGTTTTAGTATTTTAGGCGGTTCGGCAAAAAGTAATGGTGGTACTTTATTTATTGTATTAAAGCCCTGGGATGATAGACCGGGCTTTGAAAATATGGTGTTTAATATTGTCCGCAAGGTCAATGCTGCTGCCTATAAAATGATCCCCGAAGCGCAGATTATGTCGATACCGCCACCGGCCATTCCGGGTATGGGTGTTGCCGGCGGGATGGAATTTGTTTTGCAGGATACCCTGGGCAGGCCCCACTCAGAATTAGCCTCGGTGATGAATCAATATATTGCCGAAGCCAATCAACAGCCAGAACTCACCCGGGTGTTTAGTACCTACCGCGCCAATGTGCCGCAATACTTTATTGATATTGATCGGGTTAAAGCCAAAACGCTGGGTGTACCCCTGACAGAAATATTTAATACGCTGCAAGCCCAATTGGGTTCTATGTATATCAATGACTTTAATAAATTTGGCCAAACCTATCAGGTAAAAATGCAGGCCGAATCCGATTATCGTTCTGACCTGACGGACTTAAAGAAATTTTTTGTTCGCTCCAATAGTGGTGAAATGATTCCGCTGCGCACCCTGGTCACCAGCAAGCCTGTGCTGGGCCCCGATGTTGCCGAACGTTTTAACCTCTATCGCTCAGCAACTATCCGCGCCAGTGCAGGGGAGGGCTATAGTTCCGGTGAGGGTATTAAAGCGATGGAACGTTTAGCACGGGAAATACTGCCTGACGGTTATCGCTTTGCCTGGACGGGGATGAGCTACCAGGAAATACAAGCCGGTAATACCGCCATCTATGCCTTCTTATTTGCGATGATTTTTATCTATTTATTTTTGGTCGCCCAATATGAAAGCTGGTCCATTCCGCTAGCCATTATTTTAGTGGTGCCGCTGGCGGTGGCCGGTGCTATTGGCGCGTTAATGGCGGTGGGTCTGGCGTTAAATCTCTATGCCCAAATTGGTCTGGTACTACTGATTGGTATGGCCGCTAAAAATGCCATTCTTATTGTTGAGTTTGCCCGCTCCCTCAGAGAGGGAGAGAACAAGAGTATTACGGAAGCGGCTGAGACGGCTGCGCGCTTGCGTTTTCGTGCGGTGAATATGACAGCCGTGTCTTTTATTCTCGGTATTCTGCCCCTGGTCTTTGCCACCGGCGCCGGTATGTTTGGCCAAAAATCATTGGGTATTACCGTGTTTGGCGGCATGTTGGCAGCGCTGATTATCGGCACCCTGGCCATACCGGGATTTTATGTGATGGTACAAACCCTGCGTGAAAGCCTTAAGAAACGCTTTAGTAGCGGGGAGCAGGCCAACTCACCCTAGCCTAAACGTCGATAAATTATACAAAATACGCTGGATCAAGAGCCTTTTATTTCGGTAAGTCATTGTATTGTATTGACAATTTTTATCTGGCCCTAAACTTGCAAATACTCTTTATAGATCGTTTTTAGAATTTATGGAGTAGTAGGATGTTGTTAGGAAAGAAATTAGCCACCAGCGCATTAATGGTAGGCGCCAGCTTGTTTTCCATCGCCAGTCAGGCCCTTGTTATCGACTTTACCAGCTCAGCCTGGCAGGGTGCGAATAGCCAGACCACCTTTAGCAATGGTGGCGTTACCTTAACCGGCTCTGACACGATGACCTTTAATGGCTCCAGTGGTGAGCGCAATGGCTGTAATGCCAGCAGCTCTGAAATTGACCCTACACCGGGCATTCCTCTTGCCTGTGATGGCGACGGTATCGGTATTCGCGGCAGTGATGAGATAACCGGTAACAGCTCTCAATCCCTGACCATCACCTTTGATAATGCCGTAAATATTATTCAGATAGAGCTATTGGACCTATTTGATAATGAAGGCAGCAACGGTGACCCTGAAGTCGCTATCTTTACTCTGGGTTCAGATGTAGAGACCTTTGATGGTATTTTTGCTCCAGGCAATAACGGTGGCTATGTTGCTACCGGTTATACCGCCAGTGATGTGACCTCTTTAACCCTGACCGCCGGTGCAGACACTTGGTCAGACTATGCCCTTGCGCGGATTACTACCGGTGTTAATAGCAGCAGCACCCCAGTTGCAGAGCCTTCAAGCCTGGCACTCCTTGGCCTTGGTCTACTCGGTTTGGCCAGAGCCAGAAAGAACGGTTAAGCTAAAGCCTGATAGATGGTAAAAGCCCCTTTTTTAAGGGGCTTTTTTATTTGAATAAACGGTTTATAAGAGAAAAGTAGGGTGGATTATAATCCACCAAACCCAGCCAGAAGCCGTCATAAGCGGTGGATTATAATCCACCCTACGTTTAGAAAGAGTCGAATAAGCCCTTAAGACCCGACAGCGTATCCTGGCCCCGCTGCTGATTAAGCTCCAAATCCTTTTCTTCCCCTTCCCAGACCAAATCATCGTAGGGCAGTTCATCCAAAAACCGGCTGGGGGCACAATCAATTAACTCACCATATTGCTTACGCTTGCCGCAGTAAGTGAGCGCCAGTGTTTGCTTGGCGCGGGTAATTCCCACATAACAAAGCCTGCGCTCTTCCTCGATATTATCTTCTTCAATGCTAACGCGGTGAGGCAGAATTTCTTCTTCTACGCCAATCACATACACATGGGGAAACTCCAAACCTTTGGAGGCATGCAGGGTCATCAGTTGCACCTGATCCATCGATTCATCATCTTCCTCCTGCCGGTCCATTAAATCCCGCAGCACTAATTTGGCCACGGCAGCTTGAATATTATCCTCATCGTCGTCGGCTTTTTCGAGGGTGGACTGCAGTGAATCAATCAGGGTAAAAACATTGGCCATGCGCCGTTCTGCCACAGCACTACTGGAGCTGTTTTGATGTAGCCAGGCTTCATAATCAATATCACTGACCATCTCGCGGATGGCGGCCATCCCTTCGCCGCTGTCACAGCGCTGAGTAACACGGTTCATCCAGGCGGAGAATTGCCGCAGCCGTTTGACACTGGCTTCCGGCAGGCTTTGCTCAATCCCCATTTCATCACAGGCATCAAACATACTGATACCCCGTTCCGTGGCGTAGGTACCCAAACCTTCCAGCGTGGATGCGCCGATCTTGCGCCTGGGCACATTGACGATACGTAAAAAGGCATTGTCATCATCGCGGTTAATCAGCAGCCGCAAATAAGCCATGATGTCTTTAATCTCATTGCGGGCAAAAAAGGAGGTACCGCCGCTGATTTTATAAGGCACGTTATGCACCTGAAATTTCAGCTCCAGCAACCGGGCCTGAAAATTGCCCCGGTAAAGCACCGCAAAATCCGCATACTGACCATGGCCGCGCACCCGGCGGTCGAGGATTTCAGTCACCACTCGCTCGCACTCGGCCTCTTCATTGCGGCAGCGAATCACCCGAATCGGGTCGCCATAGCCCAGCTCACTCCATAGTGCCTTTTCAAACACATGGGGGTTATGGTCAATCACATGGTTGGCGGCTTTCAGGATACGGGCTGTGGAGCGATAATTTTGCTCCAGCTTGACTAATTTCAGGTTGGGATAGTCATCTTGCAACTGTGCCAGATTCTCCGGGCGGGCCCCGCGCCAGGCGTAAATCGATTGGTCGTCATCCCCAACCACTGTTAGCTTGCCCCTGTCACCAATGAGCATCTGGACTAGTAAGTACTGACTAATGTTAGTGTCCTGATACTCATCCACTAGCAGATAGTGGATGCGGCGCTGCCAGCGTTGCAACACCTCAGGGAACTGCTGAAACATCTGTACCGGCAGTAAAATCAGGTCATCAAAGTCCAGCGCATTATAGGCTTTAAGGGCCCGCTGGTAGCGTAAATAGGCTTGGGCGCAGAGCATATCAGCGGGGCCATCGGCCTGGGCAATAGCCTGCTCAGGGTTCACCATATCGTTTTTCCAGTTGGAAATACGGTGCTGGATATGGTCCGCCTGGTCGTTGTCTTCGCCATGCTCTTGAATCAGCAGGTCTTTGATCAGGGCTTGCGCATCCTGGGCATCAAAAATCGAGAAGCCACTCTTATAGCCCAGGCATTGATGCTCTTTACGAATAATCCGTAAGCCCAGATTATGGAAAGTAGAAACAATCAAGCCCCGCGCCGCCGGGCCAGAAACCAACTGTGATACCCGCTCCTTCATCTCCCGCGCCGCCTTATTGGTAAAGGTCAGCGCCGCGATATTACGGCCCTTGGTGCCGCATTCCTCAATCATATAGGCGATTTTACGGGTAATAACGCTGGTCTTACCGCTGCCCGCTCCGGCAAGTACCAAAAGCGGGCCGTCGATATATTTCACGGCTTCTTGTTGGCGGGGGTTTAGCTTACTCAAGGGGTGGGCTCATGGACTAAAAAACGGCTGTGGAATCAATCAAGGGCGGGCATTGTAGCAGCCGGTTTCCGCCAGTAGGAGGCTTTGCGGGCCCTTATGCAGAAATCACAGAAAAAAATCTTGCATAAATACTAGAAATTCTATTAGATAACGCCTATAACTACTTGATATTGAAATGAATATAACTTTTTTGTCATATTAATAAAAACAATTTCAAGAACAGGCCAGTAAGGTCTGCAATAAACCGGAAATAAAACGGCTGTAAAACCGTAGTAATTTGCTTGAAGGATCGAGCACCACTGGGGATAGGCTTCGACGGAGGCCGCCGCTGAGCAATAGGTATTAAAATGCACGACTCTATGGCGCGAATACTGCTTTTAGGCAGTAACCTCGCCGAATATCGCCGATTTGAAGCGATGCTGTCATCAATACAGCACAACTCATTTCAGCTGCTGTGGTGTGAGCAGCTGGACAACGGCAGGGCTGAAATAGCCTCGGGAAACTATGATGTAGTCCTTCTGGACTGTCAGCATCAGCCTGACGCTGCCTTGACCCTTCTGCAAGAGACCCTGGAACAGGGCTGCCTACTCCCCATTATTGCCCTGACCGCCGAAGTCGATAACACCGCCTCCCAGCAAGCGCTGCAATATGGTGCTGCCGATTACCTCTCTCTGGACAATCTCGACGGCTATGTGTTCCAGCGCTGTATTGGCTATGCCATCGACAAAAGCCAGGTCGATAAAAAAATTAACCAGCTCAACCTCTACGACCCCCTAACCGGTATTCCCAATCGGATGTTATTCCGCCAGACCATGGAGCGGGCGATTGAACTGGCCAAGACCCAACAAATTTCACTGGCACTGTTATTAATTAATCTCGATGGCTTTAAAAAGGTTAACGAAAGCTATGGCAGCGAAGCTGGCGACCGCTTAGTGGCGACCATGGCCCAGCGCCTGACCCGCTGCGTGCGCAAGAGCGATGGTATTGCCCGAGTAGGTGGCGATGAATTTACTCTGGTGTTGGAAGACTGCCACGGCAATGACGATGTTGCGTTGGTGGCGAAAAAAGTAATCGATGTATTATCAGCCCCCTTTACCGTGGCTGGCCAACCGTTGATAGTCAGTTGCAGTATCGGTGTTGCTATTTACCCTGACGCTGGCGAATCCGTGGATGATTTATTAAAACGCGCCAATATGGCGATGTTAGAAGCCAAGACACAACGGGGCAGCCAATATAATTTTTATAACGAAGAAACCAATGCCGATGCCATGCACCGGTTAAATCTGGAATCCGATCTTCGTCGCGCCCTGCGCAAAAATGAGTTTGAAATGTACTACCAGCCCCGTGTTGCTATTGGCACCGGTGCTACTGTCGGTATGGAGGCGTTAATTCGCTGGCGTCACCCAACCCGCGGTTTAGTGTCCCCCAAAGAATTTATTCCAGTGGCAGAAGAGTGTGGCTTAATTGTGCCTATTGGTTACTGGGTGATCCAGCAGGCCTGCGAAGATATGCGCTCCTTTGATGAAAGCGGCCACGACAGTTTGGATATAGCGATCAACCTGTCCTTTAAACAGTTACAGGATAATATGTTTGTCGATACTGCCACTCGTATTATTGAACAAAGCGGTGTTGATGCCAGTCGTTTGGAATTTGAATTAACCGAAACGGCGATTATGTCGAACTACCAGCAGACCTACGAAGGGATGATGGCCTTAAGCAAGCTTGGCATAACTTTCTCCTTAGATGATTTTGGCACCGGCTTTTCATCCTTTGCCCATATCCAGCGCCTGCCGATTTCCGCATTAAAAGTCGATCGCAGTTTTGTCCGCAATGTCGTTAAAAATAATGACGACGGTATTATTGTAAAAGCCATGATTAATCTGGCCCACAGTTTACGTTTGCAAGTGATTGCGGAAGGCGTAGAAACTTTGGATCAGGTGCAGTTCCTTTGGCAAAATCATTGTGATCAAGTGCAGGGGTTTTATTTTAGCCCTGCAGTGAGTGCGGCAGACTTTAATTTAATGATTGATCAAGGGGCAACAGCCGCAATTTAGTAGTGGTAGCTTGATTTTTTAAACCCCTAATTTTTACTCCCCTTGCCCAGTGAATCTGCGGCCTCTATAGCAAAAAAACACGCTACGTGTTTTTTTGTCAAAAGTGTCAAAAATGCGCTGGCTTTTAAAAGCCTTTTCTCCGAACATGACGCCTGACATTAGTTGTCACAATTGATTATGAAAAATTTGATATGGATTTTGGGTTTCCTAACAAATAATTAGCTCAAAAATACGTTCAGGGAAGCATAAGCATTTGCAGCGCCCTTCTTGAAAGCAGCCGCGTAATTAGATACCCAAATAATATCAGCAATAAGGGTTTCGCTCTTTATTGAAGGCGATATAGCGGATATATGGCAAGTCAACGCCGATGCATCCTTATGGCATTTTTCTAACCTGCGGCGGCTTTAGTCTAATTCAGTAAACGGGCATTAATTAGGAAAGGGCATTCACATGATGTTTATTTACTGCCCGGTGTCCTATTAGCTGCCAGACAGTACATCCTGTTTTTTATCCCCCCCCCCCCCCTCACAGTTATTGATATTGACCAATTACAGAAAAAACTAACAGATATGTTTGTCAGTATTAAAGGCTGGCTTACAGCTAACTGTGTCAGCCCTATGGCTACTAAGATTTATTGAGGCTTGGTAGCAGAGCTTAAAAAGTTTGGTGAAAATTATGGGTAGGTGACATACCTAAATTGTTGTTTTTGAAAGTTTCTGGAAGCGATGTGTGGCAATTGATAATTGCTGGGTATAAATTACTAAAAAACACGCTCCGTGATTAAGGATAAAAACGTAACTCCGATAAAGTCGACGTGTCTTGCTCATTAATACGTTGAGGCTCTTGTCATTGTGTTTTTTAATGCTTGCCATAAAAAACACGGAGCGTGTTATTCAATAGTAAAAAACACTATAAATTGGTTATAAATCAAAAAAAAATCATTTTTTTAAAAATACTGTTGTCTAAAAATATTATCGGTGATATTTTCCCCTTTGAAATAAATGATTCAAAAACTCAATACGGAATATGAGGAATCAAAGGGAAATATATTCAGCCAGTTCTTTTTGGCCTTCTGGTCGTTACATATAGCGCGGCAATATCGTGCGCAACCGGCTTCCTATAATAAATTCCGACACCCTGGTTACCTGATTAGATCTGCTAATCAGTTTTATCGTGTGCGTTAAGTTATGGTGGTTACAGCTACCCGGCGCTGCTTTTGCTCGCCCCCCAAAAAACTTGCCGCCTTGTGTTGTTGGCTGGCCTGTGCCTGATTAATGGAATGTTATTAATCTACATACAGGACAGTGATTTTATTGTTTGCCCGTGGAAGGAATTGCGCATGTTAAGATTTCAAAGGTTACAAGTTTTAAATGTTTTAAAGCTAAAAGAACTAAAAGAATTACAACACAAAAACCAAAGTCAGATAACAAAGCCCCCAGCCTCGGTGGTGAGTAAAAAACTTAAGCTCACCTCATTAGTCGCAATGGCATTGCTTGGCCAAAGCGGGTTGGTCCATGCTGCTTGTGATGGTTGGAATGGCCCAGATGGTAGTTGTGGTGAAAGTGCCTATACTCTAGCAAAAAGCTGGTGTGACGCTGAGGCAGCATCCATTGGTAGTGATATTGGCGAGATCACAGTATGGAGTACTGCTAACCCTGTCGATATACAAGCCACTTGCGGTTTACTCAATATTGTAGAGGGTGAAAAGCGGGGGGTAGGTATACGTCATGCAGCGGTTTATAAAAGGGGTGAGTTTTATAACGATGATGACAAAGATAACGATGACTGCTCTAGTAACGCTCAGCAGGCATCATCCAGTGAAAAGGCCGGTAATCCAATCAACATAAGAACCGGTGTTAAAACACAAATTGAAAACGATATTACCGCGCCGGTAGGGTCAGAGTTAGGGGTTACAAGGCACTACAGCCGGTCTGAATATACCGATGCGCAGTGGCGTTGGCACTTTGCCTACAGTGGCAAACACTTAAACCTAAGAGAGCTACGCTTTTTATTACCCTGCCCGGGAATCAATACATCTTGTACAGATTACGACCGAGTTGAGCTATATATCGATGCTCATCAGCAAAATGGCACCATAGCGCGCCTTGGTTCTGCCGTCGATTTTGTAGATGTGCCCAGCGATACAACTGGGCAGGATGTCTATAAGCTGTTTAATCCACAAAGCACCAGCAAGCGCCGAGGCTTAAGTGCCAGCTTTAACGACAGCGCAAACCGTTGGGAGTTAAGCAACCATCAAGGCACCGAGTACTACAACATTGACGGTAAGTTTATTGGTGCTAAAAAAAATAACGGCTACCACTACACCATAACCCTTGAGTCAAACGGTGAGGTTGACCGCGTTGATGACAGTGCCGGGCACTGGCTGGACTATACCTTTGGGCAAGACCCATTGGCTAACAACTACGGCAAAATAGAATTTATAGAAAGCTCAACCGGTGAAGTGGTTCACTACACCTATGATGCTAGCGGTCGCCTGACACATGCCGGTTACGGTGAAGATAAAAATAACCTTGCAGCTTTTGTGTACCGCCAGTACCACTATGAAGACCCAGCCTATACCGCAGGCTTAACTGGCATTACCGACGAGAACAACCAACGCTACGCCAACTGGACCTATGCCAACTTCCCTGACGAAGGTTGGGCTGGCACCAGTAGCTCCCATGGTTCATTGGGTGCCTTGAGCTACCAGGATTTAGTTACCGCACTGGCAGACCCTGACTACAGCAACACTAACCTTGTTGACTTTACCGCTATCAACTACAGCGTTGAAGGCACCAGCGGTGCCGATGCGACTCAAGTGATTAACCCGTTGGGTAAAAAAACACAGTATGAATTTACGGTCATACCCAGAAACGGTCATATTGATGAGCGCAACAAAGGCTTTGAAAGAATCAAAGGCGTAGAAACCACCAGCTGTGCCCGCACTTGGGAAAAATATGAATACGACAGCTACGGTTACATAAAAACAAAAACCCGCAAAAGCGCAAGCTTTGGGGCAATCTGGAGTGACGAGCGAGTTACCTATATCAACGATGAGAATGGTTTACCGCTGACCATCACCACTAAGGACAGCCTGGGCCCAGTGCGTACCGTAAAAAACCAATGGAACGCAGCGCGGCAAATAACCGATGAAACCGTGGGTACTGATGGGAATGTGACTAACGATACAGTACACACCCATTACGAATACCTGCCCAACAGCCGGCTCAGTAAAAAAACGGTTACCGACCTGACAAACTATACAAGCCCTTACGCCAGCAATGGCAAAACCCGAACCTGGGACTACAGCTACACCTATTGGGATGCCGAGCAAGCGCAGCTCAAAAATCAAACAGTTGATGGCCCCCGTACTGATGTGGCTGACATCGCCACCTTTGAATACAACACCCATGGCCAACTAATAAAATCTACCAACGCCCTTGGCCATGTTACCCAAGTGCTTGAGCATAGCCCCCATGGCCACCCCGGCAAAATCATTGATGCCAATGGAGTAGAAACCCGCATGGGCTACACCTTCAGAGGTTGGCTAGAAACAGTGACCATAGAAAACGGCACAGAAGACGTTGTAACCACATTGACCTATGACGATGTTGGCCTGGTAACCGGCATCACACTGCCCAATGGCAGCAGCCTTCAGTACCACTACGACAGCGCCCATAGGCTGTATCAAGTGACCGACAGTAGTGGCGCCAGTATTGAGTACACGCTGGATAACGCAGGTAACCGCATAGCTGAAGTGATTAAAGACAGTGGCGGGCTTATTGTAAAAAGCCAAACGCAGGTTTTTGATGAGCTAAGCCGTTTGCAACAAACACTGGGTGCCAATAACCAAAGTGTCAGTTATGAGTACGACCTTAACGATAACCCGGTGACTACCATCGATGGCAAAGCAAAACAAAGTAGTGCCAGCTTTGATGGCTTTGACCGCTTAACCGAACAGGTTGACCGCAGCAACTACAGCAGCCAGTACAGCTACGACACAGAAGGGCGCATCACCAGCGTTACCGACCAGAGAGGTTTAATAACCACCTACCAATACGATGGTTTGGGTAACCTGATGCAAGTCATTAGCCCTGACAGCGGTACTACGACCTACACCTACGATGCGGCAGGCAATCGCTTGAGCCAAACCGATGCCAGAGGTGTGGTTGCCCTCTATACCTACGATGCACTCAACCGGCTAACAAATACCAGCTACCCGGCCAATAGCGCAGAAAATATCAGCTACAGCTACGACGATATCAGCGCCAACAACAAAGGTATTGGCCGCATGACAAGCGTAAGCGATGAAACAGGTAGCAGCAGTTACCAGTATGACTTTATGGGTAACGTGGTAAACAAAACCACGCTTATAGGTAGCATCCAATACACGACCGAATACAACTACAACTCTTTGGGTCAGGTGAGCAGTATGACCTACCCGAGTGGCCGCATAGTGCATTACAGCTACGATAGCCTTGGCCGCGCTACTGGTATCAGTACGCAACAAGATGCTGCTGCCAACATCGAGCCGCTTGTTAGTGCGGCCACTTACCTGCCTTTTGGTGGACTAACAAGCTATACCTTCGGTAACGGTATTGTGCAAAACCTGAGTTATGATCAAGACTACCGGCTTAACAGTAGTACAGCACAGGGTACCGTTAACCCTCTGGAGCTAACCTATAGCTACGACCTCAATAATAATGTAGGTAGCATTGCAGATGTACTAAATGGCGCTAACGACCAAAGTTTTGTCTATGACGCCAATGACCGTCTGCAACAAGCGGTAGGTGAGTACGGTCAGCTTGATTATCAGTATGATGGTGTAGGTAACCGAACCCAAAAGACCACAACAACAGCTACACAGGCAACCACCGAAACCTACCACTACAGCCCTAACAGTAATCAGCTAAACCATATAGATAGTGCTGGTAGCCTGTTAAACCCTGTACGTATTTTTCACTACGACGCCAAGGGTAATTTAACCAAGCAAAACACAGCCAATGGCCGCGAGACGAACTACGTGTACAACGAGGCTGGCAGGTATGTGCAGCTAGACCTGTTGCAAAACTTGCGCGTGCTCTATAGCTACAACGCCTTGGGCCAGCGTGTCACCAAAACCGCCATAGGTGGTGCCCCCTTACTGATCATTACCACTATGATCAAGCTGGCCGCTTGCTTTCCATTACCAGTGCCGCAGGTGATGTAAAAAAAGACCATATCTACCTCAATGAAATCCGTGTCGTTAGCAAAATTGATGGCCTTTACCTGAACGAGTGGGCAGGCTTTGAAGGCGGCGCCGATACCGACACCGACGGCATACCGGATGGTGCTGATAATTGCCCCCTGGAGGCAAACCCCAACCAAAGTGATGCTAACAACAATGGCATTGGCAATGTTTGTGAGCCACAACAAATTACCGTAGCAAGCCTTGGCTCAGAAGATGGCTACCTGAGGGAGTCAGGTGAAAATACAGAAGTTGGTGGCTATCGAAATCACTGGAGTAAAAACGGTAAATCACTTCGCATTGGTGATGACCAAATTAACCGCCAATACAAAGCCGTAATCTCTTTTGATTACCCCGAGTTGCCTGATAACGCCATCATCAGTGCCATTAATTTACAGCTTAGCCGTAGCAGTGGCGGCCTGGTAGGTGATACCAGCGCGTTAGGGAGTATGGGAATTGAACTAAAGTCAGGTAATTTTAGTGACAACAAAGCGTTACAAAATTCAGACTTTGAGGCGTCAGCTACTGACACCTATGTCGGTACATTGGTTGATGGCTTAACCGCTACCGCAAGTATCAACAGTAATGGGGTTTCACTCATAGAGGCCGCCAACAATGCGGGAGTAAAAAAAGTTCAGTTGCGTTTAAGTTTCAGCACCGATGACAACAATGACTCATCTTATGACTACATCGGTTATTTCAGTGGTAGGGCCAGTAATAGTGCATATCACCCAATATTAACCATCAACTACCTATTGGCAGATTAAGGAGAGTCGTGATGAGAAGGATTACAGCATGTATAAAGCCTGTGCTATGGGTTATTGTTACAGTGTTTGTTGCAACAACAGCTAGGGCAGAAATTGGAACTTACTATATTCATAATGATCACCTGGGTACGCCGCAGGTAGTAACAGATGAAAATCAAACGGTAGTTTGGCAGGCGAATAAAAAGCCGTTTGGTGAAACAGAAGAGGTGGTGAGTGGTATAGATCAACAGGCTCGGTTTCTTGGTCAGTATTTTGATGAAGAGAGTGGGTTGGCTTATAACTACTATCGGGATTATGATCCGAGTACAGGGAGGTATATTCAGAGTGATCCGATTGGTAGGTTATATGATTATCGTGATCCACAGCTTCAAATTGCAATTCAGGTAGGCCTGGTAAATCCATATGGAGATGAGTATGCCCCCTAAATCATATATATAATTATGTGGATCAAAATCCACTTAATTACTATGATCCAGAAGGCTTGGCAAAAAAGAAATATAACAAACCGGCGAACCCCAATAAGAAACCTGCACCGGATCACAGGAAACCAGGTGGCGAAAGAGAGCGAAATGTTAAGCACCCAAATGGTGAAGAGCATTCTAGACGTCCGAAAGGCGGGTTTAGCCCAAGGATTCCATTATTAATATTACCTTTTGATCCAGGGCCTATTGTTTTACCAGTTGACCCATACCATGATGTTCCTAATGAGTGTTGATGCTATATAGGGCGAATATGAAAGAACACTTTGATTTAATACATGATCTCCTTAAGCGAAAAGAATACGATAGCGTATTGGACTTGATATTTAATCCAAAGCTTTTTGTAATTGAATCTCCTTATTGTGAAGACTTAAATCACGCTTGGTTTATTGTTGGCGATATTTTTTATAAAAAGGGGAGCTACGAGAAGGCTATCTCTTCGTTTAAAAAATCTCTAGACGATTGGCCGGAAGATATTGAGGCGATGTTAGCATTAGCAAATTGTTATTCAGAAGTTAGTTTGCCAAAAAAAGTAGAAGAGCTATTAAAAAAGGCTAAAAGTATAGCCCCTGAAAATGGTTCCATTTCTTATAATTTAGCCAATTCACTTTTTGATCAAGGTGAATACCTTCGAGCGATTAGCTTGTATAAAGAGGTTGATTGCGCCGATATTGAAATTTATGAAATGGCGAAGAAAAACATTAAAAAATCCAGGGCTATGTTGAAGAAAAAATCTTCTGATAGTTATTAATTAATGCTCAACATGGAAGGTGATCAGTATAAGCCCAGCGAAAGCTGGGCTTATATCATTTACATCGTAGTAATAATCAACTGACCGTGTTTCACCACCACCGTCACCGGCGTATCAATCGTAAATCCCGCCTTGAGGAACGCTGGCGGGCCTTGGGCTGGATGAAAGCGCTGGTGGGTGTAGTGATCTACACCGAGCGCGAGGGTGATGTAGTACGGGTGATCTCTGCCCGAAAAGCGACAAAACGCGAGGTAAGCCATTATGAAAAAAGCATCAAAGACTAACTGGGACGCATTCAAAACTATAAGGAGAGGCGCCGACTAACCGATGACAACAATGACTCATCTTATGACTACATCGGTTATTTCAGTGGTAGGGCCAGTAATAGTGCATATCACCCAATATTAACCATCAACTACCTATTGGCAGATTAAGGAGAGTCGTGATGAGAAGGATTACAGCATGTATAAAGCCTGTGCTATGGGTTATTGTTACAGTGTTTGTTGCAACAACAGCTAGGGCAGAAATTGGAACTTACTATATTCATAATGATCACCTGGGTACGCCGCAGGTAGTAACAGATGAAAATCAAACGGTAGTTTGGCAGGCGAATAAAAAGCCGTTTGGTGAAACAGAAGAGGTGGTGAGTGGTATAGATCAACAGGCTCGGTTTCTTGGTCAGTATTTTGATGAAGAGAGTGGGTTGGCTTATAACTATTATCGAGATTATGATCCGACGACAGGGAGGTACATTCAATCTGATCCTGTTGGGTTGGTTGACGGCTCTAACACATATACATATGTCCAAAACAACCCTTTAATACAAGTCGACCCATTGGGTTTATGGTCCGTAAGTGTGGATGGCTATTTTGGAATAGGTGGTCCTGGTGGCGGGGTATCATTCGGGAAAAACCCGAATGGCACTGCCTTTGTTAGTGTAAGGGTGGGAGCTGGAGCTGGAGCAGGAATTGGATTTGATCCTGATGGAACAAGCCCAGCATATGACAGTTGTAAAAATGAAGATTCGGAGTACCTTGGGGTTTATTCAAAGGCTGAGGTAGGTATTGGAATTACGGTCGGTGCCGAGGCGAATGCTGGCGTTGGTAAGGAAGGTGGGACTTATTCAAAGGCTAATACAACCGATGGTATATCTAATAAAGCTAAACTTAGTGCGCAAGTTGGTGTTGGGGTCGAGAGAACTTATAATTTTAAATAACGGAAGTGAGTAATAATGTTGTATTTAAGAAAAGTAGTGGCTTTTAGCTCATTAATAATACTCATATTCCCGGTGATTGTATTGTGGTCAATTGTGTCGCCGTGGGAAGAGGCTGGCGAGCTGCTGAGAAAAACATATCAGCCTGATTTGGTTGTTCGTGTCGGGGGAGAGCGTAAATTGTCCGCTTACAGCGATAAAGTGTTTTCTGCCAAGTATTTATTAATACCAAACTTAAAAGTAGTCAGTGTAATGCAGAGAAACTCTGGTCCGCTAGAAATAGAAGAAGAAAAGTTGGGAATTTATGTGCTAATAACTGGAGTTTTTATTCCTCTTATGGCCTTTGTTTTCATAGGTATTCCAGAGTTTAAAAAATATCTAGGGGGAGATAAGGTCAGGCGCCGATAATAAAGGAGGTCGGACGTATTATAACTACTATCGGGATTATGATCCGTCACTGGGAAGATACATTCAGAGTGATCCGATTGGCTTGAGAGGTGGTCTTAATACTTATGGGTATGTTTACCAGAACCCTCTAATGTATATAGATCCAACTGGTGAAAGTGGGATCAGAAAGTTTGTTCAAGCAGTGGGAGTTGCAGTAGGAATTGTTACAGGTGATAAGGCTGTTGGGCCTCGAGATCCGACACCTAATGAAGTTGTACAACAAGAAAATCAGAAAAAAGAAAGAAAAGAAAAAGGAAGTGATAATGGAAAAGATGGTAAGGCTAAGAGTAAAGGTCCTGGGCCAGGTGGTGCCAGCGCATACTCACCTGTAGACTTTGCTCTATACAATACATGTGCTGCTGGTGTGGCTCCGTGCAAAATGTGTAAGGCTTTTGGTCTTCCTGCTCCGCATTGTGACGATCCAAAATGTCCGACAGAAATTTAACTTTTGGGCGGATTTAAAATATGTCTGATGAAAAAAAATTAGCTACTGCTAATCAAGAATTCAATAAGGGTGATTATTCGCTAGCGCTCAGTAAGTATATTGAGCTTGCTGAATCTGGAAATTATGGCTGTGCCAGAAGGCTTGGCTATATGTATTACTCTGGCCTTGGTGTCGAAAAGAGTCTGAATAAATCTCTTTACTGGCTACAGTTTTTTCCTGAGAAAGTAGATGATTATTCTAGTTACTTAATGGCAAAGATATATTTGGATACAGAACGATCAGACGCAGCTTATGATTTGTTAGAGGCTCTATCTTCGCATGATTATATGCCAGCCCTTTACCGTTTAGGTGTTGTAAACTTAAAGAGTGGGGGTAAATCAAATATAGCTTTGGGTGTTGAGTTACTAAAGAGATCGATAAAACAGGGACATACAAAGTCAAAAATTGATTTGGGGCTTTATTATTTAAAGTCAGGAATAGACCCTTTCAAAAAAATATTAGGGGCTTGGTATGTCTTGGGCGCAGTAATTAACTCATTTTTTATCGCCCTTCGAGACAAACATGATGATCGTTTAGTCTTTTGAATAAGAGTAGACTTGGAGTCAGGTGGACATTAAATAACACTGAGACACCGTATCACTTACCCGCGTGTCACATGGCTTGCTAAAAAAGCAAAAGCAGCAACCCATGCGCCACGCTACATCGCGCGAGATTCAAGTTCGGCTCGTTCGTTCCCAAGACAAGGTCAAAGGCACCTCCGTCACTACCGTTCCTCCGGGTAGCGCTTGCGCACTACACAGTCAATAGTGGTAGGGCCAGTAATAGTGCATATCACCCAATATTAACCATCAACTACCTATTGGCAGATTAAGGAGAGTCGTGATGAGAAGGATTACAGCATGTATAAAGCCTGTGCTATGGGTTATTGTTACAGTGTTTGTTGCAACAACAGCTAGGGCAGAAATTGGAACTTACTATATTCATAATGATCACCTGGGTACGCCGCAGGTAGTAACAGATGAAAATCAAACGGTAGTTTGGCAGGCGAATAAAAAGCCGTTTGGTGAAACAGAAGAGGTGGTGAGTGGTATAGATCAACAGGCTCGGTTTCTTGGTCAGTATTTTGATGAAGAGAGTGGGTTGGCTTATAACTACTATCGGGATTATGATCCGTCATTGGGGAGGTATATTCAGAGTGATCCTAGGGGCATTCTCTTAGACTTCAGTGATCCGCAGCGGCAGGTTGCAATGGATATGGGTCTAAGCTTTCCAAATTATGATTATATTCATGGTCTTAACCATAATTATAATTATGTTGGTGGAAACCCGGCTGGGTATATTGACCCTACAGGGGAGGGGGCTGTAGGTATTATTGTTCCAGTAGTCGTCACAGGGTTAGGGCTTGTGATTTATTACGATTGTATGGAAAAGTGTACTAAGAAAAAACAAAACGAAGAGGACTGCTCTGCTGGTCAAGCAACTAGTGAGTGTGCACAAGTTTGTAACCCGATTATAAAGTTAATGACATCTCCTACTAGTACTGCTGGGGCTGGGGTTGGTGCTGCAAAAGCTGCTGGCAGTGAAGCTGGTAGTAATTTTTAATTAGGGATGCGTATGAAAATTTCAAAGCAATTGGTTCTAGCAAATTCTGTTGTTTTAGTACTTATTTTTGTGGTTTTTTTTGCTTGGCTGCTAGGTGAGTCAAGCAAAGAATTCCTATCATACTTAGGTGCTCAATCAATTTTGGCGTTGTATGCTGCCATGAGTCTAAGTTCTGGCTATACATTATATATTTTATACTTGTTATTTAAAGGTAGCCCGAAGGGAGTTAACCTCGTGATTACATGGAATGTGTTTTTAGCTATGTTTATTTTAATTCCGTGGCTAGGGGGCATGCTAGTCAATATTACTATCATGATACCTATATTCCGATTGATTTTGATTTTGAAAGTATTTTGAAAATATTCTTTAGTGCTTCATTATTAGTGCTTTCATTTTTTTTTAAGAGAGCAAAAAAAGAAGCAGTTTAAGAAACTATAGAAACTATAAGGACAGGCGCCGACTAAAAAGGACAGCGCATATCAGAGGGTTTCAAGGCCACTAATGCACAACAAGCCATGCATTAACGAATGAAATGCCTATTATAGAAAAACACACAAGAAAAGCTATGCTGGAGGTATAGGCATACATCGAGCACATGGCTAGATAGAGAAACAGTTTGATTGGTCAGTTATCTAGGCAGTTTTGCCTATCAGTTTAGGCCGCCTTCGCCCAAAGCGCTGACGATGCAGCGCTTCAAACCGCGTAGCACTGCTGAGCCAGGTTTTACGATTGATGGATAACCGTTGAAGAATATTAGGCAAACGAGAGCCACCGATCACGAATGGACGAAGAAAAACTATAAGGACAGGCGCCGACTAACCGATGACAACAATGACTCATCTTATGACTACATCGGTTATTTCAGTGGTAGGGCCAGTAATAGTGCATATCACCCAATATTAACCATCAACTACCTATTGGCAGATTAAGGAGAGTCGTGATGAGAAGGATTACAGCATGTATAAAGCCTGTGCTATGGGTTATTGTTACAGTGTTTGTTGCAACAACAGCTAGCGCAGAAATTGGAACTTACTATATTCATAATGATCACCTGGGTACGCCGCAGGTAGTAACAGATGAAAATCAAACGGTAGTTTGGCAGGCGAATAAAAAGCCGTTTGGTGAAACAGAAGAGGTGGTGAGTGGTATAGATCAACAGGCTCGGTTTCTTGGTCAGTATTTTGATGAAGAGAGTGGGTTGGCTTATAACTATTATCGGGATTATGATCCTTCATTGGGGAGGTATATTCAGGCTGACCCGCGAGGGATTACTTTAGACTTTAGTGATCCACAAAGGATGTTAGCTAAAAATACAGGTATAGCTATTCCTGAGAAAATAGGTGTTCATGGGTTGAATAATATATTTGGGTACGCTAATCAGAGCCCTATTTCAGAAATCGATCCTACAGGGGAAAACCCTGTTGCATTCGCGATAGTTATTACTACGGCAACAGCTTTGATTTTGGCGTATGAAGACTGCATGAAAAAGTGTAAAAATAGAAAAGATAAAGAATGCAAAGATAATAACACTGGTAACAGAAACGCTGGGCAATGCGCAGATGAATGTAGTCCATTCTTGTCGCTATTGAATGCCCTTGGGCCTGCTTTGTAATCGTAATAATAAGGATGTTTTTATATGAAACTAAGAGCCTTTTGGGTATTTGTTCCTTTAAATACATTGATTTATATTTTGCTAATTGTTCAGTTCTTGGCGTTTATATTTTATGTAAATACAGAAGTATCGATAGCATATAAATTTTTCATAATAGTAATGGCTTGCTGGTTATCTGTTTGCACAATCATGCTTGTAAGGCGAAGAGAGTGGGGCGTACTAGCTCTATATCGACGAATATTTCTATTATTTTATTATATATAGTAGTTAAAGTTTATGGCGCATATCTAGAGAGCGAAAAAATAGGGAGCGTATATAAAGTAATCGTTGATAGAGGTTCTTCATCAGATGTGCTGTGGGTATTTATAATGCTACTAATTTTATGTTCATCTATTTATCTCTGTACTGATAATGCAAAGGAGAGGTTCAATAAAGTGGATGATTAATCCACCTTGCAGGAGCACTTAGGCTTCTTGCCAGAAAATAAGTAGCCAAGTCCGTATTCAAAATAAAAAGCCCCAGTAGAAATTCTACAGGGGCTTTCTTCGTTATACAGCGGTGATAACCAGCTTCCCGTGTCTCACCAAAACTGTCACCGGCGTATCAATCGTAAATCCCGCCTTGAGGAACGCTGGCGGGCCTTGGGCTGGATGAAAGCGCTGGTGGGTGTAGTGATCTACACCGAGCGCGAGGGTGATGTAGTACGGGTGATCTCTGCCCGAAAAGCGACAAAACGCGAGGTAAGCCATTATGAAAAAAGCATCAAAGACTAACTGGGACGCATTCAAAACTATAAGGACAGGCGCCGACTAACCGATGACAACAATGACTCATCTTATGACTACATCGGTTATTTCAGTGGTAGGGCCAGTAATAGTGCATATCACCCAATATTAACCATCAACTACCTATTGGCAGATTAAGGAGAGTCGTGATGAGAAGGATTACAGCATGTATAAAGCCTGTGCTATGGGTTATTGTTACAGTGTTTGTTGCAACAACAGCTAGCGCAGAAATTGGAACTTACTATATTCATAATGATCACCTGGGTACGCCGCAGGTAGTAACAGATGAAAATCAAACGGTAGTTTGGCAGGCGAATAAAAAGCCGTTTGGTGAAACAGAAGAGGTGGTGAGTGGTATAGATCAACAGGCTCGGTTTCTTGGTCAGTATTTTGATGAAGAGAGTGGGTTGGCTTATAACTACTATCGGGATTATGATCCGTCACTAGGAAGATACATTCAGAGTGATCCAAGAGGTGTTCTCTTGGACTTCAGTGATCCCCAGAGGCAGGTAGCCGCGCAAATGGGATTGGGTATTCCAGATTATCCATATGTATCTTCACTTAATCATGTATATGGTTATGCCGGACAGGACCCAGTTAACTATATTGATCCGACCGGAGAGGGGGTTGTAAAGTTAGCTATAAAAGTTGCCAATAAAGTAGGCTTTGATTTTGATGGACCTAAAAAAAGCAAGGATGGAATGCGCATATGCCAAATCAGATATAAGAAGAAGCCTATTTTTAGATTAGATAAACATCCTATTAGCCCAACAGATAGGACTCCTGTAGTACACTTTCATGTGGCCCCAAACATGAAAAAACATAGGAAAGTTCCTGGGTTTTAATTAGTGAGATTATGTATGAATAGTGAGAGTAAAAGTGACTTTTGTGCATTAATTAGAGAGGTGGTTTTATCGGAAATCACCTTCGACATTTTTTATGAAAGAATAGATAAATTTCCGGATAAAAATTTTCTTCAAGAAGAGGTTGTATTAGATATATATCACGCGATTCAGCATTTTAGTATTGATGGTGAGTTAGATATAGATCGTAAGGGTGATAATAAAAAAGCTCTTGATAAGATATTAGAGATTGTTGATTGTTTTGAAAATGAAACCGTTGAAAATACTCAATTACTTATAAAACAGTTTTTTTTACTATAAAGATAGAATAATAGATACAGTGCCAAACAACGGCGAGACACCGTGTCACTCACCCGCGTGTCACATGGCTTGCTAAAAAAACAAAGGCAGCAACCCAAGAGTAAGCTATTAAACTATAAGGACAGGCGCCGACTAAAAAGGACAGCGCATATCAGAGGGTTTCAAGGCCACTAATGCACAACAAGCCATGCATTAACGAATGAAATGCCTATTATAGAAAAACACACAAGAAAAGCTATGCTGGAGGTATAGGCATACATCGAGCACATGGCTAGATAGAGAAACAGTTTGATTGGTCAGTTATCTAGGCAGTTTTGCCTATCAGTTTAGGCCGCCTTCGCCCAAAGCGCTGACGATGCAGCGCTTCAAACCGCGTAGCACTGCTGAGCCAGGTTTTACGATTGATGGATAACCGTTGAAGAATATTAGGCAAACGAGAGCCACCGATCACGAATGGACGAAGATGTTCTGGTCTGGTTTAAAGGGCAGGGCAAAGGCTACCAGACACGCATTAATCAATTGCTGCGTTCTTATATGCAGTCACAGCAGCGCTAGCCTACCTTGCACGGAAAATGGTGGGTCAATAGGGCAGGCATTACTTGTCCATAGGCCGAGTCCGGCCACTATCATCTATAGCCACAAAAACAAACTCACCTTCAGTGACTTTTACCGGTTCAAAGGTTTTCTTTTCGTTAATCCAGACTTCCACATTAATGTGCACCGAGCTGCGGCCAATTTTAGTCACCTCGGTATAACAGCTGACAATGGCGCCAACATGGACGGCGATTAAAAATTGCATACCATTAATCGCAACCGTCGCCACTCGGCCCTGGGCAACATCCAGCGCTGCAATACCCGCGGCCAAATCCATTTGTGAAACTACCCAGCCGGCAAAAATTTCACCGCGGGGATTGGTATGGGCGGGCATCGCAATGGTTTGTATGGCAAGTTCACCATAGGGCTCTGGCTGCTTATCTACAGACGTCGTACTCATAAAATATCTCAGTCAAATACTATTTAATAACGCGGGTTTTACCCGAGTCATCCAGGGCCACAAAAACAAACTCACCTTCGGTAACTTTGGTGGGCTCCTGTGTTTTTTTATGGCGGATCCAAACCTCAACATTGACCTTGATCGAGCTGCGACCAACTTCCGTAACATCGGCATAGCAGCTAACCACGGCACCGACATGAACGGGGGTTAAAAACACCATGCCGTTAATTGCAACGGTAGCTATTCGCCCCTGAGCAACTTTTAGCGCAGCAATCGCGCCAGCCAAATCCATTTGCGACACCAGCCAGCCACCAAAAATATCACCATTGGCATTGGTATCTGCGGGCATCGCAATCGTTTGCAGGGCAAGGTCGCCGCCGGGCAGGGGGATATCATCGTTTAAATCGTCATCACTCATGAACAATCCTTAAAAATCGCTGAAGGAACATCGAGTTATTATTGCTTTAATAACTCTGGAAGGCCGGTAACCAGAGAGGGCCACTGCGCAATCATGCCTAGTAGTAGCAGTTGAATCAATACAAAAGGGATAACTCCGCGATAAATATCCCCGGTTTTCACCGACTCCGGTGCCACCCCCCGTAAATAGAACAGGGCAAAGCCAAAGGGCGGTGTTAGAAAGGAGGTTTGCAGGTTAATCGCAATCATAATACCCAGCCAAATCGGGTCAACGCCCATGGCCAGTAAAATAGGCCCAACAATCGGCACCACCACAAAGGTAATTTCAATAAAGTCCAGAATAAAGCCCAGCAGAAAAATCACCAGCATCACTACCGCGATAGCACCTACCACACCACCGGGCATTTGCTGAAACAGATGATGGATGGTTTCTTCACCACCAAAGCCGCGGAACACCAGTGAAAAGACCGCTGCGCCAATTAAAATCATAAACACCATACAGGTGACTTCAAGGGTAGAGCGGCCGACTTCGCCCAAACGCTGCTTACTTAATTCACCTTTTAATGCCGCTAGCAATGTCGCCCCTAAGGCACCGACGCCGGCCGCTTCGGTGGGAGTGGCGGCGCCCACCAGAATAGAACCCAACACCGCCATAATTAATAACACGGGCGGAATTAAGCCGCTAAACAAATCAGCCATAGACGGTAATTGTTGGTCTTCAACCGCGGGTGCTGCCCCCGGGCGCATTCTTACAAACACCAACAGATAAACAATATACAGCGTGACCAGAATAAAGCCCGGCACCAGTGCACCAATAAACAGATCGCCAACCGAAACTGTTTTGGGGTTAAAGATGCCCATATTTAGCTGCGCCTGTTGATAGGCGGTTGATAAAATATCCCCCAGCAAAACCAGCGCGATAGAAGGGGGGATAATCTGCCCCAGTGTGCCGGTAGCGCAGATAACGCCGGTGGCCAGCTTTGGGTCATAGCCACGATTTAACATCGAGGGCAGTGACATTAAGCCCATGGTCACCACGGTAGCACCGACAATACCGGTACTGGCTGCGAGCAACATCCCTACCAACACTACAGAGATGGCCAAGCCACCTTGAACCCGACCAAATAGCGCGGCCATATTACCCAGTAATTGTTCAGCGACACGGGATTTTTCTAACATCACCCCCATCATGACAAACAGTGGCACGGCAATCAGTGTGGTATTTTTGATCGTGCCAAATAAGCGGTTGGGCATGGCGGTTAAAAAAGAAGGGTCAAAATGCCCGGTGATAACACCTACCCCGGCAAACACCAGCGCCGTTCCGGCCAGGCTAAAGGCGACGGGATAACCCAGCATTAACACCAGACATACCGCAATAAACATAAACAATGGAATTAACTCAATCATCAGCGGTTTCCACTAGCACCATGGCACTGCGCAGTATTTCTGCCAATGCCTGCAGGCCAAGATTGATTGCCATAATCGGTATTAAGGTTTTTAACAAAAATACTGCGGGGATGCCGCCGGGTTCCGTAGACACTTCCCGAATATCCCAGGACTGGACTACAAAGTCCCAGCTGATAAAAAAGATATAGGCGCACAGGGGCAGCAGAAAAATAATCCCCCCAAGGCTATTAATCCAGGCTTTGCCTCTGGCAGAAAAGTTGCGGTAAAAAATATCCACCCGCACATGGCCATCCTGTTTCAGGGTATAGGCAGCACCGAGCATAAAAATACTGGCATGCAGATAAGTGACGGCTTCTTGCAGGCTAATAGACCCCACTTCAAACACATAGCGCAATACCACCACCGCGCATAGCAATACCATCATCAGCAAGCTTAACCAGGCCAACATACGGCCGGTCAACTCAGAGAGCTGATCAATCAAGCGATAAATAAGGGTTGCTGGCATAGTGTTTAAAGGGCTAATTTTATTGTGGCGGCATTATAACCGAGATTGGCATGTATCCATAACCCGCTATCACCCCCTCGTAGGGGAGCTGCCATACCAAATGGTAGGGTGGATTATAATCCACCAAGCCCAGCCATGAGTGCCATATACCGGTGGATTATAATCCACCCTACAATATTCAAGACATATCTCTCGGACAGCCACCCGCCTTCAGGGGAATGGCGAAATGGTTGTTTGGGATTACAATTCGAACCTTAGGAGCGCTGGCCAGATCAGGCCCAAATCTGCTATGGTTTAACTCTGGAATCATTTAATAGCCATGGCAAAAAAATCGATGAAATCAACACTACGAACCGCTATTTACCCACTGCTACTCGGCAGTATGGTTTTTTTAAGCGCCTGCGAAAGCAAGTGGGAGAGCATGCCTGATGATGAATTAGCTGCCAAAAACGCCGAGTGCTACACCATTGACGACCCGGCAGCGGCAATGATCCAAGTCTGTAAAAACTATAAGCGCGAATGTGAGCGTCGTCGCTCAGAAGGCATCTACGTCTGCTAGAGGCTGGATAAATTATGACCGACAAACCCACAGAAGCCCTGATAGGCGGCGAGCCCACCATTGAGTTAATCGCCGGGCGCCACCCCAACGGAGAGTTGGTGGTAGAAAAAGTATTGATCAACCCCCAGCAAGAAGCCAACAGCTACCAGCTGTTAAAATCCCCGCTCTTTGTCCGCGGCATTGCCCGGGCGGATATTATCCAGGCTATGGATAAACCCAAGGGGGCGTTTAAAGTGCTGCAACATGGTGGCAACCTCTGCCTGCGGATATTTAGCAAAGACGATTTTAGTAATACCGCCTTATCGGCCTTGGAACAGAGCCTGACCTCAGAAATTGAAAAGCTGGGCGGTGATTTGGATATCAAAGAACCCAAAGCTCTGGTCTATAGCATCCATGTTAGCTGTGGCTTTAATGCCATCGAAAAAATGTTAGATGAAGCGCTGTCAGCTTATAAAGATGTGGCGTGGTTTTACGGCAATGTGTATGACCCGGAAACCGGCGAGCCACTCAATTGGTGGCAACCTATTTTAGCACCCACTGAATAAAGCTCAGAGCAACAGCAGCGCAACAAAGAGTAAACAACATGTTAATGGTTATCTCCCCCGCAAAAACACTGGACTTTGACACCCCGGCCAAAACCAAAGTGTCAACCCAGCCAGATTTTCTGGAGCAATCACAGCAACTGATTGATGAGTTGCGCGAACTATCGCCGTCGGATATTTCCGGCTTGATGAGCATTAGCGATAAATTGGGCAATCTGAATTTTGACCGCTTCTTAAATTGGCATACCCCCTTTGAAGCGGACAATGCCAAACAAGCGGTATTAGCCTTTAAAGGCGATGTGTATACCGGCCTTGATGCCGAGAGCTTTACTAGCAAAGACTTTAAATTTGCCCAAAAACATCTGCGGATTTTATCGGGCCTGTATGGCCTGCTGCGCCCGCTGGACTATATCCAACCCTACCGTTTGGAAATGGGCACCAAATTTGCCAATGAGGGTGGCGACAACCTCTACCAATTTTGGGGTGAGCAAATTACTGATGCGATGAATGCGCAGCTAAAAAAATCCAAAAGCGAGGTGCTGCTAAATCTGGCATCTAACGAATACTTTAAGTCGATCCAGCAGAAAAATATCAATGCCGATATTATTACCCCGGTGTTTAAAGATTTAAAAAACGGCAAATACAAAATCATCAGTTTCTATGCCAAAAAGGCCCGTGGCCTGATGAGCGCCTATATCATTAAAAACCAGCTCACCGATGTAGACGATATCAAGCAATTTGATACCGACGGCTATCGCTATAATCCAGCAATGTCCTCAGCTAGAGAGTGGGTATTTACCCGCGATGAACCCGCCTGATGCTTTTTTAGGCAGCTAGCCTGAAAAGCTGCCCTCTACATTCGCCCCCTGTCCATTTCTCGTCTAAGCTAAGTAAACCCCTACAGCCAGCGCAGCCGTTAGTTGGTGGATTACAATCCACCCTACTTGTTAGCAACACTGTAGGGTGGATTGTAATCCACCAACTCGCTTAAACACCGTTGAGCGATAAAAAAGATTAAACACATAAGTACAACCTGGGCACCTATGGCAGTATTAAAATTCTTAGTAGTGGATGATGCGACCTTTATCCGCGATATGTTGAAAAAGAACCTGCGGGACCACTTTCCCGGCAGTGAGATTATGGATGCTCCCAGCGCCAAGAAAGCCCAGGTACTATTAAAAACCAACCGTGTTGACCTGATTCTCTGTGATTGGGAAATGCCGGAAATGACTGGTGAAGAGTTTTTACGCTGGCTGCGCGCCGAAGAAAAATACGCGGACTTGCCCTTTATTATGGTGACCAGCCGGGGCGAGCGGGACTATATTGTTAAAGCTGCCCAAGCCGGTGTTAGCGACTATATTGGCAAACCTTTTACCCCGGAAGCTTTGGTGGGCAAAGTCACCAAGGCCCTCGCCAAAGTGGGTAAAAAAGTTAAACCCCACGGTGTGCCAGACCCTGATGCGAATAGCAGCCTTGGGGTACTAACCGGTGGTGCCAAACCTGCGCCAAAACCCGCCGCCAATCCGATTAATGATTCTGCCAATGTGTTAACCGCGGCCAAACCACAAGCCCCCGCTGCGGCTAAACCGGCGGCTAAGCCCAAAGCTAAAACCGCTGTGCGCGGCCAGGCCATGTTGACCTTTGCCAGTTTTAACAGCCAGTGCATTATCAATGATATCTCACTGCAACAGCTCAACGGCGCGATTAAGCGTGAGCAAACCCTGCCGGCTATTTTTGAATCCGTCGTGATTAGCATTGTGCAAAACGATGGTGAAGATGTGGCGCGCTTAAATGGTTATGTGCATAGCCTCCAGGCGGCCGAAAATCGTATTGATGCGGGGGTGATCAAATTAGTGATTCGTTTTGTTGATGACGACCCACAAAAACTCGAACACTTATCACGCTATATCGCCAAACTGTAAAATGTCTATGGACCGTCCCTTTTCTCAGGCCTGCGAAAACAATAAGGCCGTTATCCTCGATGTGCTACAGCGCTACTTTGCCGATACTGATTATGTATTGGAAATAGGTAGCGGCACTGGCCAGCATGCGGTGTATTTTGCTGAGCATCTGCCTCATCTTTATTGGCAACCTGCCGATCAACAAGAGTATATAGAGGGCATCAATAGCTGGCTTGACTGGGCGCAGCGCGACAATATTTTACCGCCGCAGGTGTTGGACGTTAACCAGCCCTGGCCAGTGGCCACCACCCCCGCTATTTTTTCTGCTAACACTGTTCATATAATGAGTTGGCAAGAGGTCGAACGGTTTTTTACCGGTATAAACCATGTGCTAGAGACCGGTGGTATATTTTGCCTCTATGGCCCTTTTAACTACGAGGGTAAATTTACCAGCGAAAGTAATGCCAACTTTGAACAATGGTTAAAAAGTCGCAATCCCTTAAGTGGCATCCGTGACTTTGAAGCAGTTCACAGTTTGGCTAAAGAGGCTGGACTATCATTGCTAGATGATATTGCCATGCCCGCCAACAACCGTTGTTTAGTATGGCAAAAGCAGTAAAGGACTTTTAACCCCATGTTATCCGACAAGCCAGCAGAAAATCGATTTCTTATTGTCGATAACTATCCCTTCGGCCGCGATACCCTGCGCCGTAGTTTATTATCTCTGGGTGCCAGCAAAGTCGATATTGCCGTCAGTGCCAGCAGTGCTATCAATATGTGTAAAAATGTTGATTACGATATGGTGCTGGCAGACTACGATTTGGGAGAGGGGAAAAACGGCCAGCAATTATTAGAAGAGCTGCGCAGTCAAAAAATACTCCCCAATGTCAGCGCCTTTGTGATTTTAACCTCTGAAACCCAGCGCGATGTGGTGCTGAGTACACTGGAATACCAGCCCGATGATTATCTGGCAAAACCCTACCCACAGAATTTATTAATTCGCCGCGTTAAACGGCTACTGCGTTATAAATCCAGTTTGCATGAAGTATTTCAATCGATTGATGGCGACAGTTATCAACTGGCGGTTCAAGACTGTGAAAACTATTTAGCCAGCAACGATGAATTTCGCAGCAATACCCAGCGCATCTTAGCCGAGCTGCATCATACTCTGGGCAACAGTGATAGCGCCCGGGAAATTTATGATCTGGAATTAATCAACCACGACAGCGACTGGGCGCGCTTAGGTCTGGCCAAAGTCCATCTGCAACAGGGGCGTTTATACGAGGCCGAGGCGCTTTACCTCGAGCTGATTGATATTAACTATATGTATATCGAGGCCTACGAAGACCTGTCCAAAATTTATCTGGAAACAGAGGACTTTAAAAAAGCCGAAGATATTATGGCCAGAGCGGTATTAGTCTCGCCCCTGTCGATTCGTCGCCAGCAATGGTATGCCAGTATTTGCGAGCGCAATAACCACTACGATACCGCCATAGGTGCCTGGCGCAATATTATTAAAGCCACCCGCAATACCAAATATGAATCGGCGGATAACCATTTAAATCTGTCCCGTTGTATCAGTGACTTTTGTGACCATCACGATACCTATACCGATAATGTGGTAACCAGCGAAATAGCTCGCCATTTAGATTTAATGAGAACCCGCTTCCATGTTTATGGGGACAATGAACTACAGTCCTTATTAATAGAGGGCAGGGTCTCCTATGGCAAAGGCAATAAAGAAGATAGCAAGGAGCGTATGGCTCAGGCCAAAGCCCTCTATGAAGAAAGCCCCTCATCATTTTCTGAAGATTGCCAATTAGAGTTTGCCAAAACACTCAGCCAATCCGGTGATAATGTAAGGGCAGAGCGAGTGCTA